>CAMDRF010000149.1 GCA_945906765.1 Nitrosovibrio sp. Nv4 | reverse complement strand
CGCGCGGATCCTCGAGCGCGAACTGGCGGACGTCCGGCGCCTCGAGGTTGGCGTACGGCTTGCGCGGGAAGGCCGCGCAGCCGCGGAATCATGCCGCCATGGCCGCACCCGATTATGCAAATTGCAAGTTAAATACTCAATCTGCATGATCTGGATTGCGCGATGACCCGGAAAACCGGGTCTGTTCCCATTTTCGAGCGGTTAGCGTTCCGGCTGCTTGAGCAGGGTTTCGACAACGCTGCGCAGGGACGGCAAGTCTCCTTCGATGACTCCCCATACGATGCGATCGTCGACGCCGGCATATCCGTGGATGATGATATTGCGGAACGCAATGATCTTCGCTCGGTCGGGAATCAGTGCTGCCGTATCCGGATCGTCCTTGTCCAACCTGGCGAGTGCCTCGCCAATGATGCCGAACTTGCGCTCGACCGCAGCCCGCAGGAGCTCGTCGGCGCGATACAGTTCGAAGGTCTTGCCGGCGCAGAAGGCCGCGATGCTGTCTGCCGCCTGCCCGATGTCGAAGAGGTATTTCCGCGTCTCAAGCCGCATAGAGCAAGGTCTTTTCCTGCTCTACGCGCTGCCTGAAATAGGGATTTCCCAGGTTGGCCGGCGTCAAAAGGTCCACCGGAAGGCGGAACAGCGCCTCGAGCGACGCGCGCAGCTTGAAGTAGGCGTCCGCGTACTGGCGCGGAGGCAGCTCGCCGAGATCGACCAGGAAGTCCAGATCTTCGGGATGCTCGCCACCCCGCGCAGCGGAACCGAAAAGTTCGAGGCGGCGCACTCCAAGCCGCGCGCAGATGCTGGCAACCTCTTGGGTGCGCGAAGCAACATCAGCCGGCAGGTTCGGGTTCATCGCATTTGCATCCTTGGAGGGCCGGAGAAAGTATAGCCCCTGATGCCCGGTCCTGCGGAAAGCGGGGACAGACCCCCATGGCACTAGATGTCGTCCTCGCCGCGCGTCACGCGCGCGCGGTCGGAGACCACCACCCAGTGCTCGGCGCGGCCGAAGAGGTGCACGACCTGGGTGGTGTCGCTGGCCTTGTTCAAGGAATCCGGATTCAGAAGGCGGTCGGCCACGAGCGCGCGGAATGAATCACGCTCAGGACCTGGATCTCTCGTTCGAGATCGTTGTACGTGACGACGTAGGGAAGCGGGTAATGACAAGCTCGCGAGTCCCGTCGACCTCTGCGGTCGATACGCTCGAGAAGCTCCAAGGCTATCGCGCGATCCAGAGCCTTCGGTATTACTTGATGGTGGACTCCGGGCGCGTCGCCGCGGCTTACTCGGTGCGCGGCGCGGACGGCCAGTGGCTGGAAGCAAGCCTCGATCCGGGTGAGCAACTCGACATCGAGTGCGGCGCGCTGCGGGCGAGCCTGAATCTGACGGACCTCTACGAAGAGACCGGCTTGACGGTGGCCTGAGCCCGGTTCAGCCGGGGCTTTGCCGCACCAAGCACGCGCGGAAGCTCCTCGACAGGCAGCGCTTCGACGCCCGCGGCGAGCGGCGTCGGATTCAGAGGGTGGTTGGCCACGAGCGGGCGGAATGAATCGCGCTCAGGACCTGGATCTCAGCAAGATCGAGCAGGGCGCGCCGGGTGTACCGGGTCTTCACGCTCCGGGCTTGGCATGCCTCGCGAAGAACGCCTTGACTTCCTCATCGGTCGCGAACTCGCCGTGCCTGACCTGCGCCAGGCCTTCGCGAATCCTGGCGATGTTTCGTTGCTCGTGCTCCAGGTAAGCAGCCAAGGCCTCGTTGGCAAGCTCCGATTGATCGCGATGCGTTTGCGCCGCAAGATCGTCCAGCTTCGCCTTGAGATCCGGCCGGATCTGCACTGTGGGTCCGGACATGACCGCTCTTCGCTATTTACGTAGAGCGACAGTATAGCCCTGCGGCGCGGCCGGGGAAGACGGGGCCCGGTTTTCAGCGGCCGTTGTAGCGGTCCTCGAAGCGCTCGATGTCGTCCTCGCCGCGCGTCACGCGCACGCGCGCGGACACGACCACCCAGTGCTCGGAGCGGTTGGCGCGCTTGAGATCCTCGACCACTTCGCGCACCTCCTGGCTGCGCGAGCGGTCGGCGAGCAGCGGCAGGAACTGCTTGGGCAGCAGCTGGCGAGACAGCGGCCACAGCCGGCTGCCCGCGCCGCCGCACAGGATGACGGGGACGATCTCGCGGCTCACGTTCGGTCCCTGGACGGAGCTACGCCGCCCTGCGCCAGTTCTCGACCTTGAGCCCCGGGACGCGGCTGAACTCGCGCACGTTGTCGGTGACCATGACTGCGCCCATCGCGAGCGCTTGGCCTGCCTGTAAGGCGTCCAGGAGGCCGATGGGCTTGCCCGCGCGCTCGAGCTCCCGGCGGACTTTCACGGCGGCGAGCGCGGACGCCTGGTCGAAGGGGACAACGGTAAACATGGCCAATACTCTGCCGAGTTCAGCGATAAGGTCGCGCGAAACGCCTCTGCGCGCAGCGCGATAGCGCAGTTCGTGCGAAGCAATCGCGGAGATCGTTCGCTGGCGGGAGCGCAGCGACTCCAGCCGCGTGTAGAGCAGCCGGTAACCGTCCGCGCTGTTTGCGAGGTGAAACAGGACGTTGGAATCGAACAGATACTTCAGAGCCTGCCCTTGAGCTTCCTCGAGGCGAGATAGGCTCGGCGTACCTTGCCGCTCAGCAGGCGCGCGAACTCACTCTCGGGCAGGGCTTCTATCTCCGCCGGCGTCATCTCCGACAGCCGCCTCTTGCGCGGTGCGCCGGAGAGCTTTGCTTTGTGCTTGCCTCTGTGCAGGTCGGACAGGTCCATGCTTGACTCCCAAGCGGTCGGTGCCGAAATTCTACAGCAGCGGGGGTCCGATCTTTGCCGTCGCGGCGCCACTCGAAAGACCTCGGAGTTGTTACTCTACTCTCATGGCATCGATCAGCCCCTGCCCCGAATGAGCTCACACGCACGTGTAATGCCTTGGTTAAGAACTTTCATGCTAGGCTACTTTTCATGGGTACGCCGCAAAAGCGCCGCTTGGACGAGCGCGAGTATCTGGAGCGCGAAGCGCTCGCCGCCGAACGGCACGAGTTCGTCGACGGCGTCGTGCACGCGATGGCCGGGGCCGGCGAGCGGCATAATCGCATTGCGCTCAAT
>CAMDRF010000148.1 GCA_945906765.1 Nitrosovibrio sp. Nv4 | reverse complement strand
GGCCAGCGCGGCATGTGCTTCGTGCGCAAGATGGAAGACGGCCGGATGGTGCTCACCACCTATGGCCGTTCCTCCGGATTCTGCATCGACCCGGTGGAGAAAAAACCGCTCAACCAGTTCTATCCGGGCACCAGCGTCCTCTCCTTCGGCACCGCGGGCTGCAACCTCGCCTGCAAGTTCTGCCAGAACTGGGACATTTCCAAGTCGAGGGAAATGGACCGGCTGATGGACGAGGCGACGCCGGACATGATCGCCGCGGCCGCGGTAAAGCTCGGCTGCAAATCGGTCGCCTTCACCTACAACGACCCGGTAATTTTCGCCGAGTACGCGATGGACATCGCGGACGCCTGCCATGCGTGCGGCGTGCAGGCCGTGGCGGTCACCGCCGGTTACATCCACGCGACACCGCGGCGCGAGTTCTACGAAAAGATGGACGCGGCCAACGTCGACCTCAAGGGTTTTACTGACGAGTTCTACTACAAGATTTGCGGCGGCCGGCTGCAACCGGTGCTCGAGACGCTCGAATACCTGGTGAAGGAGACGCAGGTCTGGACCGAGATCACGACGCTGCTGATCCCCGGCAAGAATGACTCCGATGAAGAGCTGCAGGCCGAATGCAAATGGATCATGCAGCACCTGGGACCCGACGTGCCGCTGCACTTCACCGCCTTCCACCCCGACTGGAAGATGACCGACGTCGGGCCGACTCCGCCCGCGACGCTCACGCGCGCGCGGGAAATCGGCCGGCTCGCCGGCCTGCGCTACGTCTACACCGGCAACGTGCATGACGAGGAGGGCGGCTCTACTTTCTGCCCCTCATGCGAGAACCCGGTCGTTGTGCGCGACTGGTACGAGATCCGCGGCTATCGCCTGACCGACGAGGGCGCTTGCACCCATTGCGGCACGCAACTCGCGGGGCGCTATCAGAAATTCGGCAAGCCCTTCGGCTTAAAGCGCATCCCGGTGCGCCTCGCGCAGCCGGCCTGGAAAAAGGGGTCAGAGCAATTTACAGGAAATCGACTCCGCCCCGGAACTGACGGCAGCTTTCTTGTGCGGACGACCTCGTTGCGGAAGCCGGACAGGTAGGCCGGTTATTGATGCCGTCCTCGTCAGGAACTCTTCCGACCCTATGGCCGCTCCTGCGTTCGTCGCATTTCGGATAGTCGCAAGGATCGGCGGATCGAGCTCTTCATGGAATAGCATCTCGAAGGCGGAGCGTCGTTCGCCGCTGTCGTTGCCGAGGCCAAGGTATGCCGGGTGTTCGGTAATGAGTGCGTTCGTAAGGCCCAGGGCGTAATGCGCGTGGCTGGACCATGGATACTGCGCAGGATGGTTGACGATGCCGGCGCGCACAGGATTCAGCTCGATGTAGCGATGGCAGGTCAGCAGGTAGTTTTCGGAGTCCACCAGGCTGGATTTGAAGCGTCCTTCCCAGAGGGTTCCCGTCCTGCCATGAACAGTATTGAGGATCCGGACATACGTCCGGCCCAGATCCTGCAGCAGCGCGGCTACGGCGCCGTTTGCCGCCGGGGTGACCAGGAGGTGCACATGGTTGCTCATCAGGACATAGGCGTGGATGGCACAGCAGCGCCGCTCCGCGAATTTTGCGAGGCACTTCAGGTAGAAGCGGCGATTCACGTCCGTAAAAAAGCAAGCGGTACGATTCACGCCCCTTTGGATAACGTGAAGCGGTACCCCGGGGATCTCTAGGCGGCGGGATCGAGCCAAGGCGCTGTTGACGGCGAATTTCGCACGCCATGTATAACGCCCAGCATTGGCTGCGGGTGGACAGCCGTCTAAAAATAAATTGTCCTGACCCCTTTTACTTCACCTTTTACTTCAGCAGGTCCATCAGCGCGGAGTTGTCCCAGCGGCCGTGGCCGCGCGAGCAGATGCGGCCGTAGTTCTGCTCGATCAGCGCGGTGCTGGGCAGGGTGGCGCCGTTTTTCTTCGCTTCCGCCAACGCGATGTTGAGGTCCTTGCGCATCCATTCGCTGGCGAAACCGAAGCCTTCGAACTTGCCCTCGACCATGGTCTTCCAGCGGTTCTCCATCTGCCAGGACTGCGCCGCGCCCTTGGAGATCACCGAGATCACCTTCTCCATGTCGAGGCCCGCCTTCATGCCGAAGTTGAGCGCTTCCGAGAGGCTCTGCAGGATGCCGACGATCGCCATCTGGTTGACCATCTTGGTGAGCTGGCCGGCGCCGGGCGCGCCGATCAGCGCGCACATCTTGGCGTAGATGGCGAGCACCGGCTGCGCCTTGTCGTAGTCGGACTGTTCGCCGCCGCACATGATGCCGAGTTGCGCGTTGACCGCGCCGCCCTGGCCGCCGGAAACGGGAGCGTCTACAAAGCCGACGCCCTTTTCCTTGCACTTGGCGTGCAGTTCCCTGGCGATGACGGCGGAAGCGGTGGTGTGATCCACGAGAATCGCGCCTTTGCGAATCCCGGCCAACACCCCGTTGTCGCCGAAGGCGACCGAGCGCACGTCGTCGTCGTTGCCGACGCACATCAGGACGAAATCGGCGCCCTGGGCGGCTTCCTTCGGGGTGGCGGCGGACTTGCCGCCGTGCTCCTTGACCCACTGGGCGGCCTTGGCGGCGCTGCGGTTGTAGACCGTGACCTCATGGCCGCCCTTCTTCAGCAGGTGGCCCGCCATCGGGTAGCCCATGACCCCGAGGCCGAGGAACGAAATTTTCGCCATCGTCTTGTCTCCAAAGAAGTTTTCGGATTTTACCGCAGGCCCGCCATTGCCTGTTTGACAGGGCCCTGTCAACCGACCACAATACATGTGCATTTATACAGTATCCGGTGTCGGCCCGGGCGCAGTGTCCCACTGAACCCGCCGAAGATGTCGACAGCCACATAAGAGGTACGGGAATGGACGAAAACAAGCAAAAGGCGCTCGAAGCAGCGCTGGCACAGATCGAGAAGCAGTACGGCAAGGGCTCCATCATGAAGATGGATGACGCCGCCATCAAGGATATCGACGTGGTGTCCACCGGGTCGCTCGGCCTGGACATCGCACTGGGCGTCGGCGGCCTGCCGCGCGGCCGGGTGGTCGAGATCTACGGCCCGGAATCCTCGGGCAAGACCACGCTGACCCTCCAGGTCATCGCCGAGATGCAGAAAGTCGGCGGCACCGCCGCCTTCATCGATGCCGAGAACGCGCTCGACATTTCCTACGCCGCCAAGCTAGGCGTCAAGACCGAGGACCTCCTCATCTC
>CAMDRF010000147.1 GCA_945906765.1 Nitrosovibrio sp. Nv4 | reverse complement strand
CGGCAGCGATGCGTACAACCAGGAGCTGTCCGTGCGCCGCGCCGAAGCCGTCAAGTCCTACCTGGTGAGCAAGGGCGTCGAGCCGAACCGCGTGTACACCGAAGGCAAGGGCGAGAAGCAGCCTGTGGCGAGCAATGCCACCAAGGAAGGCCGCGCCAAGAACCGCCGCGTGGAAATCGAAGTGATCGGCACGCGCAGGCCGTAAGCTTCACGTTCTAGAAAAAAGCCCTGCGTCAGCAGGGCTATTTTTTTGGTAATCGGACAATGAGCACAACCTCGAACGCAGACCCAGCGGAGCTCGACAAGTTCGGCCAGCTGGCCCATCGCTGGTGGGACCCGGTGAGCGAATTCCGGCCGTTGCATGAGATCAACCCTCTTCGCCTTGCGTGGATCGATGCGCGCGCCCCGGTGTCGGGAAAACAGGTTCTCGACGTTGGCTGCGGCGGCGGAATCCTTACCGAGGCCATGGCAGCCAAAGGTGCCGACGTTTGCGGCATCGACCTTTCGGACAGGGCCCTAAAGGTCGCGGAGCTTCACCTGCTGGAAACACGCCTGCCCGTACGCTACGAGTGCGTTTCGGCCGAAGCGCTGGCTGATCGCACTCCCGGCACCTTCGACATCGTCACTTGCATGGAACTGCTCGAGCACGTCCCCGAGCCGGCGAGCACCGTCGCGGCCTGCGCCAAGCTCCTCAAGCCCGGCGGGCACGCCTTCTTCTCGACAATCAACCGCAACCCGAAGGCGTACCTGTTTGCGGTCGTCGGCGCGGAGTACCTCCTCAAGTTGCTGCCCAAGGGCACCCACGACTACATGCGTTTCATCAAGCCCTCCGAGCTCGCGGCTGCATGCCGGGCCGCCGGCCTTCGGTGCGAGGAATTCACCGGCATGAGCTACAACCCGCTATCGAAGAAATACAGCCTGGGCGAAGATTGCAGCGTGAACTACACCGCCCATTGCGTCAGGGAAGATTAGGTGCGCGCCGTTCTTTTCGATTTCGATGGCACCCTTGCCGACACCGCGCCGGACCTGGGCGCCGCGCTCAACCGAATGCTCGTCGATCGTGGCCGACCGTCCCTGCCCGTGGAGAAGGTGCGAACGTACGCATCGAGCGGCGCACGGGGACTGCTCTCGGTCGGATTCGGCAAGACGCCGCAAGACCCCGACTACGAGGCCATGCGCGAGGAGTTCCTCGCGAACTATCGGGCCGCAATCTGCGTGCACACCCGCCTTTTCGCCGGAATCGAGGAATTACTTGCCGAGCTCGAATCGCGCCCTCTGGCGTGGGGCATCGTGACCAACAAGGCAATCGGCCTGACCACGCCGCTGGTCGCGCAACTCGGCCTCGCGGGCCGGGCCGGCTGCGTGGTCGGCGGGGACTCCACTCCGCATCTCAAACCCCATCCCGCATCGTTGTTGCTCGCAGCCAAGCAGATCGGGATGGAGCCCTCGGAGTGTTGCTACCTGGGCGACGACCTGCGCGACATCCAGGCCGCGAAAGCCGCCGGCATGTTCTCGGTGGCGGTCGAGTACGGCTACAGCGGCACCGAAAACGGCGGCCCCAGGGGATGGAATGCCGAGGCCGTCATCGGCCAGCCGCTCGACCTTCTGCGACTGCTTTAGGCACCTTGCAATCGGGCTGCGTGCCCCCACGTGCGATAATGTACGGGCTTGTATGAAACCGGGGGCGACCTGGCTTCGACAGGGGTAACAAAGCAGGCAGGGCATACCGAGGACCAGTCACCTCGCAAATCCATCTGGAACATAAGTAACTGCGAACGACAACTCGTACGCACTAGCCGCCTAAGAACCGGCTAGCTCTGCTCCCATCTCGTCCCTGGGGTGGGCCGGGCAACCGGATGCAGAGTCATCTACAGGGAATCGGGCTGCGCCGGGTCGCTTGGCACAGCCTTAAAAAGTAGGCGACTCGCGGGGAAAGCAGCGTGCCTGTTCGCGGCCGACCCGTTAAAAAAAGTCGACAGGCTAAGTATGTAGAACTGTATGTGGCGTGCCACTGGACGCGGGTTCGATTCCCGCCGCCTCCACCAATACTCAAAGTCCCAACTCTTATCAGTTGGGATTTTTTTTGCCTGTTCCCCCAGTGAAAACGCCTTTGGCCTCGCGAGCGTCGCGCCCTGGGCGGTGCGTTTTCCGGCCCGATTCCCGCAAATTACTCTCTCTGTTATCAGTAGGGACGCGAGCGTTCGCGACACCCTATCCAGCATTCATGCGGGTTTGCGGGCAGCGGGTGCGAGAAGTAATTTGGTCGGGCGGTGGGGAATTGGAAAAAGGATTGGCACGGTATGCCAGAATTCACGCTGGTTCCTGCGGACTACGCCGAAGGCCCTGGCGGCGGTATTCGACCCCGTTTTCTCTCTCCGTTGGCCGGTTCTCTCCGATCCGGCGCCCTCTAAAATCGCTCAAGTCCTCAAGCACAAAATATAATACTTCATTAAATCAATGACTTGTCTGCGGACTAATCAACGGAGTTCGTTTGACGAATTGGGTAGCGGACGGAACCAGTCGCAAGACGCAAATTTGCACGATGCACGATATTTCTGCAAACTCCAGAATGACTTGTCTCCTCGTATTCCCTGATGCCCCAGAGAACCATCGCAGTCAAAAACTATTGCATTTTCAGTAGCTTCCTATTTTTTTACTCTACGGCGGCGCTTCAACCTGATCGGCGATCTCACCTATTGCCGTGGCACGGTCGTGTCGAAGGAGGACCGTGACGCCGGTTCAGGCACGGTCAAGCTGGAGATCGAGGCGGTCGATCAGCGCGGCGATGCGACTGCCGGCGGTTGGGCACAAGTGACGCTGCCGCGGCGGAGCATCAAGCAGGCACACCGGCAGTCAGGCTGACGCCGCTGAAGTCTTTGACTGGATAGTACGGCACGACGGGTAGGACGGCGGCGGTAGACGCAAACTTACTTGCGACAGATAGGTAGGTATAACCGTCGGGTGCCGCCTTGGCGACGAATTCGGTGCAGGCAATGCCAATTTTTGAAATCTTACGTTCGCCGCAATTCCTGAACCGAACCGACAAACCGCCCATCGTAGTGCCGCAGCGCCAGAGTTACCGAACGCGTCACGCCGAAAGTCGGGATGAAAGCCGAGTGCTTGCCCGCGCCGCCCACCACAACCAGCAGGAAATCCTCCGGCTTCTGCGCCACCGGTACGCGCGCATCCGGACCAGCGCTGCCGAGGCGCTCGGGGAATTTCAAACGCAGGCGCCGCTCGATATTCTC
>CAMDRF010000146.1 GCA_945906765.1 Nitrosovibrio sp. Nv4 | reverse complement strand
CTGAAGGAGCATTTGGCGAAGAAAGGCTTCGATCCGCTGATGGGCGCGCGCCCGATGGCGCGCCTGATCCAGGACACAATCCGCCGCGCGCTCGCCGACGAACTGCTGTTCGGCAAGCTGGTGCACGGCGGCAAGGTGACCATCGACGTCGGCGAAGGCGAGAAGGTCGTGCTACGCTTCGAAATGCCGGCACCCGCGGTGCCGCCGGCGGCTGCCGAGCCGGTCGCCTGAACGCATAACGCACTGGAGGGTACTTATGAAGGCCTTGATCTTCACCGCGGCGGCGCTTGCCGCTGCTCCTGTCGCCGCCCAGGACCTGCAGGGGCGCAACCTCGCCGCCGCCTGCGCCATCTGCCATGGCACCGAAGGGCGCGCTCCCTCCAGGGACCTGGTACCGATTGCCGGGATGCCGAGGGATTACCTGGTCAAGCAGATGATCGACTTTAGGGACGGCAAACGTCCGGCGACCGTGATGCACCAGATCGCCAAGGGCTATACCGACCCGCAGATCGACGCGCTCGCGGCCTGGTTCGCCGCGCAGAAACGCTAGGAGACGCCATGAAACGCAGAGACTTCATCAAGCTGGCAGGGGCAGTTTCTCTCGCAGGATGTGCGAGCTCTGTCCCTTCGAAAGCTCGGGTGGTGGTAGTTGGCGGCGGCTTTGGCGGCGCCACCGCGGCGAAGTACATCCGCCTGTGGGCTCCGTCGCTCGACGTCGTGCTGGTCGAGCGCGAGAGCAGCTTCACGTCATGCCCGATTTCCAACCTGGTGCTGGCGGGCTATTCGAGCATGCAGGAAATAAGCCACGGCTACGACGCGCTGCGCCGCCATGGCGTGCAGGTGGTACGGGATGAAGCAGTCGCCATCGATGCGGCGAAGAAAACTGTTCGCCTCGGCCGCGGCGGAGATATCGCTTACGAGCGCCTCATCGTTTCGCCGGGCATCGATTTCAACTTCGGCGAAATCCAGGGCTACGAATCGGCGATGAATGCCGGTCGCGTGCTGCACGCGTGGCAAGCAGGAGCCCAGACAGTCGCATTACGCCAGCAACTCGAGCAGATGCGCGACGGCGGCGTCTACGTCCTGTCGATTCCGCTCGCGCCCTACCGCTGCCCGCCGGGTCCCTACGAGCGCGCGAGCATGGTCGCGGCCTATTTCAAGCAAGCCAAGCCGCGCTCCAAGGTATTGGTGCTCGACGCAAATCCGGACGTCACCTCGAAAGCGGGCCTGTTCAAGGCCGCCTGGAAAGATCTCTATTCCGGAATCCTCGAATATCGCGGCAGCTCCAAGGCGATCGGCGTCGATGCGGCGACGATGACCGTGAAGCTCGAGGTGGAAGACGTGAAGGGCGACGTGCTGAACGTCGTGCCGCCGCACCGCGCCGGCAACATCGCGATGCAGGCCGGCCTGATCACGACGAACAACCGCTGGTGCGACGTGGATTGGCGCACTATGGAGTCAAAGAAAGTCCCGGGCATCCACGTGCTGGGGGACGCGACCCTGTCGGCACCGGGCATGCCCAAGTCGGGCAGCATGGCCAACAATCACGCCAAGATCGCGGCGGCGGCGATCACCGCAGCGCTCGGCGGACGCGGCGCCGGGCCCGAGCCGAAGATCATCAACACCTGCTACAGCTTCGTGTCGCAGAAAGAAGCGATCCGCGTTTCCTCGGTGCACGAGTGGGACGCCGGCCAGGGCACGCTCATCGCGGTGAAAGGCTCGGGCGGCGTTTCCGCGGCCCGCAGCGAAGCCGAGGGTACGTACGCCTGGAACTGGGCCCGCACCATCTGGGCCGATTCGCTGGCCTAGCTTTTCCCGGTGCTGCCGAAGCCGCCGCTACCGCGGCTGGTGGACTGGAATTCCTCGACGAGGTTGAATTCCACCTGCTGCACCGGCACCACCACAAGTTGCGCGATGCGGTCCATCGGCTGGATGGTGAATGCCGCCTGCCCGCGGTTCCAGACAGAAATGAATACCTGCCCCTGGTAGTCGGAGTCGATCAGGCCCACCAGGTTGCCGAGCACGATGCCGTGCTTGGCGCCGAGCCCTGATCGCGGCAGAACGATGGCGGCGAAACCTGGGTCACCGATGTGAATCGCGATGCCGGCGGGCACCAGCTGGCTGTCGCCGGGTTTCAGTTCGAGGGGCGCATCCAGGCAGGCGCGCAGATCGAGGCCCGCGGCCCCGGGCGTGCCGTACTGGGGGAGCATTTCCCGGATCCTCGGATCGAGGATCTTCACATCCAGCCTGCGCAAGTTAGCGCTTCGCTTTCTGCAGCATGTCTGCGACATGCGCCAGCAGCTTGCGCGCCTGTTCCAGCTTGGGACCGCGCCCGAGCGAATGCTTGCCACGCGCATCGAACAACGTGATCGCGTTGTCGTCGGCACCCAGTGCCTCCTGCGCGAGGTTGGCGGCAATCAGCGGTACGCCCTTTTTCACGCGCTTGGCCCGGGCATTCTCCGCGACATGCTCGCTCTCGGCCGCGAAGCCGACGCAGAACGGCGGGTTCTTGCGCGCCGCGACCCAGGCGAGGATGTCCGGGTTCTCCTCGAACTCAAGCACCGGCGCGCGACCGCCGGTCTTCTTTATTTTTTTGTCGAAAACCTTTTTCAACTTCCAGTCGGCGACCGCGGCCACTGCGATAAAGATGTCGCTGCCCTCGAGCGCCGCCTTTACTTCATTGAACATCTGCTGGGCGCTGCGCACGTCCACCCGCGCCACGCCCTGTGGCGTCGCCAGCGCCACCGGCCCGCTGATCAGCGTCACGCTCGCGCCGGCCTCGCGTGCCGCGCGCGCCACTGCGAATCCCATTTTCCCGGAGCTCGAATTGGTGATCACGCGCACCGGGTCGATCGGCTCCTCCGTCGGCCCCGCGGTCACCAGCACGCGCCTGCCGGCAAGCATTTTGGGTTGGAACCACGCCTCGACCTCTGCCACGATCTGCGCCGGCTCGAGCATGCGCCCCATGCCGGTCTCGCCGCAGGCCTGGTCGCCGGCCGCGGGCCCCGCGAAGACGATGCCGTCCTCGCGCAACGTGCGCAGGCTTCGTTGCGTCGCCGGGTTGTCCCACATTTCCACGTTCATCGCCGGCGCCATTATCAGTCCGCAGCGCCTCGCCAGAACCAGCGTGGAGAGCAGGTCGCCGGCAAGGCCGTGCGCCACCTTGGCGAGAAAATCCGCGCTGGCGGGTGCGATCAATATCAAGTCGCGATCGCGCGAAAGTTCGATGTGCGACATGTTGTCGGCGACGCGCGGGTCCCAGAGATCGGTCCAGACGGTCTGGCCGGTCAGCGCCTGCATCGTCACCGGCGTGATGAACCGGGTCGCCGCCTCGGTCAT
>CAMDRF010000145.1 GCA_945906765.1 Nitrosovibrio sp. Nv4 | reverse complement strand
CGCGTGCGCTACGCCATTGGCATCGAGCAAATCGGGGATCATCAACTTAAGCTTCTCGACCAGCGAATCCATGTCGTCCGCTTCCGTGGCGAGCCCGGGAACATCGTCACTGGTCGCAACCCACACGCGGGCCTCGTCGTCCCAGACGGCATTCACAATCAGGTGCCCCGTGGGCTTCATGACCGTCACAGTATAGCCAATCCGCGCTCAATCGACCTTCGCGCCCGACCTTTTTACAAGTTCTGTGTAGATTTTCAGCTCAGAAGTTACAAAAGCCGTGAATTGATCGGGAGTGCGTACCGCAGGCGCCTCAGATCCGATGTTGCGCAGGCGATCCTTGAAATCCGGAGCGTCCATCGCCTTGAGAATGTCGGCCGAGAGGCGCTCGACCACGGTCTGGGGGGTCTTCGCCGCGACCGACACGCCCCACCAGGTGCTCATATCGAAGCCTTTCAGTCCCGATTCGTCCAGCGTCGGCAGTTCGGGCAGGAAGCTCGAACGCTTCAGGGTGGTGGTCGCCAGCGCGCGCACCTTGTCCGAGCGGATGCTTGGCAGCGCGCTGGCAAGGTTGTCGAACATCAGGTGGATGCGGCCGCCCATCATGTCGGCAAGCGCGGGCGCCGAACCCTTGTACGGGATGTGCACCATGTAAGTGCCGGTCATCATCTTGAACATCTCGCCGGCGAGATGGCCGGTGGAACCGCTGGAGCCGGAGCCAAAATCGAGCTTGCCCGGGCGCTGCTTCGCCAGCGCGATCAGTTCTTTCACGTTCTTCGCCGGCAGGTCGTTGGTGACAATCAAAACGTTCGGTACCTGCACCAGCAGCGTGACGTGCCTCAAGTCCTTGAGGGGGTCGTAGGGCAGGCTTGGATACAGGGAGGGATTGATCGCCAGCGTCGCGATCGCGCTTATCACCAGCGTGGTGCCGTCGGGCGGGCTCTTGGCCGCCAGTTCGACACCGATGTTGCCGCCGGCGCCCGGCCGGTTTTCCGGCACGACAGGCTGGCCAAGCGACTCCTGCAGCTTGGCGGCCAGCAGCCGGGCGGAGATGTCCACCGGGCCGCCCGGGGCATAGGGAACGATCAGCCGGACCGGCTTCGAGGGCCAGGTCTGCGCTGCCGCAGGATTGGCCGCGCCCGCCAGCGAAACCAGGAGCAGCAACCGCAGCAAGATGCTCAGGTCTCTTCGACGAAGACTTCTTCGCGCTTCTTGCGCAGCGCGGGCAGCGCGACAATCACCAGCAGCAGAACCGCGGCGATGACGAAGCCCATGCTGATCGGCTTCGAAGGGCTGATGAACACCCACGGATCGCCGCGCGAGAGCAGCATGGCGCGCCGCAGGTTCTCCTCCATCAACGGCCCGAGAATGAAGCCGAGAATCAGCGGCGCCGGCTCGCAGCCGAGTTTGACGCAGACGTAGCCGAGCAGGCCGAAGCAGGCCATCAGGAAGCAGTCGAAGGGCTGGTTGGAGATGCTGAACACGCCGATCGCCATGAACAGCAGGATCGAGGGGTAGAGGATCCGGTAAGGCACCGTGAGCAGCTTGATCCACATGCCGATGAGCGGCAGGTTGAGGATCACCAGCATCAGGTTGCCGACCCACATCGAGGCGATCATGCCCCAAAACAACTGCGGCCGTTCCGTCATCACCTGCGGGCCCGGCGCGATGCCCTGGATCATCATGGCGCCGATCATCAGCGCCATCACCGCGTTGGACGGAATCCCGAGCGTGAGCAGCGGAATGAAGGAGGTCTGCGCGCCCGCATTGTTGGCCGCTTCGGGCGCCGCGACGCCCTCGATGGCGCCCTTGCCGAACTGGTGCGAATTCTTCGAGACCTTTTTCTCCAGCGTGTAGGCGCCGAAGGACGCGAGCAGCGCGCCGCCGCCGGGCAGGATGCCGAGCGCCGAGCCGAGCACGGTGCCGCGCAGGATCGGGGCGATCATGCGCTTGAAATCCTCCTTGGTGGGCATCAGGCTGCCAACCTTGCTCGTGAACACCTCGCGTTTCTCCTTCTGCTCGAGGTTGGCGATGATCTCGCAGATGCCGAACATGCCCATCGCGACGGTGACGAAGCCGATGCCGTCGGCCATTTCGGAAATGCCGAAGGCGAAGCGCAGCACGCCCGAATTGACATCGGTGCCGACCAGCCCGAGCAAGAGGCCCAGAACCACCATCGCGATCGCCTTGATGAGCGAGCCGGACGCAAGCACCACCGCGGCGACGAGGCCCAGCACCATCAGCGAGGTGTACTCCGCGGGGCCGAATTTCAGCGCCACCTCCGCCAGCGGCGGGGCAAACAACGCGACGACCAGCGTGGAGACGCAGCCGGCGAAGAACGAGGCGATCGCCGCGGTCGCCAGCGCGGGTCCGGCGCGGCCCTGGCGCGCCATCTGGTAGCCGTCCAGACAGGTCACCACCGAGGAGGACTCGCCCGGCAGGTTGATCAGGATCGCGGTGGTCGAGCCGCCGTACTGCGCGCCGTAGTAGATGCCGGCGAGCATGATCAGCGCCGCGATCGGCGCCAGGTTGAAGGTGACCGGCAGCAGCATCGCGATGGTCGCCACCGGGCCGATGCCCGGCAGCACGCCGATCAGCGTGCCGAGTAGCACGCCAATCAGGCACATGAGGATGTTGAACGGCAGCGTCATCGTCATGCCGCCCAGCGTAATCGCCTGCAGCTTGAAAACCTCGATGAAACCGATCGCGAGATTGCTGAAGATGCCTTCCATGTTGGCCCCGTTTCTTCCGGCTAGCGGATCGGACAGATGTCGATGAAAGCGGGGCAGATCGGGAAGGGCAGCGACAGCGCCTTCACGAACACCAGCACCGAGAAGATCACGAGCACCACCGACATGATCGCGACCTCTTTCCACTTGAATTCATGCCCGCCGAAAGCGCTGATGAAAACCAGCGCAATGGATGCGAGCACCAGGCCGAGCGGCTTGAGCAGGTAGGCGAAGGCAAGGCTCGATACCGCGATGAACAGCAGCGGCCGGAAGTGGAACTTCGCCACCTTCGGCCCATCCTCGACGACGGAATCGAGCAGCACCAGCAGGCCGAGCACCGCGAGCATGCCGCCAAGCACCGCCGGGAAGTACGCCGGCCCCATGCGCACCGAACTGCCCATCTGGTAGCCGCCAATGAGCTTCGTGCCGACGATATTGTTGATGAAGTCGGGCGTGCCAAGCGAAAATACGATGAAGAACAGCCCGAAGCCTATGAACATCAGTCCGGCCCACCAATCCTGCTGGCTCTTGATCTTGAGCTTCATGCGTTTCCCTCCACTCTCGCGCGAGTCTAGCATGGGGCCATGATGCCGCACTTGGGAATGGTTGCGTTTTCCCTGGTGCTGTCAGGCTGCGGTCAGCATCCGAAACTGCCGCCGCTCGCGCCCGACGCCGTGGTGCTCGCCTTCGGCGACAGCCTGACCTATAGGTACCGGCGCGATCTAGGCTCAAGCAGCCGCGACCGGCGCAATCGCGCCACGTCCTCGGGCCGGTCCACATCCCA
>CAMDRF010000144.1 GCA_945906765.1 Nitrosovibrio sp. Nv4 | reverse complement strand
ATACCACCGGCCTGAACGCGGAAGGCATCGGCCTGAAGCTGGAGCGTGGCCTCATCTCAGTGGACGAGAACTGCCGCACCGGCGTGGCAAACGTCTGGGCAGTCGGCGACGTGGTGCGCGGCCCGATGCTCGCGCACAAGGCGGAGGAGGAGGGCGTGGCGGTGGCCGAGCGCATCGCCGGCCAGAAGCCGCACGTCAACTTCAACACCATTCCCTGGGTAATCTACACCTCGCCCGAGATTGCCTGGGTCGGCAAGACCGAGCAGCAGCTCAAGGCCGAGGGCGTGGAGTACAAGGCCGGGACGTTCCCGTTTTCTGCCAACGCCAGGGCGCGCGCGCTGGGCGATACCAGCGGCATGGTGAAATTTCTTGCTGACGCAAAGTCGGATGCCATCCTTGGCGTCCACATCATTGGGCCAATGGCCTCTGAGTTGATATCCGAGGCGGTGGTGGCGATGGAATTCCGCGGTTCCGCCGAGGACATCGGCATGATCTGCCACGCTCATCCTTCGCTGTCCGAGGCGATGAAGGAAGCGGCCCTGGCCGTCGACAAGCGTTCCCTGAACATCTGAACGCCGCTTTGGCCAGGCCGGTGCTCAGCCCCGTGGTCCGCGGCATGCTTTGGATGGTCGCCACCGGCGTCCTGTTCACGTTGCTGAACTCCATCATGAAAAAGCTCTCGCACGAGCTCGACCCGTGGCTGGTCGGTTTCCTGCGCTACCTGCTGGGCGCGCTGGTGATGCTGGCGCCCGCGCTGCGCTTCGGCGTGCGCGAACTGTGGCCGAAAGCCCCGAAGCTGCAGCTGGTGCGCGGCCTGTTCCATGCGGGCGGGATGCTGCTGTGGTTCGCGGCGCTGCCGATGGTCGACATCGCCGAGCTGACCGCGATCGGCTTCAGTGTCCCGATCTTCATCTGCCTGGGGGCGGTGCTCTTTCTCAACGAGCGCATGACTGGCGCGCGCTGGGCCG
Organism: Nitrosovibrio sp. Nv4; assembly: GCA_945906765.1. Classification (GTDB taxonomy): domain Bacteria; phylum Pseudomonadota; class Gammaproteobacteria; order Burkholderiales; family SG8-39; genus RBG-16-66-20. The sequence goes on along the minus strand of CAMDRF010000144.1, from coordinate 2,578 downwards.
CGGTCCTGGTCGGATTCTCCGGTGTCCTGCTGGTGGTGCATCCCTTCGATGCCGGCGGCTTTTCGGGCGTCTCGATGGGGATGCTGCTGATGCTGGCCTCGGGGCCGGTATTCGCCGGTTCGTTCCTGGTCGCCAAGGTGCTGACGCGCCACGAGCGCTCCGACATCATGGTCCTCTGGCAGCACCTGCTGGTGTCGCTGCTGCTGCTGCCGTTCGCACTTGCCTGGTGGATGATGCCCTCGCCGGGCCAGTGGGCCCTGCTGACGCTGTGCGGCTTCCTTGGCGCGGGCGGGCACTACTGCATGACGCGCGCGTTCCGCGTCGCCGACATCTCGGCGGTGCAGTCGGTGAAGTTCCTCGAACTGGTCTGGGCGGCGATCCTCGGTTTCTTCATGTTCGGCGCCATGCCGGGGGGCTGGACCCTGGCGGGCGGCGTAGTGATCCTCGCCAGCACGTTGTGGCTCGCGCGCCGCGAATCACGGGTTTCCCCCTCCACCACATGAGTGACGTCGTCGCGCTTTACGAACAGAGCCTCGCCAAGCGCGGTTTCGTTTCCGATGCGTCCCAGTGGCAGGCGGTGGAGCGCCTGCAGCGCCTCTACCGGGAATGGACCGAATACAAGGCGAGGCGCAGCAACGCGCTTAAGCGACTGCTCGTAAAGCCCGATCCGCCCAGGGGCGTCTACCTGTGGGGCGCGGTCGGGCGCGGCAAGAGTTTCCTCATGGACAGCTTCTACCTGTGCGTGCCGCTGGCGCGCAAGCGCCGGGTGCATTTCCATCATTTCATGCGCGAAATCCACCGCGAGATGAACGAATTCAAGGGCGCCGAGGATCCGATCGCGGCGGTCGCGCAGCGCACCGCGCGCCGCTACCGCCTCGTCTGCTTCGACGAATTCCATGTTTCGGACATCGCCGATGCGATGATTCTCGGCCGCTATCTTGAGAAGGTGATGGAACTGGGCGTAGCCTTCGTCATGACCAGCAACTACCATCCCGACCAGCTCTATCCGAACGGCCTGCAGCGCGAGCGCTTCCTGCCGGCGATCGAGTTCCTCAAGTCGCGCCTGGACGTGGTCAACGTGGACGGCGGCACGGACTACCGCCGCCTGAAAATGGAGAAATTGAGGGTTTACCACGAGGGATGTGGCGCGGAGGCGGAACTGGAGCGGATTTTCTCTGAACTGAAAGACGTCGAAGAAGAGAAGCAGCCGCTGGACGTGGAAGGCCGGATCATTGCGTATCGCAAGCGTGCTGGCGGGCTGGTATGGTTCGACTTCGCGCTGCTGTGCGGGGGGCCGCGATCGTATGCCGATTACGTCGACCTGGCGCGGCGCTTCCATACGGTGATCCTCTCCGGCGTGCCGAAAATGTCGCCGAAGAACGCCGATTCGGCGCGTCGTTTCACCTGGTTGGTGGATGTGTTCTACGATGACCGCGTGAAGCTGGTGGTGGGCGCCGAGGCACAGCCCGACGAGCTGTTTGTGGATGGCGGCGACGCGAAAACCGCGGCGGCGGAGTTTGCGCGCACCGCGAGCCGGCTCACCGAGATGCAGTCCGTGGATTACCTGCAGGCCGAACGGAGGATGGAGAGTGGAAAAGTTCAAGGCGTACCGACTTAGCGAAGTCGAGAGGAAGATCAAGGCCGAGTTCGTCGAGTGCGCGCTCGATGACCTGGATCCCGGCGAAGTCGTGGTGCGCGTCGCGTACTCCGACGTGAACTACAAGGACGCGCTCGCGGCGACCGGCAAGGGGCGGATCCTGCTGCGTCCCTCGTGTATCGGCGGCATCGACCTTTCGGGAACGGTGGTGTCCTCGACCGATGCGCGCTTCGCCAAGGGCGACGCGGTGCTGGCGGTCGGCCACCAACTGGGCGTCAAGCATCACGGCGGCTACGCGCAATACGCACGCATCCCCGCCGACTGGGCGGTCAAGCTGCCCAAGGGAATGACCTTGTGGGAGGCCATGGCCTTCGGCACCGCGGGCTATACCGCGGGCCTGGCGGTGGTGAAGATGGAGCACAACGGCCTGCATCCGGCCGGCGGCCCGGTAATCGTGGACGGCGCCACGGGTGGCGTCGGCTCGATCGCCATCGCCGCGCTGGCGAAGCTCGGTTACCACGTGGTGGCGCTCACCGGAAAGGCCGACGGGGTTGCTTACCTGAAAAAACTGGGCGCGGCGGAAATCAAGCTGCGCAGCGAGCTCGATTTGAGCAAGATCAAGCCGCTCGACAAGGCCACGTGGCAGGGTGCGATCGATAACCTCGGAGGAGAGGTCCTGGCGTGGATGGCGAGCACCATGCAATTCAACGGCGTGATCGCGTCGATCGGCCTTGCCGCGGGCCCCGGCCTGAGCAGCACGGTATTGCCGTTCATCCTGCGCGGCGTAAGCCTGCTCGGCATCAATTCCACCGATGCGCCGAGCCCGGAACTCGAACGCCAGGTCTGGGCCAGGCTTGGCAGCGACATGAAACCGGCGGGGCTGAAGGAGATGGCGAAGACCATCCCATTCGCCGACTTGCCGAAGGTGTTCGATGACTTCATGAATGCCAAAGTCACCGGCCGCATCGTGGTGGACCTGAA
>CAMDRF010000143.1 GCA_945906765.1 Nitrosovibrio sp. Nv4 | reverse complement strand
GGATGATCTGGAATCGAAATACGACCGGCAGTTCAAGGCCGTGTTCGACGCGATACGGGAGCTGATGTCGCCGCCGGCGCCCGCGCCGAAACGCCGGATCGGTTTCGTGCAGGGCGAGTGAGCGGCACTTGGGGCGCTACCATCACGGTGTTGCGCATGATCATGCCGCCCAGCGCTCCCGCTACAATCCGGGCATGGCACAAGGCCTTGAAGTCATTGAAATAGAAACCGGTCCTGCGCCGCAGGCGGCGGTGATCTGGCTGCACGGCCTGGGCGCCGACGGCCACGACTTCGAGCCGATCGTGCCGGAGCTCGGCCTGCCCGCCTTTCTGCCGGTGCGTTTCATTTTTCCCAACGCGCCGCAGCGCCCGGTGACGATCAACATGGGCATGCGCATGCGCGCCTGGTACGACATCCTGCAGCTCGGCGGCGGGCAGGAAGATGAAGCCGGTATCCGCGAATCGCAGGACTTTGTGGAAGGGCTGATTGCCAGGGAAACGCAACGCGGCATTCCCCACGGCAAGATCGTCCTCGCCGGTTTCTCTCAGGGCGGCGCGATCGTGCTGCAAACCGCGCTGCGGCAGCGCAAGCGCCTGGCCGGCGTGATGGCGCTTTCGACTTATTTGCCTTTAGCAAAAACCCTGGAAAAAGAACGCGCCGCTGAAAACAGCGACTTGCCCATCTTCATGGCGCACGGCAAGTACGACAGCATGATTCCTCTGGATCGCGCAGCCCTGTCGCGCGACGCGCTGCTGGCGCTCGGCTACGCGGTGGAGTGGCGCGAATACCCGATGCAGCACTCGGTGTGCCCCGAGGAAATCGCCGACATCGCCGCTTTCCTGCTCAGGATTCTCTGATTAACTCTCTGAACCGGGCGATTTCGTAGTCCTCGCCGCGCTCTGCCACCGCCTGCGGCAGGTAGACGTGGGTGTGTGCGCCGTGCGCCAGCTCCAGGTTCTGGCCCGGGGTGAATACGCCCGGCTTGAGGGCGATGCGCGCCTCGGCCGCGTCGCCGTCCTTGATCAACACGCCCTGCTCGGTCACCGACGCGACGCCGGCGAGCGCGAAGCGCGACAGCAAGGGCATTTTAGACAGGGTTTCAATGCCGACGCGCGCCTGCTGATCGGCGAGCTTGTTGACCCTGCGGATCAATCCCAGCACCCAGTTGGTGCCGCCCTCGGGCTGCAGCGCAAGCAGTGCGCCCACCCGCAGCCAGTCGCCCTTCAATTGCGGCGCCACCGCGCCGAAGCCGCCTGCGCTCACATTCTCGACGATCCAGCTTTCCGAATTCTGGTTGTCGAAGTCGAGCGAATCGCCATCGCCCAGCTGGCGCTGCGCCTTGCGCTCGGGCGCCTGCGGTGACCAGTACAGGTGCAGGTGGCGCATCACCTCGAGCGCAACATGCGGCTCGTAAGTGCCGCCCAGGTTGACTTCCGGAGGCACCTGCCCGCCGACCATGACGCGCTCGGCCAGGTCGTGCACTTCGCCCAGGGCTGCGCCAACGCCGAAACAGCGCAAGCCCGGCACGGGCTGCGGCGCGCGCGACAGGCGCGCGGGCGGCATCGCCTGTGCCAGGTCCGACCAGAACACCAGGCCTGGCGCGGGCGCATTGGCGAGCACGAAGCGCGGGGCAAATTGCGCGATCAGGCGCTCCCCCAGTTCGACCTCGACCGGCAACATGCCGTCAGGCGCGCTGGCGCTGAAGATCGCGCCCTTGAGAAACTCGAGCTGCGGCGTGGAACTGCCGCCGGCGCCGGGATAAACCGTCACCTTGGATTGCGCGAGCTGTCTTGCCTCGGCGAAGGCGTAGACACTGTTGAACACGCCCCAGCTGCGGCAGCAGGGCCTTGGCCGCCTCGATGCCTTTTGTGCCCCTGGGCGAACTGGTCTACCGAGCGCGCGTAGGCGTAAGCCGCCTGCTTCCAGTACCCGTGCAGCGCGATCAGCAACTGGATCCTGGCTTCAGGCGTGAAACCCTCGAGCGCCGCCACCGACTCTACCCAGTGCGCCAGCTCGTCGAGCGCCTTGACAGGGTCGTTCGCCGGCAACGCGTCCAGCAGGCGCTTCGCCTCTTTCGGGTCAGCCAGGGGGTGGTCCGGCTTGGAGCCGCCGAAGAGCTTCATCGTGCATTACCTCTGCAAGGCGTGCATCATCTTATGTCCGTCAGGCTTTATCAATGCGTCCAACGCCATGCGCTGCCTCATCGTCGACGAGTCGAACGAGTTTCGCCGCCTGATCGCGGCGATGCTGCTCGCGCGCGAAGGCTACGACATGGTGCTGCTGGAACTGCATCCGGCGGGAGAGGACGGCATACAGCTGGTGCTCAAGGTGCTCGATCCTGCCCTGCGCCGCGATACCACCTTCCTGCAGCGCTTCGTGCGCGAATACAAGCTGATCGCGGCGGTCGAAAACGAATACGTGGCGCACATCTTCGACCAGGGCTTCTCCGGCGATCAGCCGTTCATCGCGATGGAATACCTCTCTGGCGGGACCCTCGCCGCGCGCATCCAGGAAGGCATGAGCTCGCTGGCGGCGCTGCGGCTCACCCCGCAGATCGCCAAAGCCCTGGATGCGGTTCATGCGCACGGCATCGTGCACCGCGACCTGAAGCCGCCGAACATCATGTTCCGCCAGAATGGCCGGCCGGTGATCGTGGATTTCGGCCTGGCGAAGGACCTGGACTCGCATACCCACCTCACGCGCCACGGCGAGGTGATGGCGACGCCCCGCTACATGAGCCCGGAGCAATGCATGGGCAGCGCCGCCGACGCCCGCTCGGACCTGTACAGCCTGGGGGTGATTTTCTATGAGATGCTCAGCGGCCGGCGGCTGTGGGGTGACGAAGGCCCGGCGGGCCTGGTTCACATGCACGTGCACGAGCCGATCCCGCGCCTGCCCGAGCGCCTCGCGGGCTACCAGACCATCGTCGACCGGCTGCTGGCGAAGCGGCCCGAAGATCGATTCCAGAGCGCACGCGAACTTTTCGCTACCATCGCGGTATGAATCCAAATACTGGAGAAAAGCAATACCTCGACTTGCTCGCCCAGGTGCTCGAACACGGCGCGAAAAAGTCGGACCGCACCGGCACCGGCACTTTGTCGGTATTCGGGCGCCAGCTGCGCTTCGGCCTGGCGGACGATTTCCCGCTGCTCACCACCAAGAAGCTGCACCTAAAGTCCATCATCCTGGAACTGCTCTGGTTCCTGCGCGGCGACACCAACGTGACTTGGCTCCAGGAGCGCGGCGTCTCGATCTGGAACGAGTGGGCCGACGAGAATGGCGAACTGGGGCCTGTCTATGGCCACCAGTGGCGTCACTGGCGCACGCCCGACGGGCGCGAGATAGATCAGCTCGCGAACGTCATTGAATCCATCAGGCAGAAGCCGGATTCGCGCCGCCATATCGTGAGCGCCTGGAACCCGGCCGACGTCGAGCGCATGGCGCTGCCGCCCTGCCACGCGCTGTTCCAGTTCTACGTCGCCGGCGGCAGGCTCTCCTGCCAGATGTACCAGAGGAGCGCGGACCTGTTTCTGGGCGTGCCCTTCAACATCGCCTCCTATGCGCTGCTGACGCGGATGGTGGCGCAGGTCACCGGCCTGCAGGCCGGCGAGTTCGTCCTGACGCTCGGTGACGCGCACCTCTACGTGAACCACCTGGAGCAGGCCCGCGAGCAGCTGTCGCGCGCGGCGCGTCCGTTTCCGCGCATCAGGCTCAACCCGCAGGTGCAGGACCTGTTCGCCTTCAACTACGAGGACTTCACCCTCGAGGGCTACGAGCCGCACCCGGCGATCAAGGCGCCGATCGC
>CAMDRF010000142.1 GCA_945906765.1 Nitrosovibrio sp. Nv4 | reverse complement strand
CCGCCTCACGCCCGGCCAGGCGGTAGGCGACGCCGGTGCAACTGCCGCCGGATACCAAGGAGAGCATCAGGCCGGGCCGCTCGGGACTGCCACGGCCGGCACGCGCCCAGAGGCAGAACTGGCGATGAAACCCATGGATGCGCGCCGTGCGGCGTTCGACGAAATCGAACGCCGGGTTCCAGATCAGCGAACCGAAGGCGAACACCCAGACGCGCCCACGGCGCGGCGAGCGCGCGAGGATGTCTTCAATTTGCGCGCCGCGCTCGGCATCCGTCATGATGCGCACGTTCGGCCCGAGCGCACCACGCACATAGGCGTGGAACGTGCCGTCAAGAAGGCTTTCACGCGTGAGTTTCACGCTACCTCTCATCTGCGGGCACGCCCAAGCTTATGCAACCGCTCGATCGCCGAGGCAAGATCGAGCGAGCCGCGCGTGCCGCTTGCCGCCGGTTCGTCTGTTTGACACACGACATACCTGTGCTCCGCCGACACCAGGTCCGCCGCGCGCTCAAGACGCGCAAGATCGTGGGGCGTAGCGTGGGCCGAAAGCTTGACCTCGATGGCGACCGTTTTTCCTCCCAGGGCAAGCAGCAGGTCGATCTCGTGGCCGTCGCTCGTGCGCAGGAAATGCGCCCCGGCATCGATACCGCTCGCGGCCAGGGCACCGAGCAGTTGTTCGACGACAAACCCCTCCCAGCTCGCGCCCGCCGCGGGATGCCGCAGTAACTCCGTACGCGAGCCGATGCGAAGCAACGCGTGCAGGAGTCCGCTATCACGCAGATAGAGCTTCGGACTCCTTGTCAGCCGCTTGCGCAGGTTGCCGCTCCAGGGAGCAAGCCGCCGGATGAGGTACGCGCCTTCCAGATAGTCGAGATAACCGTTCACCGTGTGGTAGCTCAACCCGAGGCTCTGCCCGAGCGCGCTCGCGTTCCAAAGCTGACCTTGCGCAATCGCGAGCATGTGCAGCAGCCGGTCGGTGACCTGCGGCCGGGCGGGCAGCCCCCATGCAGGCAGATCGCGCTGCGCCATCAGCGCAAGATAGTCCCGCTGCCATGCGGGAAACCCGCTCCCGCTCAGCACCCCTCCATCCGGAAAACCGCCATTCAGCCACAGCCGCGCCAACCCGCGCTGGCCCAACTCCGGAAGCAGGAACGGCGCAAGCTCCATCCGGGCAAGCCGCCCCGCGAGCGATTCCGATACCTCACGCGTGAGCGCCGGGGATACCGAGCCGAGGAGCAGGAAGCGGCCATTGCGGCGCCGGTCGGCATCGATCGCGGCGCGCAGCCGCGGAAACAGCTCCGGCCAACTCTGCGCCTCATCAATCACCACCAGCTCGCGCCCCGAGCAGATCGCCTTCCAGTCCAGGTCAAGGCGTACGCGGTCGGCCGGCTGTTCGGCGTCGTAGTAGCGCCGCGAGAGGCTGCGCGCAAGCGTGGTCTTGCCGCTCTGGCGGGGCCCGAGCAGCGCCGCAGCCGGAAACCGCGCCAGTCGCGCGCGCAGCACCGCAGTAGCGAGACGGCGTTTCATAGTCTTGCATTATAGAACTTAACTTCTAATCTGCAAGGCCCGCACTCGATCACCCCGAGGTCGCGGCTAGAACCTGGAAAAATCCGGCTTGCGCTTCTCGAAGAATGCGGTCATTGCTTCGCGCGCCTCGGGCGAGGTCAGGCGCTCGCTGAATACCTTGCCCTCTTCGTTCATCGCTTCGGTGACGCGCGGCCCGAAGCGGCTGCGCATCAGCGCCTTGGTGGCGCGCACGGCGGCCGGCGGCAGTGCGGCAATGGCGAGGGCGCCGGCGCGCGCGCGCGCGAAGAGTTCACTCTCAGGAACGATCGAGGTGACGAAGCCGGCGGCATACGCCTTGTCGGCATCGAAGGGCTGGCCGAGCAGGAGCAGTTCGGCGGCGCGCTGGTAGCCCGCGATGTAGGGCAGCAAGAAGCTCGAGCCGGCTTCGGGAACCAGGCCGAGCGGCACGAACGGCATCTGGAAGCGCGCGCCGGGCGCCGCGTAGACGAGGTCGCAGTGCAGCAGCATGGTGGTGCCGATGCCGACCGCGGCGCCGTTCACCGCCGCGAGCAGCGGCTTGCCGAAGTTCGCGATGCCGCGCAGAAAACGCGTGGTGGGGCTCGATTCCGAATGCGGCGGGCGGTTGAGGAAATCCTTCAGGTCGTTGCCGGCGGTGAAGCAGTCGCGCGCGCCGTGGATCAGCACCACGCGCACCTGCGAGTCACCGTCGGCGGCGGCGAGCGCATCTGCCATCGCCGCGTACATCTCCTGCGTGAGGGCGTTTTTCTTTTCGGGGCGCGCGATTTCGATGCGCAGCACCCGGTCTTTGGTTTCAGTTTTAATCACGCCGGGAGCTTGTAATCTTTCATTTGCTGGCGCAATGTGAGCTTGGAAAGCTTGCCAGTGGCGGTGTGCGGCAGCTCGGTCACGAACACCACGTCCTCGGGCATCGACCACTTGGCGACTTTTCCTTCGTAGAACTTGAGCAACTCCGCCTTGCTGACCTCCTGCCCCGCTTTCTTCACCGCCACCACGATCGGGCGCTCGTCCCATTTCGGGTGCGCGATGCCGATCACCGCCGCCTCCTGGATCGCCGGGTGCGCCACGGCGATATTCTCCAGATCGATCGAGCTGATCCACTCGCCGCCGGACTTGATCACGTCCTTCGAGCGGTCGGTGATCTGCAGGTAGCCGTCCGCATCGATGGTGGCGACATCGCCCGTGGGGAACCAGCCGTCGATGAGCGGGTCGCCGCCCTCGCTCTTCAAATAAGCGGAGGCGATCCACGGCCCCTTCACCAGCAGGTTGCCGAAGCGCTTGCCGTCCCAGGGCAATTCCTTGCCCTCTTCGTCGACTATTTTCATCTCGACGCCGAAGATGCCGCGGCCCTGCTTGGCCTGCACCGCGTAGCGCGCCTCCTTGCCGAGCGCCGCCTGCTTCGCTTTGAGCGAGCCGACGGTGCCGAGCGGGCTCATTTCGGTCATGCCCCAGGCGTGGAACACCTGCACGTTGTAGTCGTCCTGGAAGGCGCGGATCATCGCCGGCGGGCAGGCCGAGCCGCCGATCACGGTGCGGTTGAGCGTCGAGAACTTCAGCTTGTTGGCCGCCAGGTGCTGCAGCAACATCAGCCACACGGTCGGCACGCCGGCCGACAGTGTCACCTTCTCCTGCTCGATCAGCTCGTAGACGCTCTTGCCGTCGAGATGCGGCCCGGGGAACACCATTTTCGCGCCCACCAGCGTGCAGGCATAGGGCAGGCTCCAGGCGTTGGCGTGGAACATCGGCACCACCGGCAGCACCGCGTCGCGGGCCGAGAGGTTGAGCGCATCCGGAAGCGCGCCGCCGTAGGCATGCAGCACCGTCGAGCGGTGGCCGTAAAGCACGCCCTTGGGGTTGCCGGTGGTGCCCGAGGTGTAGCACAACGCCGCCGCCGTGCGCTCGTCGAAGCTCGGCCACTCGAAGCGCTCGTCCTGCTTCGCCATCAGGTCCTCGTAGCACTGCAAGTTCGGGATGGTCCCGCCGGGTGAACTGCGCGCGGGCATGTGTTCCCTATCAGTCATCAGCACGTAGTGCTTCACCGTCTTGAGCAACGGCGCGAGTTTCTCCACCAGCGGCACGAAACTGAGATCGAAGAACAGCGCCATGTTCTCGGCGTGGTTCGAGATGTAGGTGATCTGTTCCGGAAACAGCCGCGGGTTGAGGGTGTTGATGACCGCGCCGATGCCCGAGATGGCGTAGTAGAGCTCGTAGTGCCGGTAGCCGTTCCAGGCGAGCGTGCCGACCCGGTCGGACAGCTTCACGCCCAGCCCCTGCAATACCTTGGCCAGGCGGCGCGCGCGCGCATGCGCCTCGCGGAAGTTATACCTGTGAATATCTCCTTCTACCGTCTTGGAGACGATCTCGGTATCGCCGTGGTTGCGGGCCGCGTGCTTGATCAGGTCGCTGATCAAGAGCGGCACATCCATCATCAGACCTTGCATGGCTTCCCTCCGAAACGCGCTTTCACGATGCGGTCGGCCCAAGTTACCGTGGGGTGGCGCCAATGGCAA
>CAMDRF010000141.1 GCA_945906765.1 Nitrosovibrio sp. Nv4 | reverse complement strand
TCGCCGAAGCCGGGCATCTCCTTGTCGGCCACCGCGAGGGTGGCTTCGGGCGTCACGTCGCGCGGAGCGGGGCCGGTGCCGCCGGTGGTGAGCACCAGATGGCAGCCTTTCTCGTCGACGAGTTCCTTGAGTGTGTTTTCAATTGTTTTCCGGTCGTCCGGAATGAGTCGCTCTTCAAAATGCAGAGCCGGCGCAACAATGACCGCAGCAAGCCAATTCCTGAGCGCCGGAATGCCTTCGTCCTTGTAGACGCCGCCCGCTGCGCGGTCGCTCGCCGAGACCAGGCCAACCTTCAGCAGTTCGCTCATTCTTGTTCGCTGAATTCCCGTATCAGTCGGAACAGTTCCCGCTGCGCGCGCGGCGGCTTTTGTTCGGCAATCTCCTTGCGTGCGTTGCGGATAAGCGCGCGCATGGCCTGCAGGTCGGTCCCGGTATGTTCGCTGGCAAACGCCGTCAGCGCCGCGTCGTCCGCGATCAATCGCTCGCGCCATTGCTCCAGGCGCTTCTGGCGCGCGCGTACCGTGGCCGATTGATTGGTGATTGCCTCCACGGCCGTGCGCACCGGCTCCGGGTCGATCTTGCGCATGATTTTGCCGATGAACTGCACCTGGCGGCGCAGCGCCCCATGGCTGGTGAAGCGCTGTGCGTCGTGCACCGCTGCGAGAAGTTGCGCAGGCAGGTCGAGTGCAGCCAGCGTGGCTGCGGGCAGCGCGATCAGCGCCGCGCCCAACTTTTGCAGCTCCTCGACATGCTGTTTTTTCTTCGTCCGGCTGACGATTTCGGCTTCCATCGCTTGCTATCATAGCGCGCCATGTCAAAAGCAAATCGCTTTACGTACACCCCCTCGCAGCTCAAGGAGTTCGCTCAGCTCGTTCTCGATGCGGCAAAGCGTGCCGGTGCCTCCGCCTGCGAGTGCGAAGTTTCCGAAGGCCGGGGGCTTTCGGTTACGGTGCGCAAGGACGAGCCCGAAACGATCGAGCACAACCTCGACAAGGGCATCGGCATCACTGTGTATTTCGGCGACCGCCCCCATGCGCGCCGTGGCCACGCCAGCACCTCGGACTTCTCCACGGCGGCGCTTACCAGCGCTGTCGAAGCCGCGGCGGCGATCGCGCGCAAGACCGCGGTGGACGACTGCGCGGGTCCGCCCGAGCCCGGGGAGCTGGCCGGTGCGCCGCAGAATCTGGATCTTTACCACCCTTGGAACCTTGGCACCGAGGAGGCGATCCGCATCGCGCGGCGCGCCGAGCGCGCGGCATTCGCGCTGTCGCCAAAGATCAGGAATTCCGAGGGGGCGAGCGTTTCGGCGCAGCAGGGGCAGTTTGTCTTTGCCAACAGCCTGGAATTCATGCACGGCTTTCCGACGTCGCGGCATTCACTATCGTTGTCAGTGATTGCCGAGAACCGCGGTCTGATGCAGCGCGATGACTGGTACAGCTCCGCGCGCGTGCCCGGCAAGCTCGCCGATCCCGAGGCGCTCGGCCGCTATGCCGGCCGGCGCGCGCTGGCGCGGCTGGGCTCGCGCAAGATCGCCACCTGCCAGGCGCCGGTGCTGTTCGAGGCACCGGTCGCGACGGGCCTGATCAGTTCGTTCGTTTCGGCGGCGAGCGGCGGCAGCCTGTATCGCAAGTCTTCCTTCCTGCTCGATGCACTCGGCAAGCAGATATTTCCGAAGGATTTCACGATCGAGGAACGCCCGCATGAGCCGCGTGCGCTCGCGAGTACGCCCTTCGACGAGGAAGGCGTCGCGACCCGTGCGCGTGCGGTGGTGCAAAAGGGTGTGCTGAAGGGCTATTTCCTGGCCAGTTACTCGGCGCGCAAGCTTGGGCTGCGCAGCACCGGCAGCGCGGGCGGCAGCCACAACCTGGTGGTTTCCTCCAACGGGCCGGATCTCGCCGGCATGCTGAAGCACATGCGGCGCGGGTTCCTGGTTACGGAGATGCTCGGCCACGGCACGAACCTGCTCACCGGCGACTATTCGCGCGGTGCGGCGGGCTACTGGGTCGAAAACGGCGAGATCGCGTTCCCGGTGGAGGAGGTCACAGTGGCCGGGAACCTGAAGGACATCTACCGCGGCATCGCCATGACGGGTAGCGACACACTGGTGCGGGGCGCCTATAGCTGCGGCTCGATCCTGGTGGACAACATGACGATTGCAGGTAACTGAGTAATCTGGACGCTATAGCTAGGCGGTAAAGTCCAGGCGCCCCTCGACCAGTACGCCGTAAATGCGGATCGGCGAGCGGCGCGGCAACGCGAGCGGTGGCAGGGGCTCGGCGTCCAGGTCCAGGTTCTCCACCGACAGCGCGCCCATCACCGCTTCGGACATGACGAATTCTCCGGCGCGGGCGCGATTCACCATCGCCTGCGCGAGGCTGACGCTGTCGCCGAACGCCACGCGCCGCTCCATGCCGCGCGGTCCCGCGATGCCGATCCGTCGCCGGCGTGAAGCCGAGCGTGGTCTTCTGCTGCATTGACACTGGAACTGCGCCCATCCCGCTTCTCCCTGTTACGAGGCAACGGGCCCAGAGTACAGTTTGCAAGAATCTGTCAGGGAGGAACTAGTAACGCTTCCGCCACGGATGGGACGAATGGTCGCCGCACCCCGACGGACGGAGGTGTGACGTAATCCTCAGTTCGCCCGGCTACAAGAGCGTGAGCAGGGCGGCCACGAACACCACCAGCGCGCCGGCGGCAAAGAACGCCAGCGAGGCATTCGATACCTGCGGCAGGTCCGGATCGCGCGCCACCGGCTCCGGATGATGTTCATCGTGGTGTTCTTCCTCTGCGGCCTGTGCGGGCTTGCCGACCTTTTCGTTGAACGTCACGAAGAAGTCGTTCGCCACCTTGTTGGCGGCCGCGTCCACCAGCCGGGAGCCGATCTGCGCGAGTTTCCCGCCGACGTTCGCCTTGACCTTGTAGGCAAGTCTCGTCGCGTGGCCTTCGGGGGAGAGGCTGACGTCGGCGCCGCCCTTCGCGAATCCCGCCACGCCGCCCTGGCCTTCGAACGCGATCGAATAGGAATGCGGCGGATTCACGTTCGAGAGGTTCAGCTTGCCCTTGAACTTGGCGCTTACCGGCCCGACCCGCGCGGTCATCTGCACCAGGTACTCCGTGTCGCTGGTGCGGTCGATCGACTCGCAGCCCGGCACGCACGCCTTGAGCATTTCCGGGTCGTTCAGCGCGGCCCAGGTGTCGGCCTGCGATGCTTGGATCAACTGCTCGCCCGTCATTTCCATACGCGTTTCTCCAGTGCGGTACGTAAGCCACGTGGCGCCTGTTCCGTCAGCGCGCGCGAGAGGTCGATGAGACTTTTGAGATTATGCACCGGCAGGAACCGGTCCACGTGCGGCAGCATCGCGCGCACGCCCGCCGGGCGCGCCTCGAACTTCTCGTAGCGCAACAGGGGATTGAGCCAGATCAGCTGCTTGCAGGACTTGTGCAGGCGCTGCATCTCCTCGGACAGGCCTTCGCCCGCCTCGCGGTCCAGGCCGTCCGATACGAGCAACAGGCAGGCGTTCTGCCCCAGCACGCGCCGGCTCCAGCGCCAGTTGAACTCGCGCAGACTCCAGCCGATGCGCGTGCCGCCCGACCAGTCCTTGATCGCGTCCGCGACGCGCGCCATCGCCACGTCGACGTCGCGGTGGCGCAGCTGGCGCGTGATATTGGTCAGCCGGGTGCCGAAGACGAACACCGAGACGCGGTCCCGGTCGTTGGTGATCGCGTGCAGGAAATGCAGGAACATGCGCGCGTAGGGATTCATCGAGCCCGAGATGTCGCACAGCACCACCAGCGGCGGATGGACGCGGGCCGGAGATTCGCGCACCAGCGGGATCACGTCGCCGCCTTCGCGCAGCGATTCGCGCAGGGTGGCGCGCAAATTTATTTTCTTGCCATTCGCGGTCAATTCATGCCGCCTGGTGCGGATCAACGGCAAGGGCAGGCGCAGCTGGCGCAGCATTTTCTTCGCCTCGGCGAGTTCGGCCGCCGACATGGTGTCGAAATCCATGCGCTGCAGCACTTCGCGCGTAGAGAAGGTGAACCGCGCGTCGAGCTCGATCTTCTGCTCCTGCTGTTCCTGCTCCGCTTTTTTTTGGTCGAAGAGGGCATCGGACAGCCGCTGGCTCTGCTCCTGCTCGGGTTTGCCCGCGCGGCCGTAGGTCTTGGGCAGCAGCGCGTTCATCATCTTCTCGATCAGCTTCGGGTCGCGCCAGAAAATGCGGAAGGCCTGGTCGAAGACCGGGCGCTGTTCCTCCTTGGAAAGGAACACCGCCGACATGGTCCAGTACCAGTCCTCGCGCCGGTTGCAGTCGGTGAGCTCGAGCGCCTTGACGCAGTCCACCACGCGGTCCGGGCCGAGCCGCATGCCTGCCGCGCGCAGCAGGCGCGCGAAGTGCATCACGTTTTC
>CAMDRF010000140.1 GCA_945906765.1 Nitrosovibrio sp. Nv4 | reverse complement strand
CAGGGCAATGACGTCTACGTCAGCGGCGTGCCCGCCTACTCGACGCTCGGGCGCTTCGACGATCCGCTGCTGTCGACGTTCATCCGCTATCCCGACGCGGATCTGGCGCGGCTGATCTTCCACGAGCTCGCGCACCAGGTGCTCTACGTTAAGGACGACTCGACTTTCAACGAATCCTTCGCGGTCGCGGTCGAGCGCGAAGGCGTGCGGCGCTGGCTCGCGGCGACGGGACGCAACGCCGGGTTGAAAGTTTTTTTCGAGGGCCAGGAGACCAGTCGGAAATTCCTCGAGGAACTTGCGCAGGCCAGGATGCGCCTGAAAGCGCTGTACGGCATGCCGCTGCCCTCTGAGGTCATGCGGGAAAGAAAGCGCGCGGAATTCGCGGCCTTGCAGAAAGCCCTGGAATCGAACTCAAGGTTCCGGATCCTTGAGCCGAACAACGCGCTGCTCGCATCCTACGCGACCTACACGCAGCTGGTGCCGGCCTTCGAACGGTTGCTGCGGGAGGAGGGCGGGGATCTGAAAAGGTTTTATTCCAGAGTCAAAACTATTTCGGCTAGCGCGCCGTCCAACCGAGGTCCATTGTCAAAGCCGAGCCCGTGATGGTGCCGGCGGCGTCGCTGCACAGGTAGGCGGCGAAACCGGCCACTTCGGCGGGTTCGATCAGGCGCTTCACCGCCGCGGGCGCGAGCATGATTTTTTCGATCACTTCCGCCGGTGACATGTTGTTCGCTTTCGCCTGGTCGGCGATCTGGCTGTCCACCAGCGGCGTGCGCACGTAGGCCGGGCAGATCGCGTTCGCCGTGATGCCGAATTCGCCGCCTTCGAGCGCGGCGGTGCGCGTCAGGCCGACGAGGCCGTGCTTGGCGGCGATGTAGCCGGCCTTGTAGGGCGAGGCGATCAGCGCGTGGATCGAGGCCATGTTGATGATGCGGCCCCATTTCTGCTTTTTCATCGCCGGCCAGCAGTAGCGCGTGAGAAGGAACGGCGCCGTGAGCATCAGCGCAAGCATGCGTTCCCACTGGTCTTCGGGGAAATCCTCGATCGGCGAGACGTGCTGGAAACCGGCGTTGTTGACCAGCACGTGCACCGTGCCGTGCCGGCGCAGCGTTTCTTCGACGAGGTGTTTGCAGCCTTTTCTTTGGCTTAAATCAGAAGCGACAAAGTCCCCGGCCAGGCGCTTGGCGTGTTCCGTGCCCGCCTTCTCGTTCAGGTCGGCGATCACGACTTTCATGCCGTCGGCCGCGAGGCGCTCGGCGCAGGCCAGGCCGATACCGCTCGCGCCGCCGGTGACGATGGCGACCTTTTTCGCTGACTCTTGCGTCACGAGAGGGGGAGGTCGACGTTCTTCTTGAACGCCTGCCGCGCGCACAGGCGCTCGAACCAGGCTTCCAGGTTCGGCAGCCTGGGCCGCTCCATCGGCAGCCGCATCCAGCGCTGCACCTCGCAGCCGATCGGGATGTCGCCCATCGAGAAGGCTCCCGCCACATACATCTTGTCGGCGAGCGCGGCATCGAGGATGCCGGCCATCTCGCCGGACTTGACGCGCGCCTTCTCGATCGCCTGCGCGTCGCGCTTCTCCGGCGGCGTGCGGATCAGGCCCCAGAAGGCGTCGCGCACGCCCCCCTGGAACGAGAACGCCCAATCCATCCACTGGTTGGCGGTCGCGCGCGTGTGCTCGTCCATCGGCCAGAGCACGCCCTTGCCGTGCTTCGCGGCGAGGTAGCGCACGATGGAGTGGGATTCCCACAGGATGAAGCCGTCCTCGTCCATGGTCGGCACCAGGCCGTTCGGATTCATCTTGCGGTATTCGGGCGTATTGACGACGCCGAACTGCATGCCAGCGTCGCTGCGCTCGTACTTCAGGCCGAGCTCGTCCAGGCACCAGAGCGCCTTCTTGACGTTGACCGAATTCGTGCGTCCCCAGAGCTTTAGCATTTAGGTTCCTCAGTAGCCTGCCGCTTGCCCGTCGCGCCGCGGGTCGCTCGCGGCAAGGTAGCCGCCGTCCAGCTTCCAGATCATCTGGCCGCTGCCGAACTGGTTGTAGTCGTCCACCGTGACAATGCGGTGGCCGCGCGAGCGCAGGTCGTCGACGATCGCGGGCGCGAAGTTGTCCTCGACGCTCACGTCCATGCCCTGCACCCAGCGAAAGCGCGGGCCGTCGCAGGCCGCCTGCGGGTTCTGGCCGTAGTCGGCGATGCGCACCATCACCTGCGCGTGGCCCTGCGGCTGCATGGTGCCGCCCATCACGCCGAAACTCATCACGGGTTTGCCGGCTTTCGTGACGAAGCCCGGAATGATGGTCTGGTAGGGGCGCTTCTTCGGCCCGACGCGGTTCGGGTGGCCGTCCTGCATCACGAAAGTGGCGCCGCGGTTCTGCAGCGAAATTCCCGTGCCCGGCACCACCACGCCTGAGCCAAAGCCCATGTAGTTCGACTGGATCATCGACACCATCATTCCCGAGGCGTCGGCCGCGGTGAGGTACACCGTGCCGCCCTGCGGCGGCTTGCCGGCCGCAAATGGCTGGGCTTTTTTCCGGTCGATGAGTTTCGATCTTTCCTTAAGATATTCCTTGCTTAAAAATTTTTCAGGCGGGAAAGGCATGTAATCAATATCCGCGACATAGGCCTGCGCGTCGGCGAAGGCGAGCTTCACCGCCTCGATCTGCAGGTGGAAGCTGTCGGCCGAATCCACCGGCAGCGAGGCGATGTCGAAGTGCTCGAGGATGCCGAGCGCGATCAGCGCCACGATGCCCTGGCCGTTGGGCGGAATTTCGTGGATCGTGTAGCCGCGGTAGTCCTGCTGCAGGGTGTCGACCCAGTCCGACTTGTGCGCGGCGAGGTCCGATACGCGCATCGCGCCGCCGTGCTGCCTGGCGAAGGCCTCGATCTTCTCCGCCAGATCGCCGCTGTAGAACGCCGCGCCCTTGCTGGCGGCGATTTTCTCCAGCGTCGCCGCATGCTCGGGAAACTTGAACACTTCGCCCACCGCCGGCGCCCGGCCGCCCGGCATGAAGGCCTCGGCGAATCCCGGCTGCACTTTCAGTTCATTCGCCTGCGCCGCCCATTGCCCGGCGATGGTCGGCGACACCATGAAGCCTTCACGGCCGTAGCGGATTGCCGCCTCGAACAGCTTCTCGAACGGCAGCCTGCCGAACTTGGCATGCAGTTCCGTCCAGGCCGACACGGCGCCCGGCACGCTCACCGAGTTCCAGCCGCGCACCGGCACCTTGCCTTCCTTGGCGAAGAACGCCGGCGTCCAGCCCGCGGGCGAGCGGCCCGAGGCGTTCAGGCCGTGCAGCTTCTTGCCGTCCCAGACGATCGCGTAGGCGTCCGAGCCGATGCCATTGGAGACGGGCTCCACCAGCGTGAGGGTGATTGCGCTGGCGAGAATCGCATCCACCGCGCTGCCACCCGCGGCGAGCATGGCAACGCCGGCCTGCGCCGCCAGCGGCTGCGAGGTAGCGACGACATTGCGCGCCAGCACCGGCTTGCGCGGCCAAGCGTAGGGGTTTTTCCAGGAAAAGGGCGGGTTCATGGTGCCATTGTAAGCGGCCAGCGCCGGGTACTCTTGTCCGAACGGGGGAATTTCGCTACAGGAAGCCGATGCGCCGGCGGTGCGGTGGCTCAGGCGGTCGTGTGAGCTGCCGGATCGCCTCGATGATCTGTCCGATGGCACGGTCGTGCGTGCCAAGATTGCGCTCCAGTTCGTCGAGTCGCTTCCCAAGCGCTTTGTGCGTCACGAGGGCATCGCGCATCCGCACGAAGGCCCGCACGACGTAGACCGATGCTTGGACGGCGCGTGCCGAATTGAGCACGGTCGCAGCCATGATCGCACCGTGCTCGGTGAACGCCCACGGCGCGTAGCGCCGGCCGCCACGCCCTTGCGGCTTTGAGATCACAGATTGTGATCTCAAACGCGCAACTTCCTGAGCGGTAAGGGAAATCATGAAGTCGGCGGGAAAGCGTTCAGGATTGCGCCGAACCGCCTGCAGCAGGACTCGCGTCTCCACGCCATACAACACCGCCAGATCGGCGTCGATCATCACGCGCCGTCCCCGGAGCGTGTGTATCCGCGCGGCAATTCCTTCAAGCGCCGGCATGGCCGCCTGCCTCGGGCGCCAGCCGGTCGAGCGGACTCGCCACCCCGCGCCCGCCCTTGTTCAGCACGTGCGTGTAGATCATCGTGGTCGACACATCCGAGTGCCCAAGCAGCTCCTGAACCGTGCGGATATCGTGTCCTGCCGCGAGCAGGTGGGTGGCGAACGAATGGCGCTCGTGCAGCGCCTGCACGCGCGCGAGATGCGAGCGCAGCGGCTCGATCACCGCGGCGGGCAGCATCGTCATCCGGTCCTTGCCGCCCTTGCCGTCGCGCACCGTGATCTGGCGGTAGCCGAAATCCACATCCTTGACGCGCAGCT
>CAMDRF010000139.1 GCA_945906765.1 Nitrosovibrio sp. Nv4 | reverse complement strand
CAGGAGAAACTCTCCCCGCTGCTAAGGCTCAAATACAACAATGCCATCGCCGACGCGGTGGCCGACCTGGGCAAGTCGGAGGAAATCGGCAAGATCTTCGCCGGATTTCAAAAGTACCTCTATCAGCGCCCGAGCACAGAAGGGAGAACTCAAGCATGATTGAATCCCTGCCGCTCGCGGTGACCAACGTCACGACGCTGCTCGGCAAGCAGGCCCTGACGAACGCGACGGGATTCTTTTTCGAGCAGGACGGCAGGCTCTTCGTGGTCACCAGCCGGCACGTGGTGCCGCTGATCCTGCCGGCCGAGGAATGGGCCGGCATCGAAGCGGCCATCCGGCAACGCGCGACGCTCCTGAACAAGGTGCTGGTGGACGTCTACGGCGAACAGCAGCTGCTCGCCGAAGGCCTGCTGCCGCCCGCCCTGGTCTACGGCCATTCGGGCTACCTGCGCCCCTGCCGCGGCATCAAGACCCCGGGCGGCGTGATGCTGCACCTGTACGCCGCCGACCTCGCGCGCTCGGCCGACGGCCGCTGGTGGGTAGTGGACGATCGCACGCAGGCGCCCTCGGGCGCGGGCTACGCGCTGGAGAACCGGCTCGTCATCTCGCGCCTCTACCCGGAGTTGTTCCGCGACCTGCGCGTGCAGCGCCTGGCCAGCTTTTTCGCCACTCTGCGCGACAGTCTGGCGCATTGGGCGCCGGCCGGCGGCGCCTGGCCGGCGCGGACGCCTCGCATGCCTGGGTCTCCGTGTACTGCGGCTCGGCGGCGGCGAGCAGGAGCTGGCGGTCAGAGTCACCGTTTCCCCGCTCCCCGCATAGAACAGCCTCCAGGCCGGTAACGCTTCGGGTAATATGGCCATCTCGATAGCCATAATGGAACGCAGCATGGAAAAACAAGTTTCAATCGCCGAAGCGAAAGACCAGTTTTCAGCGGTGGTTCAGGCGGCCGAGCGTGGCGCCGTGGTCTGCATAACGCGCCGCGGCCAAGCGGTCGCGCGCGTCCTCTCGGAGGAAGAGTACCAGCGCCTGACGCGGCGCCGGCGCCCGATCGACTGGGGCACGACACTGATCGACACGCGCGGCTTCAAGTTCGACCGCGAGAAAGCGAATGCCCGGCGCTGAGCGCGGCGATCCGGCGCCGCGGTTCTTTCTCGACACGAACATTCTTGTCTACTCGTTCTCGGGGCAGGACGCGGCCAAGCGCGAAACGTCGCGTGCGCTTGCCTGCGGGGCCGGCGCCTGCGTGAGCACCCAGGTACTGTCGGAGCTCGCCCACGTTCTGACTCGAAAATTCAAGGTCTCAGCGGAGGAAGTCAGAGTCCGCGTATCGAGCATTGCTTCGAGCTGCGAGGTGATTACCGTGACGGCGGCCATCGTACTTGACGCGCTGCGGATCGTGCAACGATACGGCTATGGTTTCTTCGACAGCCAGATCATCGCCGCCGCGCTCGCGGCAGACGCATCAAGGCTTTATTCGGAGGATCTTCACGACGGCCAGAAAATCGACGGCGCGCTCACGATCCGCTCGCCATTCCGGCAGGCCCTCGAGCAGACGGGCGCCGCGTACCGGGCGCGGCGCGCGAGGCAGCGCCATGGCTGACCGCAAATTCGGTTTCGAGACGCTTTGCCTGCACGCGGGGCAGATTCCGGATGCGGCCACCGGCGCGCGCGCGGCGCCGATCTACCAGACCACCTCGTTCGTGTTCGATTCGGCCGAGCACGCGGCGAGCCTGTTCAACCTGCAGACCTTTGGCAATGTCTACTCGCGGATCTCGAATCCGACGGTGGCGGTGTTCGAGGAGCGCATGGCGGCGATCGAGAACGGGCGCGCCGGGCTCGCTTGCGCCACCGGCCAGGCCGCCGAGGCCACGGCGATCCTCACGCTATGCAAGTCGGGCGACCACATCGTCTCGGCCTCCACGCTCTACGGCGGCACGCACACGCTGCTGGGCGTGAATTTGAAGAAACTGGGGATTGAGACCACTTTTGTCGATCCTGATGATTTAAGTGCTTTTAAATCGAAAATAAAGGCAAACACAAAACTTCTATACGCCGAAACGCTCGGCAATCCGCTGATCAACATCGTCGACCTCGAAGCGCTGGCGAAGATCGCGCACGAAGCCGAGATCCCGCTGGTGGTGGACAACACCGTGCCCTCGCCCTACCTGTGCCGGCCCTGCGACTGGGGCGCGGACATCGTGATCCATTCGGCCACCAAGTACATCGGCGGCCACGGCACCACCATGGGCGGCGTGATCGTGGAATCCGGCAAGTTCAACTGGGGCAACGGCAAGTTTCCAGAGTTCACCACGCCCTCGCCGGGCTACCACGGCATCATCTTCCACGAGACCTTCGGCGATTTTGGGTTCACAATGAAGGCGCGCATGGAAATCATGCGCACCTTCGGCCCCGCGCTCTCGCCGATGAGCGCCTGGCTGCTGCTGCAAGGCATCGAATCGCTGCCGGTACGCATGGACCGGCATTGCAGCAATGCCCTCGCGGTGGCGAAATACCTGCAGGACCATCCGCGTGTGGCCTGGGTGAACTATCCCGGACTGCCGGGAAGCAAATACCATTCCCTGGCGCAAAAGTATCTGCCCAAGGGCGCCTCCGGACTGTTGAACTTCGGCGTCAAGGGAGGTGCGAAGGCAGGAGAGAAATTCATCGACGCCTCGCAATTCATGAGCCACCTCGCCAACATCGGCGACGCGAAAACGCTGATCATCCATCCGGCCTCGACCACGCACCGGCAGATGAGCGACGAAGAACAGTTGAAGGCAGGCGTTACCCCGGACATGATCCGCATGTCGGTGGGCATCGAATCGCTTGACGATATCCTCTGGGATATTGACCAGGCACTTGAACAATCGGCACGGGCCTGACCGCGCCTCAGTGAATCGGAGAAAGCATGATCAGCTATCAATTCATGGAACACGGCAAGCCGTTGCAGAAAGTCCTGCAGGACACGCCGAAACCCAAAGGCACCGAGGTACTGGTGCGCATCACGCGCTCGGGCGTGTGCCACTCCGACCTGCACATCTGGGACGGCTACTTCGACTGGGGCGGGGGCAAGCGCTTCTACGTCAAGGAACGCGGTTGCATTCCACCCTTCACGCTGGGTCATGAGCCGTTTGGAATTGTTGAAGCAGTCGGTCCCAAAGCAAAGGGCGCAAAGATCGGCCAGAAAAGGCTCGTCTTCCCCTGGATCGGCTGCGGCAAGTGCGCCATCTGCAAATCCGGCCAGGACAATTACTGCGTTTCCGGATCGCGCTTCCTCGGCATCAACCGCCCCGGCGCCTACGCGAGCCACGTACTGATTCCGCATCCGAAATACCTCGTCGATTCGAGCGGTATCGACGACGCCTTCGCCTCCACCCTCGCCTGTTCCGGGCTCACCACCTATAGCGCCAGCGCCAAGCTGCCGGAGCTGGGTCCGAAGGACTGGGTCGCGGTGATCGGCTGCGGCGGCCTGGGGCTGGTGTGCGTCTCGGTGCTGCGCGCCAAGGGCGTGAAGAACATCATTGCCTGCGACATCGATCCGGCCAAGCTGGAGGCGGCGAAGAAACTCGGCGCGAAGCTCACGCTGGACACACGGGTGTCCGATTCGGCGCCCGACGCGGCGCAAAAGCTCGCGGCGCTCGCGATGGGCAGCCTGGCCGGCGCGATCGATCTGGTCGGCATGCCCGCGACCGCCGCGCTCGGCCTGGGTGCGCTCAGGAAAGGCGGGCGCTACGTGCTGTGCGGCCTCTTCGGCGGCGAACTGGTGCACCCGCTGCCGCCGTTCGCGCAGCGCGCCATCGGCCTCGTCGGCTCCTACGTCGGCAACCTGCAGGAACTCAAGGAAGTCGTCGCGCTGGCGAAGAAGAAAAAACTCAAGC
Source organism: Nitrosovibrio sp. Nv4 (assembly GCA_945906765.1). Lineage (GTDB taxonomy): Bacteria > Pseudomonadota > Gammaproteobacteria > Burkholderiales > SG8-39 > RBG-16-66-20. Next base: position 719 of record CAMDRF010000139.1, on the reverse strand, counting down.
CCACGCCCGTCACCACGCGCCCGGCGGCAGAAGTAACGAAAATCCTGGAAAACCTCAAGGCCGGCAAGGTGCTCGGCCGCGTGGTGCTCGAGTTCTAGGCTTGCATTGCACCGTACAACGCGAGTAATGCTTTGGGATTTGTATGGGCGATTGTCAGCAATGTACGTGCGGCCCCGCTTGGCTGTTTACGGCCTTGCTCCCAGCCCTGAAGCGTGCGCACAGACACACCAAGCAGCTTGGCGAATTGCGATTGCGACAGACCGGTGCGTTCGCGCGCCTCGATGGCGGGCGAAAGGACGACCCGAGTTTTTCCGGCTTTCATTTGCCTCACGGACTCAAGCAACTCGGAGGCAAGATCACGCTTGGCCTCATAAGCCTGAAGCTGTCGATCAGTGAGCAGTTTAGTTTTCGATGGCACGGCGAATCTCCCTGAGTTTTTGACCAGTGAGGTTGTCAGTCTTGGCTTTCGCATAAATAATTAGCAGTACAACTTCTTCCTCGGCTGTACTCGTGAAGTAGATGACGCGAACACCGCCAGATTTACCACTCCCAGCCCGCCGCCAGCGGACCTTCCGAATGCCGCCAGAATTGCGTACTACCGCCCCCGCATTGGGAAACTCAGCGATGTGAGCGGCGAATTCGCCCCGCTCATCCTCGCTCCAGTAAAGTGGCCATTGTTTCTCAAAAAGGAAGGTCTCGATAACCGTGAACGTGAACGC
>CAMDRF010000138.1 GCA_945906765.1 Nitrosovibrio sp. Nv4 | reverse complement strand
TCACCACTCCAACCCCATCATCAGGCAGGTCAGGCCGCTGCCGATGCCGAGGAAGGCGACGCGCTGGCCGGCCTCGAGCACGCCGCGTTCGTCGGCGATGGCGGCCGTCACCGGCAGCGCGGCGCTGCCCATGTTGCCCAGAAAGCGATAGGTCGTGTAGTCCTTTTCCTTCGGCACCTGCAGCGAATTCAGGATCGCCTCCTGGTGCCCGCTGCCCACCTGGTGGCAGATGACGCGATCGACCTGCGCCGGCGCCCAGTCCATTTCCTTGAGGAAGACCTGCCAGGTCTCGCGGCCGAGCTGCACGCCGTATTTCAGGACCGATACCGAATCGGTGGCCATGAACTGGGCCTGCTGCCCCCCGTCGCCGGGCGCCAGTCCCCAGCGGCACAGGCGATGGTGCTCGGGCGCGACCTGCGACACGGCCCCCAGCAGGCGATGTCCCTTCGCCCCATTGAAGGAACCATCCGTCAATAACATCGCCACGGCTCCCGAGCCACCCGTAAAAGTGGCCAGCGCCTCGGCAAACTGGTTCATGTCCACGCCGCCCAGCATCCGGGCGAGCATGATTTCATTGATTTCGCGCGCGCTTTCGCAGGACACGACGAGGCCGGCGCGGATCTGCCCGAGTTCGATGCGATTGGCGATATCCAGCATGCCGTTGAGCACGCCCAGGCAGGCGTTGCTCAGGTCATAGACCGAGGCGCCGCCTTTCACGCCCAGCGCGTCGGCCACCGCGCAGGCGGTCGCCGGTTCGAAATTCTCGCGGCAGACCCCGGCGTAAATCACCACCCCCAGGTCGGCGGCCTGGATGTTGGTTTTCGCCAGCGCTTTGCGCGCGGCGGCGGTGGCGCCCACGGACAGGCGCGCATCCGGCTGCCACCAGCGTCGTTCGGCGATGCCGGTCCAGGCCTCGAGCTGGCCGGGATGGATGCTCAAACGTTCGTACACTGGCGCGAGCCGCTCCTCCAGTTCGGTGGAGGTGATGACCTGAGGGCCGAGTTCGTAGCCCAGGGCAGTCAGGAAAACGCGGTTGTATTTCAACGATCAGGCCTTCACCCAGTTTTGCAGCGATAGCCCCGGCACGCGCCTGAACTCGCGCTCGTTATTGGTCACCAGCACGGCATCGATCTGGCGTGCGTGCGCGGCGATAAGCAGGTCGTAAGGGCCGATGGTCTTGCCTCCGGACAGCAAGTGCGCCTTGATCTCGCCGAAGTCCTGAGCTGCGGCGGCCGGGAAGTCGTCAACCTGGAGAAATTCAAGCAGGCCTTCGAGCGCTGCCTTGTTCTGTGCCCGGAACTCTCCCTTCTCTATGCCAAATCTGAGTTCCGCCAGCGTGATGGCCGATAGCCGTACTTCGCCCGGCGAGCGGCCGGACATCCGGCGCGCGATTGTCTCGAAGCCCGGCTTGCGGTTCGTCAGGTAGACGAGGATGTTGGTGTCCAGCATCCAGATCATCGCCACTTCCGCTTCTGGTCCTTCGGCTGCTGCCGCTCGAACTTGCCCTTGAACTGGCCGACCGCCGCCATGACGCGCTCGTAGGTGATTTCCCTGGGCAGCAACAACACCCCGGCCCCCGAACGCTGGATCAGCACCTCATCGTCGGCAAACCGGAACTCCTTGGGCAGCCGTACCGCCTGGCTGTTGCCGTGCTTGAATATCTTGGCAGTCTTCAATGGCTGCTCCGGAATAATAGATACATTAAGTATAGACATTCAATCCGGCCGCATCAACCTGCTTCACCTAACATCGCGCAGCGTGAAATCCTTCATGCCGTAGATGACGCGGCCATCCACTGAAAGGTAACCGTCGGCGCGAATCAGGCGCCGGGCTTCATCCACCGCTGTCACGACGGCTTCAACGGTGACCTCGCGGTCCGCCGGGATAACCTGCCCGCGATAAATCCATTCGTGCCGCTCGTTTGTCGCGACGGATTCGCTGCGCACGTTCCCCCAGCGCTCGGATGCGATGAACTTGAGCAGTTGCAGGAAGGATTCCAGGCCGAGAGAGCCCGGCGCCACCGGGTCCTGGTGGAAGTGCACCTTGAAAAACCATTCATCCGCATCGACCTGGCGCGTCGCGCGTATGTAGCCCAGGCCCTTCGGTCCGCCATCCGGAATCCAGCACGCGATACGGTCGAGCAGGCGCAGCCGCCCGCCCGGAAACGGCGCGCTTGCCGGAAAATCCAGGCTGTGGCCGCGCGCAAGGTCGCTTTGCGGCGGCTGGTAGCGCGCGGGATCTTTCAGGCCTTCCTGTTTCAGCAACGCGACCTTCGGGAAAAAGCCGAAGGTGGTGTCGCCTTTGTAGATGCGTTTGCGGTCCGCCAGAACTTCGTAATCGAAGAACTGGATGATCATGCCCGCGGAACTTGAAGCGCGCGTGAGCTTGGCGCGCACCGTCAGCGTGCCGATGCCGGGTTGCACGCGGGCGAACTGCGTCGCGCTGCCGCCGAGATTGCGGAACGACACGTCGACTTCGCTCGTCAGCGCCGAACCCATGTAGGCCGCGAGCCAGCCGCAGGGTTGCAGCGCGATTTCGAGCAGCACCGCGAACGGCATGTCGCGCTGGCGGTTGTCGGCGAAATACCATGCGTCCGCGGGCACGTCGTACTGGGTTTCGCATTCGCCGCCGGGGAGGATCTTCCACGGCTCGGCGCGGATCTCCGTGACGCGATCGAGGAACTGGAAAGGCGGCCCGGGCAGCCGCGCGATGACGCGGCCCGCGTCGAAAATCCGGTAAGGCTCGCCGAAGGCGTCGGAAGGCTTGCCGATCGCGAACGCAAGGATTCGATCGGAATCGAAAATCGCCGCCCTCTTCCCGGGTGATTGCGTTGCCGCCCACAGGCGGCGGAAGGTCTCTCTCGTCGCCCCTGCATAGCGCAGGCTCATGCTGGTGATTTCAACGATTGGCTTGCCGTCCGCAACCATCAACGCATCTGCGATGACGTAGGGCTCGGGGCCGTAGCCGAGCTCCTTGATGGAAACCTCGTACGTCACTCGCTGCGTCGTGTCGAGCACCTGCCCGCGGCATTTCAACTGGCTGGCGATGCCCGGTAGCGGCTCGAGGGCGGCTTGGCCTTCTTCGACGACCCAGCCGAGACGCAGCAGGAACACCCGCAGCGTATGCAGGCAGCACTCGAACATCAGCGTGCCCGGCATCACGCGATCGTCCACGAAGTGACAGGTGAGGAACCAGTCGTCGGGATGAATGTCCGCCTCGCCAACCACCATGCCCATGCCGAAGCGCCCGCCGCCCGGATCAAGATGCGTGATGCGATGCACCAGCTGCATGCGGCCGCCGGGCAATGTGACCGGCTTCGCCAGCGGCAGTCCTGCAAACGCGTCGCCAAAGCAGCCCGCCAGGTCGCCCGCGCGCAAGGCCTCGAGCTGTTCGCTCGAGTAACTTTCGACGGCGCTGCTGGTGAAGTCCTCCCAGTCCGCCGAGCGCTTGCCGGGCATCGGTTTGCGGTCGAGCGCGGTACGCACGATGCCCTTGCCTGCAGCCAGCGCTTCATTGGAAAAGAAACCGGCGCAGCCATCGGTCATCGTCAGCAGCGGCGCCCCGTTGAGCGTCGCTTCGAAGCCGAAGCGGAACAGCCAGGCATCGCTCTGACGGAAGAACCCGTCGATGCGAATGTCGTAGCGGATCACCTCGCCCGCACCCGGCAGGCCGCGGTGGAAGCAGACCTTGGCGTCGAGCAGGCGATACATGGCGCGGCCGCGCGTCTGAAAATCGATGCCGAGAAAACCGCACAGGAAGAGATCCGCCTGGCCCGCTTCCACCGCGATGCAGGTCGGTATGCGCCCGCAATCGAGATACCAGGCGCCGGGGCGCACATCGTGCTCCGTCACCACGCGGCCGTGGGTCATCGATAGCGGTTCGCCGTCGATCTGCAGAATCCGGTCCACCAGCATCAGCGGCTCGTCCGGCAGGCGCACCCGGGTCGGGAAGGAATCGGCTTCGGCGAATTCCGGTCCCAGCACGCGGCCGACGCAGCCGCGCGCGAACTCCAGGCAGGCGGCTCGATCGAGCGCGCGCGCCGGGACTCGGACTTCGGCGACGGCGACATTGCCTGCAGCAGTTTCCCCGAGCAAGCGCGCCTGAGTCGCGATGGCTTGCGCCAGTGTCTGCGTGAGATTCTGCGAAAACCTAAGATAGGCCTGGTGCGCTTCGACGCTCGCTTTCTCTGAATCGATCATCGACTGGCGCAGGGTGTCGCCGAATTCGTCCGCAGGCGGCTTGCGCGCGGGAATCGCCGGCGCCACGAATGGCGTGCCGGCGATGGATACCGTGACGCATTTGCGCGCGGGTTCTGGCGCGGCTGCGGCTGCACCGGCATTGAGCATTTCCAGGTTCAGCGGCACGCCTGCGGCGTGCAGTTCGCCGAGCGTGCGCAGAAAATGCGCCACCGGCTCCGGCCCGGCGACCGCGAGCGATCTTGCAATATGCGGGCGATCCGCGAGGATCTTGTCGATCATGCGGCTGCACGAGTTGCCGGGCCCGACTTCGATGAAGGTGCGCACGCCGGCTTCGTAGGCCGCGCGAATCACGCGCGGGAAATCGATCGTGTCCAGGGCCTGGGCCTCGAGCGCGTCCGCGGCCGATTC
>CAMDRF010000137.1 GCA_945906765.1 Nitrosovibrio sp. Nv4 | reverse complement strand
AACATTGTGATTGACGACAAGCTCATGAAAGACACGCTGCGGATGACCGGGTTGAAGACCAAGCGCGAGGCAGTGGAGCTGGGGCTGCGCACCTTGCTGCGTCTGCGCAAGCAAGCGGAGATTCGGCGTTTTCGCGGCAAGCTGAACTGGCAAGGCGACCTTGATTCGATGAGGCTCGACAAGTGATTCTGGTTGATTCCAGCGTATGGATCGACTACTTCCGCGGTATGCCGACGCCGCAGACCGAAATGCTCGATTCGCTGTTGGGAAGCGAGCCTGTGGTGACCGGAGACCTTGTGCTCACCGAAGTGCTGCAGGGCTTTGGCAGTGAGCACGATTTCAACCAGGCCAGGAAGCTGCTGACGTCTTTGGTTGTCGTGAACCTGGTGGGGCAAGACATCGCCATTCAAGCAGCCAGGAACTTCCGCGCGCTTCGAGCGCTGGGGATCACGGTGAGAAAGACCATAGACGCAGTGATCGCAACTCGTTGCATCGCGAGCGGCTTGACGCTGCTCCATAGCGACAAGGACTTCGACCCTTTTGTGCGGCACCTCGGCCTGCGTTCCGCGTTTCCAGGAACCTGACTACGCCGGCGCTAGGCGCTGACGCGGTAGACGGCGAGGCTGCCGAGGAGGTTGGGCAGGACGGTGACGGCGTCGCCGTTGGTGAGGACGAGGCGCTCGATGATGCGCAGGCCGAGCTTGGCGCAGAGGGCTTCGAAGTCGACGAGGGTGCAGTGGTGCACGTTGGGCGTGTCGTACCACTGGTAGGGCAGTTCCTTGGAGACGGGCATGTGGCCGGCGAAGGCGATCTGGATGCGCGCGCGCCAGTAACCGAAGTTGGGGAAGGAAACGATGGCTTCGCGGCCGACGCGCAGCATTTCCTTCATCAACGGTTCCTGGCGGTGGATGGCCTGCAGGGTTTCGGAGAGGATCACGTAATCGAAGGAGCGGTCGGCGAAGGCGGCGAGGCCGTCTTCCAGGTCCAACTGCAGGACGTTGACGTCGTTGCGGATGCACTGGATCACCTTGGCGTCGTCGATTTCGACGCCGTAGCCGGGCGCCTGGCGCGTCTGCCACAGGTGTTTGAGCAGTTTGCCGTCGCCGCAGCCCAGGTCCAGGACGCGCGCACCGGGGTTGACCCAGCGTGCGATGGTTTCGGCTTCCGTCATAGCGCGATGTTGCCGAAGTAGGCGCGCAGGGCGTTGAAGTAGCGCGCGTCGTCCATGAGGAAGGCGTCGTGCCCCTGCGGCGCGTCGTTCTCGAGGTAGGAAACCACGCGTTTGTTGTCCAGCAGAGCGCGCACGATTTCCCGCGAGCGCGCCGAGGAGAAGCGCCAGTCGGAGGTGAAGGAAATCACCAGGAAATCGGCCTGCGCGCGCGCGAAGGCTTTCGACAGGTCGCCGCCGAAGTCCGCCGCCGGGTCGTAGTAGTCGAGCGCCTTGGTGATGCGCAGGTAGGTATTGGCGTCGAAGTAGGTTGAGAACTTGTCGCCCTGGTGGCGCAGGTAGGACTCGATCTCGAAGTCGACGTCGAAGTCGAAGCCGGGCGTCACGCGCCGCAGCACGCGGCCGAATTTCTCCATCATCGCGTCGTCCGACAGGTAGGTGATGTGGCCGATCATGCGCGCGATGCGCAGGCCGCGGCGCGGAACCACGCCCTTGTCGTAGTAGTGCCCGCCGTGGAAATCCGGATCGGTCATGATCGCCTGGCGCGCGACCTCGTTGAAGGCGATGTTCTGCGCCGACAGGCGCGGCGTGGCGGCGATCACGATCGAATTGCGTACCCGCGCTGGATAAGAGAGGGCCCACTGCAGCGCCTGCATGGCGCCAAGGCTGCCGCCCATCACCGCGGCGAAGCGCTCGATGCCGAGGTGGTCGGCGAGGCAGGCTTGCGCCGCGACCCAGTCTTCCACCGTCACCACGGGGAAATCGGCGCCCCAGGGCTTGCCGGTCGCCGGGTTGATCGACGTCGGCCCGGTCGAACCGAAGCACGAGCCGATGTAGTTGTTGCCGATGACGAAGAACTTGTTCGTATCGAGCGGCTTGCCGGGACCCACCATGTTGTCCCACCAGCCGACGTTGTCCGGATCGTCGGCGTACGTGCCGGCAACGTGGTGCGAGGCGTTCAGGGCGTGGCACACCAGCACCGCGTTGGAGCGCGCGGCGTTCAGCTCGCCATAGGTTTCGTAGGCGATCTCGAATTCGGGCAGCACCGCCCCGCTCGTCAATTTGAGCGGCTGGGTGAAGCGCGCCTTCTGCGGTGTGACGATCACTGCGGCTCCAGAAAAAAAATAAGCCCGTTCAGCTTGCGCAGAAACGGGCTTCGGCCACTCGTCTCTTTAGCGGTATTTGTAGAGCGCCCGCAAGCTGAACCTCAAATCGGCGCTGGGAACCAAGTGTAGCCGATGCCCCGGGGCTGTCAATGCGGGTTCAGCCGCGGCAGCTCGCGCAGGTCCGCTTCCTTGGGCAGCGCGAGCGACAACACGCGCCCGCCCTGCACTCGCGAGCGGAACTGGCACTGCGGAAAGTTCAGGTAATGGCCGGCCCAGACGCCTTCGCTCTCGGCGCGGATGCCGGACAGCGCAAGGATTCCCAACGGGCTGTTCAAGCCGATCCTCAATGCCTTGCCCAATGCTTCACGGGCGGTCCACAGGACACAGCAGGCCGTGGCGTCATCCACGCCGCCCGTCGCCAGCCAGGTCAGTTCCGGGGGCGACGCTTCCAGCTCGCCGATGATGGTTGCGGCGGCGACGGCGGCGACGGTTTCCAGGTCGATGCCGGTCGGATATTCGGCGGGATAAGCCAGCGCCACAGCAAGCCCGTGCGAGTGACTCACGGATACTTCCACGCCACCCGCGCGCGGGTGCCGGACGAGAGGCTGGCCATAGATGCCGGAGCGAATTTCGATCTGCCGCAGGTCCGGCTCCTCGAGCAGCGCGCCGAGCGCGCGCTTGGCCGCCAGTCGTCCCAGAAGGAAGCCCTGCTGCTTCGCGGCGAACTGATATCCGGCGAGTTGCTTTTTTTCGCCTTCACTCAGGAACTCTTGCGGCGCTATCGCATCGGCCACCGCGAAGAAAATCGGCTGCTCGATCTTGCCGTGCCGCAGTACCAGAGACTGCGTGCTCATGGTTTGTTCAGCTCGTTGCGTAGCCGTTCCAGTCCTTGCGCGATCGAGAAGGCGGGTGCATAACCGAGGTCGCGGCGCGCGGCCGAGATGTCGAACCAGTGCGCCGTGGACAGCTCGTGGACGACAAAGCGCGTCAGGCGCGGCTCGCGCGCGCTGCGGGCGACGCGGGCGGCAGTCTCGAAACCCCAGGCCAGCGCCAATGCGAGCCACACCGGTATCGCGCGCGATACGGGCGGGGCGCCGGCGGCGAGCAGCAGCCGGTTCACCATCTCCCACATCGGCACCGGTTCGCCTTGCGAGATGAAGTAGACCTTGCCGGCGATGGGCGAACCGGGGGAAAGCCGGTCCGCTGCGAGCAGGTGTGCGTCGGCGGCGTTGTCCACGTGGATAGTATCGATCAGATTCGGGCGCGAGCCGATGCGCGCGAGCTGGCCTGCGCGAGCGCGAGCGACAAGGCGTGGCAGCAGGTGGTTGTCGCCCGGCCCCCAGATCAAATGCGGCCGCAGGCTCACCGTGGCGAGTTGCGCATCGTTCGCCGCGCGCACCAGCTGCTCGGCCATGGCCTTGGTCCTTGGATAGTGCGCTGCGTAGCTCGCAGGATAGGGGGCGGACTCGTCCACGCCCTGCATGTCGCGGCCGTCGAAGACGACGCTGGGCGAGCTGGTGTAGACCAGCCGGCGCACGCCCTGCCCGCGGCAGGCGGCGATCACGTTCCGCGTGCCGATGACATTTGGCCGGTGGTATTCCTCGTAGCCGCCCCAGATGCCGGGCTTGGCGGCAACGTGAAACACGACATCGCAGTCTTGCACCGCCGACGAAACGGCAGCGGCATCGGCCAGGTCGCCCTTGCGCTGCTCGACGCCGAGCGCATCCAGGCTGTCATGCGCATTGCGCGAAAAGCTGCGCACGTCCGCGCCTCGCTTGCGCAGGCCGCGCACGATCGCCAGGCCGAGAAATCCGCCGCCGCCGGTGACCAGCGCTTTCATCGCAGTTGCCGCGCGGCCCACAGCGCCAGCTTGTCGCGGAATATCTTGGCGTTGTGGCGCACGTCCACCGGAAACGCGGGATGGAACAGGAAAGTTTCGATCCGCCGCGCGCACGCGTGACGCGAGCCCAGTTGCCTGAGTTCGGCGCGGATGACGTCCTTCGGGATCCCGCGCGCCGCCGGTTCCAGTTCCACGCACAGCACCGGCTCCACGTTGCCGTTGCGCCGCACGCCGACCAGCGCGCTGCGGAACACTCGGGGATTGACGTTGAATATCCCCTCGCAGGGATCCGTGAACAGCGTGCCGTGCGGCGTGACAACACGGTGCGCCTTGCGCCCGCAGAACCACAAGCGGCCGCGCTCGTCGGAATAGCCCAGGTCGCCCATGCGATGGTAGAAGCTGCCGCTGGCTGGATCCTGAATTTTCGCCAGCGCGGTGGCCGCAGGGAGGTTGAAATAGGTCCGCGCCGCGTGCGCCGCCTTCACCGCGATCTCGCCGATCTCCCCGGCGGGCAGCTCCAGTGCGTCGTCCCAATGCGCGATCGCGTCATCGGTGATGCGGATGATCCTGGC
>CAMDRF010000136.1 GCA_945906765.1 Nitrosovibrio sp. Nv4 | reverse complement strand
GTCGAGGGTCATCTTTTTTTCTCCCGGTTCCAGCAACGGATAGGACAATCTATCCGCGCCTGGCCGCACGGCGCCGCACGATTTCCCCATTCTCCCGCTCCCCTGCCCCCGTGTGACGGCCAATGGCGCTTATGTTATCTCGCGAGCCGCTATTGGTAAGAATCCACATGGCAATCTATCGATTTGGCGTGCCATGAGCAATGAACGATCAGAGCAGGACGAACCCGCCCCTCGCGAAGCAGATTCAGGCGATGTCGGGAACGGGGTGATAGGTCAGGATTGGCGCTGAGGCCTCGGGCGGATCCGGAGCCGGTGGCCCGGGACCCTTTCCCGCCACAATTTGCGGCGCCCACAGGCCCAGGTGGGCGAGGATCTTGCGGATGACCGCCTTGTCGTCGATGAGGGCGATGACGCGCATCGGGCCCTTGCACTTCGGACATCCGAGCGGATCGACCTCGTAGACTTTGTGGATCAGGCGCGCCCAGGTGGAGCGCACGCGCGCGGCTTCGCGAACATCGATCTGCCGCGTGGCGACTTCGGCCGGCTGGGACTTCATGCACCTGCGCTTTCCCCGGCTGCGGTTCGAGTACCAGCCGGCATAGCGCACCAGGTGCTCGAATCGGTCGGAGATGTGGCGGCAGAGCTGCGCCAGCCAGTCGGCCCCTGACATGATCTGGAAGTTGCGCTTGAACGTCTTGTGCATGCGTGAGCGGTAGATGACGATGCCGGATACCGGTTCGTAGGACATCTTCTCCAGCGAAAAGGGCGCCCGCAGCATGTACTGTGCGAGCCTTCGCCTGCCGGCCGCGTCGCGCGCGTGAATACGTACTGCGCTATGCACTGAGAACCCCGTGTGCCGCCATGCGCACATCCGTTCGGCAAGGAGATCCGAGACCAGGCCTTCGCGGCGAAATAGATCCAGTACGCCTTTGCGGAATGCGGATTCCAGAACCTTACGCGGAATGGTCGGTAGAACGGTGAAGCCCCCATCGGCATCGAACGCGCCGTCGGCCGCGAGCACATGGATGTGCGGGTTGTAGTTAACGAGGTCGCAGTAGATCCGGGCGAAGCCGTACTGCGGATCGCCGCAGGCGAGGAACCGCCCGATGACGTTCTCCTCGACGCGGCGGCCAAAGCCGCCTTCCGACCTCAGTTCAGGCGCATGCCGGACGGTGCACTGATACAAAGCGCTCGCGCGCGGTTTGCGTGGCCGATATACCCGGCCGGCGGTAGTCTGCGGCGTGTGCGTGCACCCTTGCATGCCACAAGTAACGCCTTGGGGCCGCAACAAGGCGCACAGCGCGGGCAACCGCTAGCGGGCATTTATGTAAGCAGATGTAAGGCGGCCGACTGGGATCAATTCCGGTATGACGGGTCCTTCGCGTCCACCAGACGCTGCATCGCGGCGAACACGTCTTCGCAGGTGCGCTTTTCGCCGGGTCCCGACTCGCGCACGGTCTGCGCAAATACATCGCTGGCGATGGGATTCAGGGCGCCGGCGCTGCTGGCGGCGACCTGCACGTCGCAGGCGCGCTGCAAGGTCCAGAGCGTCATGAAAGCCTCGGCCACCGACGGTCCCCAGGCAAGCAGGCCGTGATTGCGCAGGATCACCGCCTTCTTTTGCCCGATGCTGGCGACGAGGCGCGCCTTCTCGCCCTCCTCGACTGTGATGCCCTCGAAATCGTGATACGCGACGCCGCCATGCAGCTGGGCGGCATAGAAGTTCGTGGGAGAAAGTCCGTCCTTGAGGCAGGCCACCGCCATGCCGGTCGTCGTGTGCGTATGCATCACGCAATTCACGTCGGCGATCGCGCCGTGCAGTGTGCTGTGAATGACGAAGCCGGCCCTATTCACTGGCCATTTGGTCTCGCGCTGCGGATTGCCTTCAAGATCGATGAGGATCAGGCTTGAAGCGGTGATCTCGCTGTAATGCAGGCCGAACGGATTGATGAGGAAGAGCTTCTCCGGTCCCGGCACACGCAGCGTGATGTGGTTAAAAATCATCTCGACCCAGCCGAGATGATTGAAGATGCGGTAGCACGCAGCAAGCTGCACGCGGGCGTCGCGCTCGGCCTGGGTCACCGGAAGCTCGCCCATGATGCGTGCGGCACCCTGATGGTAGATCGTCATTTGAAGTCGAATATACGCCCTGCGTTACCTCCCCGTACTCGTTCGCGAGCACCGCCGGGCAGCCGGTCCACGCGCGCGAGGCAGCCGATCGGGTCGCCAATGGTGTGCGGGTAGTCAGAGCCGTAAAGCACGTTGCCCGAGCCGAACACGCTGACCGCCATGGCGAGCGCTTCGTCGGTGAACACCACCGAGTCGGCGTAGATGCGCCGTGCGTGCAGGCTGGGCTTCTCCTGCGTCCTGGTGCGGCAGGCGGGGATGTGCTCGTAGCACTGGTCCAGGCGGCCGATCAGGTAGGGCAGGGCGCCGCCGCCATGGCTGGCGATGATTTTCAGCTTCTGGAAGCGATCGAAGAAGCCGTCGTAGATCATGCGCGCGACCGCCAGCGTGGTGTCGGTCGTGAAGCCGATCGAGGCCACCAGCTGGAATTGCTGCATTTCCATCTCCGCCACGCCGGGGGGCGCGGTCGGGTGGATCAGCACCGGCAGCTTCGCATCGTCAATCGCTTTCCAGATTTTCGCGAATGCCGGGTCGGTCAGCGCCTTGCCGCCGATATTGGCGAGCACCATCACGCCGCAGGCGCCCGCCTTGAGCGAGCGCTTGAGTTCTGCCAGCGCCGCTTTCTCGTACTGCCAGGGCAGCGAGCAGAACCACTGGATGCGGTCGGGCCAGGCCTTGCGCGCCTTCGCCATCTCCTCGTTCATCACCTGCGCGGCCTCCAAGCTCACCGCCTCGCCGCCCCAGTAGGCGTTCGGGCAGGTCAGCGACACCACCGAGACATCGATGCCGACCCGGTCCATGTTCTTGATGCGCAGGTCCCAGTCGAACATCTCCGGTACCGGCGTCATGAACGGCGCGCCGTCGAGGTGAATCGCGCGCAGCCCGCCGGTGACGGCCTTCAGCGTGTAGCGCGGACGGCCGTGCTTCTCGAGCAGCTTGAGCCACGCGTTGTTGAGCATGTGGGTGTGGACGTCGATGACAGGCGACATTTGGCTTCTCCTCGTGACCTAGGCTAACCCAGGGCGCGTAGTATCGTCATTTGTGTTTCGCAGGCAGGCAGGCGGCAAAAATGACGGATAGCGGGTCGGTGCGATTCTTCGACGGTCAGTTCCAGCGTCAAGCGGCTGCCGGCGAGTTCGGCTTGAATCCGTTTGAGACTCGCGCGCTGCCGCACGTTCGTGGCGAGGTTATCGACCTCGGCTGCGGCCTCGGCAACCTTGCCTGCGCGGCCGCCGCGCGCGGCGCGCATGTCCTGGCGCTGGATGGGAGCCCGGCGGCGATCGAAAGTCTGGGATCGCGAGCCCATGCCGGCGCACTCGCGGTTGATGCTCGCGTCGTGGACCTGAGCGACTACGTCCCGGAGGGAAGCTTCGATACGGTTGTCGCGATCGGACTGCTCATGTTCTTCCCCTGCCCGCTCGCCAGGCGCCAGCTGGCGCGCGCCAAGGGGGCCGTTCGTCCCGGAGGCACGCTGATCGTCAACGTGCTGATCGAAGGCACCACCTTCATGGGAATGTTCGACGAGCAGGCGGGCTACTGCCTGTTCGGCGAGAAGGATCTGCCGCAGGCGCTTGCAGGCTGGGAGATGCTGGACGATCGCGTCGAGCAGTTCCCCGCACCGGGGGACAGCGTCAAGCGCTTCCGCACGACGATTGCGCGTCGGGCGGGGGCGCCGGCATGACGCGCTGCGGCACGCTCATCCCCACTACCCCGATCTGCACCACCGTCATTCTCACTAGCAGCCGGCCCTGGATGAGCCTCCGGGTGTGGACGTCGATGACGATGCTCATTGGAGCTTGATACCGGCGGTGCGGATGACCAGCGCCCACTTGCGAGTCTCTTCGCGAATGATGGCGGCGAACTCCTGCGGCGTGTTGGTGAGGGGCTCGGCGCCGGCGGCGAGCGCGCGCTCGCGGATCTCCGGCACGGACAGAGCCGCCGCAATTTCCCTGTTCAGTCGATTCACAATGTCGGCGGGCGTCTGCGCCGGCGCCACGGCGCCGAACCAGCCGATCGCCTCGTAGCCCGGCACGCCGGCCTCCTCGAACGTCGGTACCTCTGGCGCGGCGGCGATGCGGCGCTTGGAAGTAACTGCCAGCGCCCGCATCTTGCCGGCGCGCACATGCGCGATCGCCGAGGGCACGTCCACTACCCCAAGCGGCACCTGTCCGCCGAGCACGTCGGTCGACACCGGGCCGCTGCCCTTGTACGGTACGGGCTGCAGCGTGACGCCTGCCATCATGTTGAAGAGCTCGCCCGCCAGGTGCATGGTCGAGCCGTTGCCGCCGTAACCGTAGGCGATCATCCCCGGCCTTGCTTTCGCCGTGTCGATCAATTCTTTCAAGGATGCGGGTTGCGACGGATGCGCGACCAGGAAAAACGGGATCATGGCGAGCATCGAGACCGGCGCCAGGTCCCTCTCGGGGTGGTACGGCATGCTCGGATAGAGGCTGATGTTGGAGGACAGCGCGCCGGCCGCGGCGAGGCCGATGGTGTAGCCGTCGGGCGGCGCCTTGGCGACCATCTCGACGCCGATCATGCCGCCGGCCCCAGGGCGGTTCTCGACCAGCACCGGCTGGCCCATCCGCTCCGCCATGCGCGGCGCGATGGCGCGC
>CAMDRF010000135.1 GCA_945906765.1 Nitrosovibrio sp. Nv4 | reverse complement strand
CCGTCGCGCTATGCACGGCGCCATACCGCGGCGACGCCGTTTGCGGTGCAGGGCCCCGCGGCCGGACATCCGATGATGCGAACCGCCGCCGACCCGTCAGTCCGCCGCGTGCTTGGCACGCTGAACAATTGCGCGAGCAGCAAGACCCCGTGGGGCACCTACCTCTCAGGCGAAGAGAACTGGGCGTTCTATTTCGATGGCGGCGACAACTTCGACGCGCATCAGCAGCGCTGGGGAATGCGCAAATCCAGCGGCTACCGCTGGGCCGAGCACGACGAGCGCTTCAACGCGGTGAAGCACCCGAACGAATTCAACCGTTTCGGCTGGGTGGTCGAGATCGACCCGCTGGAGCCGGAGGCGACGCCCGTCAAGCGTACTGCGCTCGGGCGCGCCGCGCACGACTGAGGGCGCCTGGGTCGCGGTGACGAAGGATGGCCGCGCAGTGGTGTACTCGGGCGAAGACGCGCGCTTCGAATACATCTACAAGTTCGTGACCCGCGACCGCATCGCGGCGGGAGGCGCAATGGCGAACCGCGAACTGCTCGATCATGGGACCTTGTATGTCGCGCGCTACGACGCCGATGGCACGGGCCGCTGGATGCCGCTGGTGCATGGCCAGGGACCGCTCACCGCCGCCAACGGATTCGCCGACCAGGGCGAGGTCCTGCCGCCAGGCAAGCGACCTGTTGGGCGCGACCAAGATGGACCGGCCGGAGTGGCTCGCCATCGATCCGAACAACGGCGAGGTCTATTGCACGCTGACCAACAACAGCGCGCGCGGCGCCAAGGACATGCCGGGGGTGGACGCCGCCAATCCGCGCGCCAACAATGTCATGGGTCAGATCATCCGCTGGAAGGAGCACGGTGACTTCGACGCGCTCGCGTTTGCCTGGAACCACCTGGTCCTCGCGGGCGATCCGGCCAACGCGCGGCCCGAGGCGAAAGGCAACATCAAGGGCGATATCTACGCCTGCCCCGACGGCATCGCGTTCGATTCACGCGGCGTGTTGTGGATCCAGACCGACATGCACGCGAGCGTCATGTACAAGGGCCAATTGCAGCGCATCGGCAACAACCAGATGCTCGCCTGCGATCCGCGCAGCGGGGAAACCCGCCGCTTCCTCACCGGTCCGGTCAACTGCGAGATCACCGGCGTGACCTGGACACCCGACCTGCGCACAATGTTCCTCAACATCCAGCACCCGGGCGAGACGGCGAGCGATCGCAGCGATCCGGCGCAACCCGACAGGTTCTCGCGTTGGCCGAGCATGACGCCGGGTGCGAGGCCGCGCTCCGCCACGGTCGTGGTGCGCAAGCGTGATGGCGGCGTGATCGGGACCTGAGCGCTACTTCGCCAGCGCTTTCATGGCCTTCTCGAGGCCGCCGATGGTGGTCGGGTACATGCGGTTGTTCATCAGTTCCTTCACGATCTGGATCGACTGACGGTAGGGCCAGACCTCCTCGGGCTCGGGGTTGAGCCAGATGCACTTGGAGTAAACGTCGGTGAAGCGCTTGACCCACACCGCGCCGGCTTCCTCGTTGAAATACTCGACCGAGCCGCCCGTCTGCAGGATTTCGTAGGGGCTCATGGTCGCGTCGCCGACGAAAATCACCTTGTAGTCGTGGCCGTATTTGTGCAGCAGGTCCCAGGTGCGGGTGCGCTCGGAGTGGCGGCGGCGGTTGTCCTTCCAGACGAAGTCGTAGAGGCAATTGTGGAAGTAGTAGAACTCGAGGTGCTTGAACTCGGTCTTGGACGCCGAGAACAGTTCCTCGGCCAGCTTGATGTGGTCGTCCATCGTGCCGCCGATGTCCATCAGCATGAGGACCTTGATCGCGTTGCGGCGCTCGGGACGCATCTGGATGTCGAGATAGGCCTTGCGCGCCGTGCTGCTGATGGTGTTGTCGAGATCGAATTCCTCGGGGGCGCCTTCGCGAGCAAATTTTCTTAACCTTCTGAGAGCAATTTTAATATTTCTTGTGCCAAGCTCTACGGCATCGTCCAAATTGCGGTACTCGCGCTGATCCCAGACTTTGACTGCACTTCTGTTCCGGCTCTTGTCCTGGCCGATGCGGATGCCCTCCGGGTTGTAGCCGTAGGCGCCGAAGGGCGAGGTGCCGCCGGTGCCGATCCACTTGGAGCCGCCCTGGTGGCGGCCTTTTTGCTCCGCGAGCCGTGCTTTGAGCGTCTCCATGAGCTTCTCCCAGCCGCCCATCGCCGCGATCTGCTTTTTCTCCTCCTCGGTCAGCGTGAGCTCGACCTGCTTGAGCAGCCATTCGAGCGGAATCCGCGCGTCGATGCCCGGAATGGTGTCGACGCCGTCCCAGAACTCGGAAAAGGCGCGGTCGAACTTGTCGAAATTCGCTTCGTCCTTCACCAGCGCGATGCGCGACAGGTAGTAGAAGTCGTTGATGCTCGGGCCGATCACGCCCTTGTCCATCGCCTCGAGCAGCGTCAGGTACTCCTTGATGGAGACCGGCAGCTTGTGGCTCTTCAGCTTGAGAAAAAAATCGATCAGCATGGCGGGCGGCGGGGTCTGCGCATTGTAGTCTCTCCCGCGACCTATGCGATAGTCTCGGGCTGTGACGCTATACCTGGACGACGCGGCAGTGCGCCGCCTGCTGCGGCTGCAGGATCTGCTCACCGGCATGCGGCGGGTGCTCGTGGACCTGTCCGCCGGCAAGGTGATCCAGCCGCTGCGCACGGTGATGGAAATTCCCGCCGCGCAGGGATTCCTGTTCATCAAGCCGGCGCTGACGCAGGACGCGCTCGCGACGAAACTCATCACGCTGGTGCCGGGCAATGCGGCGCGCGGGTTGCCGACACTGCTCGCCACCATCGTGCTGATGGATCCGGCGACAGGCCAGCCGCTTGCCGTCATGGACGGCACCTGGATTACCGCGCTGCGCACCGCTGCTGTCTCGGCGGTCGCGGCCGACGAGTTGTCGCCAACCGGCCCCAAGATCGTCGCCCTGCTGGGTAGCGGCGCGCTTGCCCGCAGCCATGCGCTCGCCTTGCGCGCGGTGCGGCCGGTGACGCAGATCCGGGTCTGGAGCCGCGACCCGGCCAACGTCGCACGCTGTGCCGCCGACGTGGGCGGCGTCGCCTGCGCGAGCGCCGAGGCAGCGGTGCGTGGCGCCGATATCGTTTGCACGGTGACCAACGCGTCCGAGCCCGTGCTGCGCGGCGCCTGGCTGAAGCCTGGCGCCTTCGTCGCCGCCGTCGGCGCCCCGCGCCCCAACTGGCGGGAACTCGACGACGCGGCGATGTCCAGTGTTCTCGTCGTCGACAGCCGCGAGTCCGCCAAACACGAGTCCGGCGACGTCATACTTTCAGGCGCGAAGCTGGGCGTCGAGATCGGCGAGATCCTGGGCGGCACGCAGCCCAGGCCCGCGACTGGTGCGACGGTGGTATTCAAGTCGCTGGGCCAGGCGGTGGAAGACGCGCATGCGGCGCGCCTGGTGTATGACGCCGCGATCGCCGAACAGCGTTGACGTAGCGATCATCGGCGCCGGCATCGTCGGCGCGTCAGTCGCGTACTGGCTGACGCGGCTCGATCCTTGGGCATCGGTGGTGCTCATCGAGCGCGACAGGACCTTCGAGCGGGCATCGTCTTCGCTTTCGGCAAGCGCGATCCGCCAGCAGTTCTCCCACCCGCTCAACATCCGCATGTCCCGGTTCGGACTCGGGTTTCTGCGCGAGATGGGCATCGCCGTGGAGGAGAAGGGCTACCTGTACCTCGGCGCCGCCGCGCCGCTGCAGGCCCTGAACGAAATGCAACGCGCGAACGGCGCCGACGTCGCCCTGATCCAGCCCGCCGATCTGTCCAGGCGGTTTCCGTGGCTGAACGTGGCCGGCATCGAACTTGGTTCGCTGGGGCTCAGTGGCGAAGGCTGGTTCGACGGTCCAGCGCTTCACGCGGAAGTGCTGCGGCGCGCGCGGGCGCAGGGCGCGCGGCTGATCGAAGGCGAGGCGCAGGGTTTCGAGCGCGACGCGAATGGCAGGATACGCGCGCTGCTGCTCGCCGGCGGTTCGCGCATCGAGTGCGGCCACGCGGTGAACGCGGCAGGCCCCTGGGCGCGCTCGCTCGCCGCAGCCGCCGGCATCCCGTTGCCGGTCCACGCCCGGCGCCGCACGGTGTTCGTGCTGTCCTGCCCTGAGAAGCTCCCGAACTGCCCGCTGGTGATCGATCCCAGCGGATTCTGGTTCCGGCCCGAGGGGCGGCATTTCATCGCCGCCACCACGCCGGACCCGGACCAGGATGACCTGCCGCTCGAGCCGAACTTCGCCGAATTCGACGAGGCGCTATGGTCGCGCATGGCGCATCGCGTGCCGGCGTTCGCAGCGTTGCGCGTCGAGCGCGCCTGGGCGGGCTACTACGAGATGAACCTGTTCGACGCCAATGCGATCATCGGCGCGCATCCGGCGGCGCCAAACTTGTGGTTCGCGAACGGTTTCTCCGGGCACGGCATGCAGCAGGCCCCCGCTGCCGGCCGCGGCGTCGCGGAATTGATCCTGCGCGGGCGCTACGAGACGCTGGATCTCGCGCCGCTTGGCTTCCAGCGGCTGATCGACGGACGGCCGCTGGTGGAGTCCAGCATCATCGGCTGAGACAGGGAGGCTAGAAATCCGCCTCTACTTGGTCCCTGGCCTTGGCACGTTGGCGGTAGTGCTGCCAGATCGAGAATGCGAGCGACGCCACCGACAACGCGATGAGCGCCCCGGAGATCGGGCGCGTGAGGAACAGCCAGGGATCGGAATCGGTCATGATGGCGCGGATCAGGTTGATTTCGATCTGGTCGCCGAGGATCACGCC
>CAMDRF010000134.1 GCA_945906765.1 Nitrosovibrio sp. Nv4 | reverse complement strand
TGGCTCCTCGACCTGGACTCGAACCAGGGACCTGCGGATTAACAGTCCGACGCTCTACCAACTGAGCTATCGAGGAATCGTGCGAAGGGCCGAAATTATATAGAAGAATCAGGCTGCGGACCTACTTCATCACCCGCGCGATGGCGTCGGCGACGTAGTCGATGTTCTTGCTGGTGAGGGCGGCGACGCAGATGCGGCCGGTCTCGATGGTGTAGATCGAATACTCGCTGCGCAGGCGCAGGACCTGCTCGCGGCTGAGCCCGGAGTAGGAAAACATGCCGCGCTGCTGCAGGACGAACGAGAAGTCGGCGCCGGGGACGCGCTGGTGGATACCGTCGACGAGGTACCGGCGCATCACCTTGATGCGGTCGCGCATCGCGCCCAGTTCCGTCTCCCAGAGTTTGCGCAGTTCGGCATCGGCGAGGATGCGCGCGACGATGTCGCTGCCGTGCGCCGGCGGGTTGGAATAGTTGGTGCGCACGATGCGCTTCAGGTGCGACAGGGCGCGCGCCGCTTCGTCGCTGCTGCCGGCGACCAGGCTGAAGGCGCCGGCGCGCTCGCCGTAAAGCGAAAAGGACTTGGAGAAGGAACTCGACAGGAACACCGGCTGCATCGCTTCGGCGAACAGGCGCGGGGCGAAGGCGTCGGCATCGGTGCCCTCGGAGAAGCCCTGGTAGGCGAGGTCGAGGAAGGGCACGATGCCGCGCGACTGGACGACGTCGAGCACTTGCTTCCACTGCGCCTGGTCCAGGTCGACACCGGTTGGATTGTGGCAGCAGGAATGCAATACCACGATCGCGCCCGCAGGCAGCTTCTTCAGCGCCCCCAGCATGCCTTCGAAGTTCAGGCCGTGCGTCTTCGGGTCGTAGTACGGGTATTCCTTGACCGCGAACCCTGCGCCTTCAAACAGCGCGCGATGGTTCTCCCAGCTCGGCGCGCTGATCCAGACGGTCGCATCCGGGCTGATCTGTTTGAGGAAGTCGGCGCCGATCTTGAGGCCGCCGGTGCCGCCGAGGGCCTGGACTGTCACGATGCGACCGCTTTTGATCGCTTCACTTTCTGCAGTAAATACTAGAGCTTGAACTGCCTTGTCATAAGCAGCTATCCCGTCAATCGGCAGGTAGGACTTGGGCGTGCCGCTCTTGACACGGGTTTCTTCTGCGCGGCGCACGCACTCCAGCAGCGGCACCTTGCCGTTGTCGTCGGTGTAGACGCCGACGCCGAGATTCACCTTGCTGGAATTCGGGTCGGCGACGTAGGCCTCGGTGACGCCGAGGATCGGATCCTTGGGCGCCATCGCGATGGAGGCGAGCGGGGAGTGGGGTAGTTGCGGTGCGTTCATCTGCTAGACTCGAAGGTTCACTTTCACGCGCTGATTTTACCTCTGGATCTCTCTTTCCCCAACAGCCCGTTCAAGCTGCACCAGCCGTTCGCGCCGGCGGGCGACCAGCCCGAGGCGATCGCCAAGCTCGTCGAAGGGATCGGCGACGGACTCGCGTTCCAGACGTTGCTCGGCGTCACCGGTTCCGGCAAGACCTTCACCATGGCGAACGTGATCGCCCAGCTTGGCCGGCCGGCCGTGGTGCTGGCGCCCAACAAGACGCTCGCGGCGCAGCTCTACTCCGAGTTCCGCGAGTTTTTCCCGCACAACGCGGTCGAGTACTTCGTCTCCTACTACGACTACTACCAGCCCGAGGCCTACGTGCCGTCGCGCGACCTGTTCATCGAGAAAGATTCGTCGATCAACGAGCACATCGAGCAACTGCGGTTATCCGCAACGAAGTCGCTGATGGAGCGGCGCGACGTGGTGATCGTGGCCACGGTGTCGGCGATCTACGGCATCGGCGATCCTTCCGAGTACCACGGCATGATCCTGCACCTGCGCCAGGGCGAGAAGAGTTCCCAGCGCGAGGTGATCGCGCGGCTGGTGGCGATGCAGTACGACCGCAACGAACTGGACTTCCGCCGCGGCACCTTCCGCGTGCGCGGCGACGTGATCGACATTTTTCCGGCCGAGCACGCGGAGCACGCGATCCGCATTTCCCTTTTCGACGATGAAGTCGAGAAACTGGAAGTGTTCGATCCGCTCACCGGCCGCGTGCAGCACCCGATGGCGCGCTTCACGGTCTATCCCTCGAGCCACTACGTCACGCCGCGCTCGACCACCCTGCGCGCGATCGAGGCGATCAAGGTCGAGCTGCGCGAGCGCATCGACTACTTCCAGAAGGCGCTCAAGCTGGTGGAAGCGCAGCGCATCGAGCAGCGCACGCGCTTCGATCTCGAGATGCTGGTCGAACTGGGGTTCTGCAAGGGCATCGAGAACTACTCGCGCCACCTCTCGGGCCGCAAGCCGGGCGAGCCGCCGCCGACGCTGATCGACTACCTGGCGCGGGACGCGCTGATGTTCATCGACGAGAGCCACGTCACCATCGGCCAGCTGGGCGGCATGTACAAGGGGGACCATTCGCGCAAATTCAACCTGGTCGAATACGGCTTCCGGCTGCCCTCGGCCCTGGACAACCGGCCGCTGCGCTTCGACGAGTTCGAGAAAGTGGTGCGCCAGACCGTGTTCGTTTCGGCGACCCCGGCCGACTACGAAAAGAAGCAATCCGCCCAGGTGGTGGAGCAGGTGGTGCGGCCGACCGGTCTCATCGATCCGCCGGTGCAGGTACGCCCGGCCACGACGCAGGTTGACGATTTGCAGTCAGAGATTTCTATCCGGGTTTCCCGGAATGAAAGAGTTCTTGTAACAACCCTGACCAAAAGAATGGCCGAGGAGCTCACCGACTACCTGGGCGAGCACGGCGTCAAAGTCAGATACCTGCACTCCGAAATCGAGACCGTCGAGCGCGTCGAAATCATCCGCGACCTGCGCCTCGGGGAATTCGACGTTCTAGTCGGCATCAATCTGCTGCGCGAAGGCCTCGACCTGCCGGAAGTGTCGTTGGTGGCGATCCTGGATGCCGACAAGGAAGGTTTCCTGCGCTCCGAGCGTTCATTGATCCAGACCATCGGCCGCGCCGCGCGCCACATCAACGGCAGCGCGATCCTCTACGCCGACCGCATGACTGATTCCATGAAGCGCGCCATCGCCGAGACCGACCGGCGGCGCAACCGGCAGATCGCCTATAACGAGCTGCACAACATCACGCCGATCGGCGTCAGCAAGCGCATCAAGGACCTGATCGACGGCGTCTACGACGCCGACGGCGCGCAGCAGGTGCGCAAAGCCGCGCAGGACGAGGCGCGCTACGAGGCGATGAGCGAGAAACAGCTGGCGCGCGAGTTCCGCACGCTGGAAAAGCAGATGCACGACCACGCGCGGAACCTGGATTTCGAGAAAGCCGCGCAGGCGCGCGACCAGCTCGCCGAGATCAAGAAGCGTGTGTTTGGGGTGGAACCGGCAGATCGATAATCTGCAGCTGCAGGTTCACTTCGACCTGGTGTTCCCGGCGATCATCGACCAGCAGTATGGCCGGGTCTGATTGCACAACGCCGTCCACGCTCACGGTCATCCCGGCCTCCGCACCCGAGGTTTGGCGAACGGTGATGTGGTAGAGGGTTTGCCGGTAGCGGTAGTGCAACTGGAATCCCTGCCAATCGGCCGGCAGGCACGGTGCGAAATGCAGCCGGGACGACTGCGGGTCCGCCGTCAATCGCAATCCCAGCAGCGATTCCATGATCAACCGGTACATCCAGCCGGCGGCGCCGGTGTACCAGGTCCAGCCGCCGCGGCCGGTATGCGGCGCGACCGCGTAGACGTCGGCTGCGACGACGTAGGGTTCCACCTTGTAGACGGCGGTCCTCTCGGGCGACTCGCCGTGGTGCAAGGCATTGATCATGCCGAGCAGCTCCCATGCCCGCTCGGTGTCGCCCAACTTTGCAAATGCCATCGCGGCCCAGATCGCGGCTTGGGTGTACTGCCCGCCGTTCTCCCGCACGCCGGGCACATAGCCGCGGATATAGCCCGGATCCAGGTCGGATGAGTCGAACGGCGGGTCCAGGAGCTGGACCCGCGCGTGGTCCCGGCGCACCAGGCGCTGATCCAGCGCGTCCATCGCCCGCCGCGAGCGCTTGAGGGCGCCCGCTCCTGAGAGCACCGACTAGCTTTGCGCGATAGAATCGATCTGGCATTCGGCGTTGCCCGAGGAGCCCAGCGGCGTACCGTCGTCGAAGTAGGCGCGGCGATACCACCCGCCATCCCAGCCATGCTTCTCGAGATTGCGGCGCAGCCGGGTGGCTTCGGTCTTACAGCGCTTGGCGAAGGGCGCGTCGTTTTCCAGACGCGCGAGCTTGGCGAACTGCGTCAGCACCTGGTGGAGGGAAAAACCCAGCCATACGCTCTCGCCCTTGCCCTGCGGGCCCACCAGGTTCATGCCGTCGTTCCAGTCGCGTGTGCCGATCAACGGCAGACCGTGCTGACCGAATCTCAAGCCTAGGAGGATCGCACGCACACAGTGCTGATACAGGCTTGCCGCTTCCAGCGAGCGCAGCGGCAGGTGCTCGCGCACCAGCCGCGGATCGGCGTGGACCAGCGCCATGACATCCTGCAACTGATCGCGAAATCCGAACGCGCCGCCCGACTGGTAATGACCGCTGCGACCCCACAGACGGCACGCCATCGTCTGGTAGACCAGCCAGCCATTGCACAGCACGTTGAGCGATCGGTCCGGTGTTTCGATCTGCACGGCGCCAAGCGTGGTTTTCCAGTATTGCCGCACCGCTTCGAGCGTTGCGCGAGCGGTGCCGGATCTGCGCAGGCGCTGCACCAGTTGGCTGGCGTCGTCGGTGCCGCGTCCGACGCCGATGCGGAAGATGATCTCGCGCGACGCTCCGTCGGCGAGCTCGAATG
>CAMDRF010000133.1 GCA_945906765.1 Nitrosovibrio sp. Nv4 | reverse complement strand
ATTTCAGGGGCCTTGCGCGCTTTGACGCGCTGATGGCTGGCCGCCTCGCCGCGGGCGCCGTGGTGTACGGCGGCGACAGCGCCCAGCAGCGCTCCGGCATGCAGGTCGCGCCGGCGCTTTCCTGCGACCTGCTGTTTTCGCGCTGGCTGAGGAAGCGGCGGACGGGTCGATAGCCGCATGGGCACGCCGAACATCACGCTCTCGGTCGTCAGCCATGGGCAGAACGCGCTCCTTGTAGCGAAGGGGTGCCTGACATGGCTGTTCCCGAACCCCTGATTACTACGTCCCCCGACCGGTTGAGCGGCGCGCCCGTTTTCGCGGGCACCAGAGTTCCGGTGCAGCCGGCGCCCTGTCGCGCGCGTCCGGGGTGCGGCGTGGGGTTAGAAGGCGCTACTTGGCGCGACGGGCAGCGTCAAGAGCAATGCCGACGAAGACGAGCACGACGGCAAGCATGACGATAGCGGCGAGAGTTTCCATGGCTATAACTTCCCGATCTGGTCTATGCGGCGCTCGATTTGGCGATGCAGAACCACGATACCGAAGCTCAACAAGACAACGCCGACGATGGCTAGCACAACGCTGAGAGCGGCCGCGGTATCAGCCGTTGAAACGAGCCAGCCGACCAGGCTGATATCCGTTACAACCATGACGCCCTGCCAGAACTTGAGATAGGCAAGTTGTTCCTTGAAACGATCGAACTCAGACACGGTGCTCCGTGCGGCTATAGATGTGGTGCGAGCATACTTCAAAGCCGCACGAGGCGCCTTCTAACCGGGCTTGAATCGTCCCCGAGCGCGGCCTGTCTGTAATAATGGCCATGGTGATGACCATGGTCAGCATGCCCGGGGAGCGATTCATGCACACCATCAAGGCGTCGGAGTTCAAGGCAAAGTGCCTCGCGCTAATGGACGAGGCCGCGCGCACCGGCAAGGCCGTCCTGGTGACCAAGCACGGCAAGCCGGTCGCCGGACTGCGGCCGCACCGGCCGCGGCCGAAAAGCGCGCTCGGGGTATGGAAGGACCGGCTGATCGTCAAAGGCGACATCATTTCGCCGCTTGACGTCGAGTGGGACGCCCTCAAGTAGTGCTGCTGCTCGACACGCACGCGGCGATCTGGTTCGCCACCGAGGACGCCTCACTGGGCAGGCGCGGTCGCGACTTGGCCGTTGCGGCGCTGAAGGACGGCTGCTTGAGCCTATCGGCGGTCAGCTTCTGGGAGATCGCGCTCCTGGTAGCCAAGTGGCCCTCGTCTTCGGCGGCGATGGAACGCAGCACCGCGGCAGACTCGACATCGCCGGCTGGCGCGAGATCGATGTCGTAATCGAGAAAGCGCTTCCCGCACGACCCGGGCGCAGCGGGAACCGGCGTAAGCGAGTGCGGACCGGCGTGATACCGCATTTAGTATAATGCTTCGCGTGACGAAGCTCGCCAAGCTCTTGGCCGCCATACGCAACAACCCCAAGGGCGTTCGCTTCGAGGACGCCCGCAAGGCGGCCGAGGCGATCGGGTTCGCGAGGGCGGGTGGCAAGGGTTCCCATACGGTCTATGCGCGGCCGGGGGAGCCGGTGATCCTGAATTTCCAGAACCGCGGCGGCGCCATCCCGCCCTATCAGGCCCGGCAGTTGATCGAAATGCTGGACAAGTACGGAGGCTAACAAGATGCGTTATCCAATCGAGGTTTTCTGGAGCGGCGAGGACGAAGGATTCATCGCGATCGCCCCGGACCTTCCCGGCGCTTCCGCGTCGGGCAAGACCGAGGCGGATGCGATCGAGGAATTGCATACCGTGATCGGCCTCTGGATCAAGGCGGCCAGAAAGACGGGCAATCCCGTGCCCAAGCCGAGCAACCGCGCGGACGCGAATTACAGCGGCAAATTCCTCATGCGTGTCCCGAAACGGCTGCATGCGGAGCTTGCGCACGCCGCCAAGGCCCAGGGAGTGAGCCTGAACCAGTACCTGCTCTATATGCTCACCAGGGGACATAGCGAACGCACCAGGCGGGCGGCTTGACCGCGTTCCCCGGCCCGGAGCAGCAATCCGCGCATAACCGGGCTTGAATCGTCCCGGCGGGTGGCCTGTCTGTTAAAACGACTATTATGGTTCTGACCATGGTCAACATGCCCGGGAAGCGCTTCATGCACACCATCAAGGCGTCGGAGTTCAAGGCAAAATGCCTCGCGCTAATGGACGAGGTCGCGCGCACCGGCCGCACCCAGCCGCGGTCGAAAAGCGCGCTCGGGGTATGGAAGGACCGGCTCATCGTCAAAGGCGGCATCATTTCGCCGCTTGACGTCGAGTGGGACGCGCTCAAGTAGTGCTGCTGCTCGACACGCACGCGGCGATCTGGTTCGCCACCGAGGACGAGTCACTGGGCAGGCGCGGTCGCGACCTGGCCGCAACGGTCATCGCCCATCGAGCCACGCTTGCCACGGCCGACGAACGCCTGCTCAAATGGAAACACCCGCTGAAGCGGCAGGATGCGCGCGGATAACCGGAAGCTGCAGTCGGGCAGCTACCTCGGCGAGGACGGCATCGAGCGCTTCGAGGACCGCTACGGACGCAAGCTGACTCCATTTGGACCAGGATTACGTGCGCTCAACCGCCCCGCCCACCGCTCGGCAAGCTGTTAAGTTAAAATCAGATTATCGGTATTTGTTTCTTTTTGAGGAGCGGGCTCATGAGACAGGTGGTGATCGCTCCGGGCGAAGACGGCTACTGGCTGGCGGAGTGCCCGAGCCTGCCGGGCTGCGTGAGCCAGGGCCGCACCCGCGAAGAGGCGATCGCGAACATCAAGGAAGCCATCGAAGGCTACATTGCGGCGCTGCGGGAAGACAGCCTGCCGGTGCCCGAAGAGAACTTTGGAACGCTGCTGGTGGCCGTTTGAGCAAGCTGCCCCGGCTCTCGGGCCGCGACTGCGTCAAAGCGCTCTCCAAGGCCGGCTTCTACCAAAAGCGGCGGCACGGTTCCCACATCATCCTGCGGCTGACAACCCTTTCGCCCAGCTTGTGGTCCCCGACCACAAGGAGCTTGACATCGCCAGGATTCGCGAAGGCCTGGCGCAGGCCAGGCGCGACGAGTTCGCGACCGATGAGGAAGTCAAGGCGTTCTTCGCGGGGCATGCCAAGCCCGGAGCGTGAAGACCCGGTACACCTGGCGCGCCCTGCTCGATCTTGCTGAGATCCAGGTCCTGAGCGTGATTCATTCCGCCCGCTCGTGGCCAACCACCCTCTGAATCCGACGCCGCTCGCCGCGGGGACGCCGTTCCATTGCGACGCGAACCCGGAACGCCAGAGATTACCGAAGCGGAACTCGAATCCGAACTGAAGGCGGTGCGCGCGGAGCTTCGCGAGGTCCGTGCGCGTCGTCCTTGACACCAACGTCGTCGCCTCCGCCCTTCTCTGGGGCGGCACCCCCGAAAGGCTGATCGAGCTCGCCGGCATCCTCGGGCGATCCAAGTTCGCCCAGAAGCTCAGACACCAGGGCATCTCCGTTCTTTCGCCCGCCGACTGCCTCAAGCGCATCGCCACCTGAAAGCACAGCGCCCATCGCGCGCCCGGGTGCCGCCCGGTTCCTTGCAAATTTAAAGATTATGTTTAGAATTGCAAGGATGATACCCCGCGCTCTCGAGTCCGCCGTGCGCGCTTCCCTGCGCCGCTTTCCGGTCGTCGGCCTGGTCGGCGCGCGCCAGACCGGCAAGACGACCCTTGCGCGCAAGCTGCTCCGGGCCCTGCCTGGCGGGGCGGTGCTCCTGGACCTCGAACGGCCTTCCGATCTGGCGAAACTCGCCGAGCCGGAGCTCTATCTCGAGCCGCTGGCCGGCCGGCTGGTGGTGCTCGACGAAGTGCAGCGCTTGCCCGGCCTGTTTCCGGTGCTGCGCGCTCTGGTTGACGCCCGGCGGCGGCCCGGCCGCTTCCTGCTGCTCGGATCGGCGTCCCCCGATCTTCCGCGCCAGAGCGCCGAGTCGCTCGCCGGGCGTATCGCCTACCACGAGCTCGGCCCCTTCGCGCTGCACGAAGTCGGCAGCGCGCACGCCGCGCGCTTGTGGCTGCGGGGCGGGTTTCCCGGCAGTTTCCTTGCCCGCTCCGGGAGCGCGTCGCTTGCGTGGCGCGAAGCCTTCATCGCGACCCATCTGGAAAGGGACCTGCCGCAGCTCGGCATCCGCGTGCCGGCGGCGAACCTGCGCCGTTTCTGGCTGATGCTCGCCCACGGCCACGCGCAGCTCTGGAACGCATCGAGGATCGGGGCGAGCCTGGGCCTGACGGTGCCAACCATGCGCCATTACCTCGACATCCTCTCGGCGACCTTCATGGTGCGCGAGCTTGCCCCGTTTCACGCCAATTTGAGGAAACGGCTGGTCAAGTCGCCGAAGGTATACGTGCGCGATTCGGGCCTCCTGCACGCGCTGCTCGGGCTGGGGACGCGCGACGATGTGCTCGCGCATCCGGTGAGCGGCGCCTCATGGGAGGGCTGGGTGATCGAGCAGATCCTCGCGCTCGCGCCCACGGGTTCGCGCGCCAGCTTTTTCCGCACCGCCGCTGGGGCCGGGATCGACTTGCTGCTCGAGCGGCCGGGCGGGAGCACGCTCGCCTTCGAAATCAAGCGCTCGGCCGCGCCCCGCGCCTCCAGGGGACTGCTCACCGCCATGCAGGACCTTGGCCTGAAGAAAGCGCATGTCGTATGCCCCGTGCGAGAGAGATTCACGCTCGCCGCGGGCGTCGAAGCGCTGCCTGTCGAGGAGCTTCCGCGCGTGCTTGGCGCGGCAAAGCCCCGGCTGAAATAGCGCCTTCCTCAAGCCCGGAGATCGTCGCCGCCGGGAGGCGGCGCCAGCGCGGTCTCGGCAAACGAGCTGACCGGCGCGCTCGGTCCCCGGCAAAAACCACAATAGGCTGACCCCGGTTTTCTTGCCCGGTGCTATGCTTGCCGCCGGATTTTCAATCACACGAGCATGCGAACCAGACACAGGATCGAACGCACGATCGCCGCCATGGCGCATCGGATCGTGATGCGCTTCGCTCCGGAAAAAGTGATTCTGTTCGGCTCGCACGCCACCGGCAAGGCCGGCCCGGACAGCGACGTGGATCTGCTGGTCGTCATGCCGCTGAAGGGATCAAAGGCGGATCGCGAGCTCGAGATACGCGAGGCGTTGCGCGCTTACCGCACTCCCAAGGACGTCATCGTGACGACGCCGGAGGCGTTCGAGTGGCGCCGCGCGGTCCCGGGCACCATCGAGCGCTCGGCCGCGCGCAGCGGGCGGGTCCTCTATGAAAAACGTTGATCGCGCCGCGACAGTC
>CAMDRF010000132.1 GCA_945906765.1 Nitrosovibrio sp. Nv4 | reverse complement strand
TCGGGCGGCTCCAACATCTACCCGCGCGAGATCGAGGAGGTGCTGCTGCGGCACCCCGCGGTGGCCGAATGCTCGGTTGTCGGACGGCCGCACCCGGAGTGGGGGGAAGAGGTGGTTGCTTTCATTGTTACCGAATTGAATTCAAATATAAGAACAGAAGAACTTGACTCCCTCTGCCTTGCCAGCATCGCCCGCTTCAAACGCCCGCGCGAATACCGTTTCGTCGAAGCCTTACCGAAGAATAATTACGGCAAGGTTCTCAAAACGGAACTACGCAAGCGCCTATAATCGCGGCCAACATGAGCCGCCGTCCGGTCATCCTCGTCGCGGACGATTCCGAGGACATCCTCGACGTTGAGATGCCGTCCTTGAACGGCTTCGAAGTCTGCGCGCGGCTGAAGAGCAATCCGGCGCTGGCGCGCGCCATGGAATACCGCGAAGGCGGCCTCACCAACCGCGTGATGCGGGTCGGGCATTACGTCCAGCTGCTGGAGCAGGCGCGCGTGATGGCGCTCACCCACCACGAACGCTGGGACGGCACCGGTTATCCGAAGAAGCTCAAGGGCGACGCGATCCCGCTCGCCGGGCGCATCATGGCGGTCGCCGACGCATTCGAGGCGATGACCGCCACCCAGCGGCACCGCAGCCCGATCAACGTCATCGAAGCGGGCAAGGATCGCGCCGCTCGCAGCGCCGCATCATCGAGCAGCGCATGCCCGCTGCTCGACTCGAGCCTCGCGGCGATCGCATTGCCCGACGCATCGAGAAAGAGCAGTACCAGCGCCTCGCCCTGCAGACCGCGCTCGACTGCTTCGGGCGGATACGGCAACTCGCGCCGCAACTGTTCCACCGCCCTGAGCGCCGCTTCGCCCTCCAGCCGCGGCCTGAATACGCTGACGGGCACTGCTGCGTTAGCATTCCGGGGGAGGAAGGAAGGCACGCTTTTCATCGTGGACGGCTGAAGCAACGACGGTGTCGCACTACTCTATCAGCACAAAGCTTGGCCTGTGCATCCTCGCGCTGCTGCTCGCGTCGGGTACGCCGCAGGCGCAGCCGCGCGACGGCTCGGTCAGCCTGCGCTCAGGCGCCGCGTTCACGCCACCGGATCCCATATCGTTCGGCAACCGCGTCCAATCCAGCGACATCGCGCAGGTGCGCGCGTGGCTCGATGCCGGCCTCGATCCGGACTATTTCGCCGATCGTATCGGCACCGGCCTGATGATCGCGGCCTGGAGCGGCGACCTGCCAATGTCCTCGCCGCACGGGGATTGACCGACGCACCGGGCAAGCTGGACCGGCGCATCGCCGCCCTGCGCGCGCAACGCGCCAGGGCGGACCGCAACAAGCCGCTTATTGCCGTGCTCGAGATCAGCGCCAGCCGGGCATCTCCGGAGAATCAGAGGATGCGGATTATTTTCGAATCGGGTGGCCCGCCGCCGTAATTACCAGTCGGTGGGCTGGTAATCCTTCAGGAACCTGCCCCACACGTGCGCGCCGGTATTGAAGCCGGCGATGATGGGGTCGACGATGCGCGCGGCGCCGTCGACGATGTCCAGCGGCGGGTGGAAGCGGTGCTCGGCGGTTTTGCGCGCCGCGATCTCGACCGGATCCTCGTCGGTCACCCAACCGGTGTCCACGCTGTTCATATGGATGCCGTCATTGTGATAGTCCGTGGCCGAGGTGCGCGTCATCATGTTGAGCGCCGCTTTGGCCATGTTGGTGTGCGGATGGCGGGTGGTCTTAAAATTGCGGTAAAACTGGCCTTCGACCGCCGACACGTTGACGATGTGCTTGTCGCGCTCCGGCGTGCGCAGCATCAGCGGCTTGAGGCGCGCGTTCAGGATGAACGGCGCGACCGCATTGACAAGCTGCACCTCAAGCAATTCCACCGCCGTCACCTCGGCGAGCAGCAGGCGCCACGAATTGCGCCCGCGCAAGTCCACCTGCTGCAAGTCCTGGTCCAGCCTGCCCTCGGGAAACAAATGCTTCTGCACGAGGAATTCTTCGGGCAGCAACGGCACCTGTGACAGCTCCGCGGAGCGCGCCATGCCCTGGATTTTTTTTACAGGAAGAGCAAGCAGCTCCTGAGCCGGTCCTGCGAGCGGCATGCGCTCGCCCTCCATCATGTGCGCGTAGAAATCCGGCGGGCGGCGCACCGTCTGGCAGGCGTTGTTGATGATGAAGTCCAGCCGGCCATGCGTTTCGTGCAGTTGCCGGCAGAAGGCCTCGACGCTGGGCGTGTGGCGCAGGTCGAGGCCGAAGATCTCGAGGCGGTCACGCCACCCGACGAAATCCGGTTCCTTTGCATAACGCGCCGCCGAGTCGCGCGGAAAACGGGTCGTGACGATCAGCCGCGCGCCCGCGCGCAACAGCTTGAGCCCGGCCTGGTAGCCGATTTTCACGCGCCCGCCGGTGAGCAGCGCCACGCGCCCGCGCAGGTCTGCGAGCTCCGTGCGCTTGTGAAAATTCAGCGCCGCGCAGGGCGGGCACAGCTGGTCGTAGAAATGGTGGATCTCGGTGTATTTCTGCTTGCAGACGTAGCAATGCTGAAGGTTGACCGACTCACGGTCGACCGACGCACGGCGTTCCGGCTCGGCATTCTGGGGAGGAAAAACATTCGGCGTGGTGAATACCGGTTTGCGGCGCAATTCCCGGATCCCGGTTTTCTGCAGCACCGCCTCTTCGCGGCGGGTGCCCGCGGCCTTGAGCGCGCGTTCCTCGGCTTTCATCCTCCTGCGGCGCACGACCGGGTCCGGGTTGTACAGCCGTGCCACCGCCTCGTGCAGGCGCTGCCGGTCCTTTGCGGGCAGTTGGTCCAGCAATCGCCAGTCGGCGGCGACCAATTCGAGCAATTCGACCGTGGCGCGCAGGCGTTCCAGAAGCTCGCGGCTAGATTCCGATGATCTCATTGAGACCCTCTACCACCTGCGCAATCTCCTCGGGCGAGACGCGGCCGCGGACCGGGTTCAGGTCGGCCCACCGAATCTCGCCTCTCAGTATGCGGGCCAACCGTCGAGCTCCTGCCCCAGGCCTTCTTCCGCGAGTGCTTTCTCGAACTTTGAATCGAGCTTCGCGCACTCGGACGCCAAACGTCCGCGCTCCATCCGCGCGAGCTTCTCCGCCACCGCTGACTGGATAGCGCAGCTGCGGTTCGGAAACACCTTCTTTGCGACCAGGCTATCAACACGCTTCAGCGTTCCGCTGTCGATAGTGATGGCGACTTTGACGCTGCTCATGGCGATCCTCCGAGGTATGACAATTTACATACCCGACTGGCAAACGCAAGATTCTCAACAGCGGCACGACGCTCATTGCCCGTCAGGCGCACGCCGTGTCATGAAACCGGGCGCGTCCCCCAGGCGAAAATATGCAGCCGGCCGCCAAGGAAATGGCCAGTGGCGAGCACGGCGCGAAACGCCGCCAGCCAGCCCGCCAACTCGTCACTCGTGATCGCGCCCACCTGGGCCGCCACATCCGCCGCACGCACGGCGAGGCCCGCGTAAAAACTTCCAGGCTCGCGCTCAAGCGGCATGAATGCCTTGACCCGTACGTCGATAAGACCCAACTCAGTGAGCAGGCCTGGGAGCTGGCGTGCGAGGCCACCGTTGACTGCACCGTGGTCAGACTGCGCCACCACGATCCGCCGGGTCAGCTCACGGTCGGGATGCGCGATCACCAACGAATCGCCGTCGAAGTCGAAGACCCCGACACGGCCGCCCGATCGGGTGACACGGACCATTTCAGCGAGGGCAACCCCGGCATCGGGCACATGCGCGAGCACGGTTGCCGCCAGGACGGCATCGAACGACGCGTTGGGGTACGGGAGATTGCGACAGTCGCCCTCGCGTAGCTCGATCAGCCCGCCGAGCCCAGCCGCGTCGGCATACTCGCGGGCCACCGTGAGCAGCGCGGGACTCGGGTCAATGCCGACGGCGCGTCCGCCCGGGGCAACGCGCTGTGCAATCGCCCGCGTGACCACGCCGCTCCCGCAGCCCACGTCGAGCACGCGTTCGCCCGGTACTACGCCGAGCAGGCGCAGATACTCCTCCCGTGCAGCGGTCTCGTCCTCGGCGCGGGCACGCAGTTCGAGCCGCGCCGCGAGCTCGCGTGCTTTCGCCTCACCGAGGCTCCCGGTGTCACGCCACTGGCTCAACCGTCCGAACTCCATCGCTGCTGTCATTCGTCACTCTCGCCGTAGCGGTTATTGTGTTGCCAAGTAAGATCTCGTCCGATCTCGCTTTCCAGTGAGAAGCCTCAACGTCCGCAATGACGCGCACGCGCGAGCGCCAGCTGCGCTTGCCAAGTGTCGCTGTCGATTGCGTGGTTAGTCCTCATCGTCAATCAACTCTGCTTCAACGAGATCTTCTACGGCCGAGTGAATTTCGATGTCAAATTATTCCTGGAACATCGTGAAGTCTCTATTCGGGGGCCAAGCAGATTCGTCGGTGTGCCACCCGTCAAGCTCGCGCTCAAAAACCTCAGCATGAAATTCCTTGACGTATTCCCATCCCTCTTCGTCGTTCTCGAAGTCCGGGAGAAGGTAAATTGTCTTCTCGCCATCAGCGTCCGGAAGAAGGCCCGAATCATCTAAGCCGGGTGCCCAATCAAGATATGGTTGCTTCGGCCGAACGATCAAAACGCTTCGATTGAGCATCGTCGAAGTCTCGCTTGATGAGGACTAGAGCTAGCCGGCGCGCGCCGTCCTCGCGCGCGTCCGTGCTGAGCGCCGGGTTATGCGTGATGTCTGCTTGCCGACCGTGAGCAACCCGGCCAACGCATCATTGACCGCTTGCGATGTGGGAAAAGCTTTTGCGTTCTTCGCCGAAAGGAGTACGACAGTCGTCCCTTTCGCGACCTCCGCATAGAACTTGCCGCGCTCCAATCGCGCAAAGTCCGAGCGCTTGTACTCGGACCGCATCTGATCATTGGCCTTCTTCATATAGTCTCCTCTCGCCGCGCGTCATGCTCAGCGGCGCGCTTTATCGCGTCCGCTGCAGCTAAAGTTGGGCATTGCGAGTCGGGACCGCGACAAACTCATGGGGGCACGGGTGAAGCCGAAAGCTTTACACCTAGTGCGTGAAGCAGCTTGAGCATCGTGTCGTAGCGCGGTTTGGCGCCAGGCGTAAGCGCTTTGTATAGGCTTTCACGCCCCAAGCCGGAGTCTTTTGCGAGTTGAGCCATACCGCGGACGCGTGCCACATCACGCACGGCGGTCAAAAATACATCGGGGTTGGGGTCTTCCAATGCAGCGGTTATATATTCCGCGATGGTTTCCTCATCATCAAGGTAGTCGGCAGCATCGAAGGGGGCAATTTTGGTCATGGTTCACTCCTTGTCCAGAG
>CAMDRF010000131.1 GCA_945906765.1 Nitrosovibrio sp. Nv4 | reverse complement strand
TCGCCGCGGCCCACCGTGAACGAAACCTGCGACACGGCGTGCGGCCGGTCACCTCCTTGCGGAAGCGCAATGCTCAAATCCTTCACTTCAAGAACGTTCATATCCGTTTTGCCATTTTTGGGTCGAGGGTGTCGCGCAACCCGTCTCCCAGCATATTCACGGCAAGCACCGTGGCGGCGAGGAACAGCCCCGGGAAGAAGATGTTGTGCGGATAGTCGTTGAACTGTGTCCGGCCCTCGGCCATGACATTGCCCCAGGTCGGGATGTCGGGCGGCAGCCCGACGCCGAGGAACGACAGGATCGCCTCGACCAGGATCGAGAAGGCGCAGACGTAGGTCCCCTGGACGACCAGCGGTGCGACGCAATTGGGCAGGATGTGGCCAAACATGATCTTCCAGGTGGGAGTGCCCAGCGCGATCGCGGCCTCGACGTAGGGCTCTTCGCGGATCGTGAGCACCAGCGAGCGCACCAGGCGCGTGACGCGGGGAATCTCGGGGATGGCGATGGCGATGACCACCGTGGCGACGCTGCCGCGCCATAGCGCCACCAGCGAAATCGCCACCAGGATCGCGGGGATCGCCATGATGCCGTCCATGACACGCATCAGGATGCCGTCGAGCCAGCGCAGGTAGCCGCTGAGCAGGCCGCAGGCGATGCCGATCGAAACCGCGACCAGCGCGCAGAGGATCCCGACCAGCAGCGAGACGCGCGTGCCGTAGAGCACGCGGCTGTAGATGTCGCGGCCGAACGAGTCCGAGCCCATGAGGAAGGTGTGCCGCAGCGTCTCGCCCTCGAGCGTGACGATGTCGCCGCTCGCGCCCGGCCGCAGGTCGCGGCTGCCGGCGTCGAAGAGGGACGGGTCCACGGTGCCGAGCCAGGGCGCGGCGAGCGCGATCAGCACCAGCAGGGCGAGGGCGCTGCCGCCGATGCGTACCGACCAGTTTTTCAGGACCATGTCGGGTGGCGGAT
The DNA here is from genome assembly GCA_945906765.1 of Nitrosovibrio sp. Nv4. Taxonomy (GTDB): domain Bacteria; phylum Pseudomonadota; class Gammaproteobacteria; order Burkholderiales; family SG8-39; genus RBG-16-66-20. Next base: position 4,407 of record CAMDRF010000131.1, on the reverse strand, counting down.
CAGTAACGGATTCTTGGGTCGAGGAACACGTAGGACAGATCGATCAGCAGGTTGAGCAGCACGTAGACGAAGGAAAAAAACAGGATCACGCCCTGGATCGTCGGGAAATCGCGCGCCAGCACCGCGTCCACGGTCAGCCTGCCCAGGCCGGGAATCGCGTACACCGATTCCGTCACCACCACGCCGCCGATCAGCAGCGCGATGCCGATGCCGATCACGGTGACGATCGGCACCGCGGCGTTCGCCAGCCCGTGGTGCACCAGCACGCGGAATTCGGGCAGGCCCTTGGCGCGCGCGGTGCGGATGTAATCCTCGCCCAGCGTCTCCAGCACCGCGGCGCGCGTCACCCTGGCGATGAGCGCGATGTAGATCACCGACAAGGTGAATGAAGGCAGGATCAGGTGCCGCAGGAACGGCCCGAAGCCTTCCGCAATCCGCTGGTAGCCCTGCACCGGCAGCCAGCCGAGCTTGAGCGAGACGACGTAGATCAGGACGTAGGCGAGGACGAACACCGGCACCGAGAAGCCGAGCACCGAGAAGCCCATCAGCGCGCGGTCGAACCAGCCGCCGAAGCGCCACGCCGCCACCACCCCCAGCGGCACCGCCACCGCGATCGCGAACAGGATGGTGAGCGTGGCGAGCGCCAGCGTGGGTTCCAGGCGCTGGCCGATCAGCGTCGCCACCTTCATCTTGTAGTAGAACGATTCGCCCAGATCGCCGCGCGCCATGTTGCCGATCCAGATGCCGAACTGCGCGAGGATCGGCCGGTCCAGGCCGAGTTCGGCGCGGATGCGCGCGATCTGTTCGGTGCTGGCGGCGTCGCCGGCGAGGATCGCCGCCGGATCGCCCGGTGCGAAGCGCAGCATCAGGAACACCAGCACCGCCACGATCAGCAGCACCGGGACGGTGGCGAGCAGCCTCCGCGCGACGAAGGAAATCAAATGGAAGAAAAAATCAGTTTTTCTTCAAGTTCCAGTAGATATTGCCGTTGGTAATGAAGAAGCCGCTGATGTTCTTGCGCGCGGCCATCGGTTGCGAGTATTCGCCCAGCGGCACATGCGTGCCGATCTCGAAGGCGCGCGTCTGGATCGCGTCGGCGAGCTTTTTCTTCTGCGCGTTGTCCGTCTCGCGCATGAACTGCGCGCGCAGCGCGAGCAGCTTGTCGTCCTTGCCCCAGCCGAACCAGCCCGAGGCCTCGCCGCGCGTGTCCATGGTCGGGTTGGCGATCGGGTTCCAGATGTCGTGGCCCTGCCAGGCGGTAAGGAACATGTTCCAGCCGCCCTTGTCGATCGGATCCTTCTTCGCGCGGCGCCCGACCAGGGTCTGCCAGTCCATCGCCTGCAGGTCCACCTTGAAGCCGGCCTGGCGCAGCAGCTGCGCTGCGACGTCCGGTAGCTTCTGGATCGAGGCCAGGTCGGTCGGCTTCATCACCACGATCGGCGTGCCGTCGTAGCCGGAGGCCTTCACCAACTCCTGCGCCTTCTTCATGTTGGACTTGGACTGGATGTCGCTGCCGGCGGGACTGCCGTAGGGTGTGCCGCAAGTGAACATCGACGCGCAGGTGTTGTAGAGCTCCTTGACGCCGACCTGCGCCTGCAGGAACTGCTTCTGATCGAACGCCGCCAGCACTGCCTGGCGCACCTTGGGGTTGTCGAACGGCTTGTGCAGGTGGTTGAAGCGCGCCATGTACTGCAGGTTCACCGTCGAGTACTTGGGAATCTGGATGTTCGGGTCCTTCTTCGCGTTCTCGAAAAAATCGAAACCGAGCGCCTCGATGATGTCCACTTCGCCTTTTTGCAACGCGTTGACCTGCGCCTGCGCGTCGCGCAGCGCGAGGTTCCACTCCACGCGGTCCACGTAGACGTTCTTGCCGCCGGTGGTGCCCGAGGGCGCTTCCTTGCGCGGCACGTACTTGGCGAACTTGACGTACACCGCCTTGTCGCCGGGCTTGAACTCGTCCTTCTTGAACACGTAGGGGCCGGAGCCGATGTAGTCGTCGATCTGTTTGAACGGGTCGGTATCGGCGACGCGCTTGGGCATGATGAACGGCACGTTCGAAGACGGCTTGCCGAGCGCCTCCAGCGTGAAGCCACAGGCCTCGCGCAGGAAGATGCGGAAGGTGTCAGCCGAAGGCGTGTCCATGCGGTCCACGAACGTCATCAGCGCCGAGCCCATGGCGTCGCGCTTGCCCCAGCGCGCGAGCGAGGCGACCACGTCTTCGCTGGTGACCGGTTTGCCGTCGTGGAATTCGAGGCCTTTTCTAAGCTTGAAAGACCAAAGCCGGTGATCGGGACTTTCAGTCCAGGACTCGACCATCTGCGGCTTGATGTTGTTCTTCTCGTCGGTGCCGAAGAGGGTGTCGTAGATCATGTAGCCGTGGTTGCGGCTCATGTACGCCGTGGTCCAGACTGGGTCCAGGATCGAGAGGTTGGAGTGCGGCACGACGCGCAGGACCTTGTCCTGGGCATGCGAAATACCGAATGCGGCAGTGAGCGCAACGAGTGCAACGAGCTTTCGCATGAGAAAATCCCCCGGGTAGAAATCGAGAAACAGGGTATCAGGCCATGGCACGTATCGCAATCGGCGGCATGCAGCACGAGACAAATACTTTCGCGCCCTCCAGGGCCGACTATGCGGCGTTCGAGGCGGGCGGCGGCTGGCCCGGCGCCCAGTACGGCGAAGCCGTGTTCGCAGCGGTGGAGGGCGCCAACATTCCCGCCGCCGGCGCCATCCAGGCGTTGCGCGCGCAAGGACATGACCTGGTCGCCACCGCCTGGGCCGCGGCCAGCCCCTCGGCGCACGTCACCACGGAAGCGTTCGAGCGCATTGTTGCCGGGTTAATTTCTTATTTAAATAAACAACTTCCCGTGGACGGCGTCTACCTGGATCTCCACGGCGCGATGGTCACCGAGGCGCACGACGACGGCGAAGGCGAGATCCTGCGCCGCGTACGCGAGGCCGTCGGCCCGCGCGTGCCGGTGGTGGCGAGCCTCGACCTGCACTGCAACTTTACGCAGGCAATGTTCGAGCGCTGCGACGCGCTGGTTGCCTACCGCACCTATCCGCACGTGGACATGGCCGAAACCGGGGCGCGCGCGGCGGACCTGCTCGCTCGCATGCTGCGCGCGGGAACGCCTCTCGCCAAACACTGGCGCACGCTCGATTACCTGACCGGCCTGCCGTCGCAGTGCTCCTTCGTCGATCCCTGCAAGACGCTCTACGAGGACATCGGGCGCGAAAACGACGTCACGCTGTCGTTCACGCCGGGCTTTCCGATGGCGGATTTTCCGGAGTGCGGCATGGCTGTTTTCGGCTATGGTTCGGATGAAAAAAGCACGTTCAATTCCGTGCAGCGATTGCGCGGCATGGTCGCCGACGCCGAAAAGGACTTCGCGCTGGAGCTCCACCTGCCCGACGACGCGGTGGCGCGCGCGCGCAGCCGCGGCGAGCCCGGCGCGCCGGTGATTCTCGCCGACACGCAGGACAACCCGGGCGCCGGCGGCAACGGCGACACCACGGGACTGTTGAAGTCGCTCATTCAGCAAAAGGCGCAGGACGCAGTGCTCGGCCTGCTGATCGATGGCGAGGCTGCCAAGAGGGCGCATGAAGTGGGTATGGGGTTTACTTCAATCTTCAAACTCGGAGGACGCTCGAATATTCCCGGCGATTCCCCCTGCGAAGGCGAATTCACGGTGGAGCAGCTCGGCGACGGCAAATTCACCTGCACCGGGCCGATGTTCAAAGGCTTTCGCATGCAGCTCGGGCCGATGGCGCTGCTGCGGAGCAAATCGGCGCCAGGGGTGCGGGTTGTTCTTGCGTCGAGGAAATGCCAGGCCGGCGACCAGGAAATGTTCCGCCACCTCGGCGTCGAGCCGGTCCGCAGCCGCATCCTCGCGTTGAAGAGTTCGGTGCATTTCCGCGCCGACTTCGAACCGATCTCGAAAGAGATTCTGGTGGTCAAAGCACCCGGCCCCGCGCTCGCGGATCCGACCGAATTCACCTGGACCCGGATGCGCAAGGGCCTGCGCCTGCGGCCGCTCGGGCCCGTTTACCAGGGCTAGGGAATCCCAATGCTAAGACTCGTTGCACTTTTCGTCGGCTCGCTCGGCTGCGCCGTTGCGCGGCACGCGCAGACGCCCGCCAAACCCGCGCTGGCTGAAAAAGGCGCCGTCCCGGCGCTGGTGCCGCCGGCCAGATACCGCAGGCGCTCTACGCGGTCGCCAACGTAATGTCCGGAGACCGGCCGGAGCAGGCGATATTCTGGTACCACGTTGGCCGGGTGCGTGCCGTCTACGACGCCTTTCGCTGCAAGGACAACAGCGCACGCAATGTGATTCCTGAATTGGGCAAGACGCTCAGCGTCGAGTTGGTCCACTCGCAGTACTATCAGCGAGACCAACTGCCGGG
>CAMDRF010000130.1 GCA_945906765.1 Nitrosovibrio sp. Nv4 | reverse complement strand
ACTTTTCTGCGCTTCTGCTTTTCAGGCAAGGTTCTCGGCGTCGAGAGCTTACCTTTGGACAAGGAAATCCTCGGACTGCATTGGTTGAACGTCCGGGAGTTGAGGGGAAGGGCGGAGCAACACCGTTCGCCTCTGGTCCAGCAATGCGTGGACGACTACCTGGCCGGCTGCAATTTCCCGCTCACCGTGCTCTCCAAGACTTATGGGTGAGCGAATCGTCGTCGGCATGTCGGGCGGGGTGGATTCCGCGGTGGCCGCGCTGCTGCTGAAGCGCGAGGGCTACGACGTGGCCGGCCTGTTCATGAAGAACTGGGAGGACGACGACAACGACGCCTACTGCTCTACGCGCGAGGACCTGGTCGACGCGGCCGCCGCGGCGGACGTGATCGGCATCGAGCTGGAAGCGGTGAATTTCTCCGCCGAATACAAGGACCGGGTGTTCGCCGAGTTCCTGCGCGAATACCAGGCCGGGCGCACGCCCAACCCGGACGTGCTGTGCAACGCCGAGATCAAGTTCAAGGCGTTCCTCGACCACGCCATCGACCTGGGCGCGACGCGCATCGCCACTGGCCACTATGCGCGCGTGTTGGAGAAGCATGCGCTGTACGAACTGCACCGGGGAACGGATGCGTCGAAGGACCAGAGCTATTTCCTGCACCGGCTTACGCAAGCTCAACTCTCGAAAGTCATTTTCCCACTGGGAAATCAGACAAAGGGCGAGATCCGCCGCATCGCGCGGGAGGCGCACCTGCCCAATCACGCGAAGAAGGATTCGACCGGCATCTGCTTCATCGGCGAGCGGCCGTTCCGTGAATTTCTGAATCGATATCTTGTGCGCGAACCAGGTCCCATCAAAAATTCTTCTGGAAAAACAATAGGACAGCATATCGGGCTCGCCTTCTATACGATCGGCCAGAGAAAAGGCATCGGCATCGGCGGGAAGTCCGGCGGCGCGGGCGATGCCTGGTACGTGGCCGACAAGGACATGGCTTGCAATACGCTGGTGGTGGTGCAGGGCCACGATCATCCGCTGCTGATGAAGCGCGCGCTCAGGGCGCAGGACGCGAGCTGGGTTTCGGGGGATGCGCCTGAAGAAGGCGCCACGCACTCCGCCAAGACGCGTTATCGCCAGGCGGACTGCGCCTGCATCATCACCCGCTCGGACGAGAAAGAAATCGCGATGGAGTTCGCCCGGCCGCAGTGGGCGGTGACGCCCGGCCAGTCGGTGGTGCTCTACGAAGGCGCGGTTTGCCTGGGTGGAGCAGTAATCAGCTAGGCCTTGGGCGGTGCGGTGTCGGCGAATGCGGGGCGTTCCATCAGTTTGCCGTAGAAGCGCTCGAGGTTCGGGTATTCGGCACGCCAATCGACACCGCCGGGCTTGCGGAACTCCACCCAGCCCAGGCAGCAGCCCACCGCGATGTCGGCCAGCGAGTAGCGTTCGCCGTGGCACCAGGGCTTGTCGCCCAGCTCTGCGGCGATCATCGCCAGCCCGCGCTTCAGTTTCCCGGCCTGCTTGCCGGTCCAGGCGGCGCTTTGCTCGTTCTTCGGCCGCAGCGACTCGTAGCGGATCAGCAGCCCGGCATCCAGCGAGCCATCGGCGAGCGCTTCCCAGCGGCGCACCGCGACGCGTTCGCGGTTGTCGTCGGGGATCAGGCGCGAGATCGGCGACACGCTGTCGAGAAATTCCACGATGACGCGCGAATCGAACAGCGCCGTGCCCTCGTCCAGCAGCAGCGTGGGCACCTTGCCGAGCGGATTGTGGGCATTTACCGGATTTTCGGGCGGATTGACGTCGGCCACCTCGAAATCGCAGTCGATCTTCTTTTCCGCGAGGACGATGCGCACCTTGCGGGTATAAGGGCTGGGGACGGAGCCGAGTAGTTTCATGGCGGGGGCGAATTATATAATACGCAGCATGACCTCCACGCTCACTGCGCTGTCGCCGCTCGACGGCCGCTACGCAAAATCCGCGGACCCGCTCAGGCCGTTCTTCAGCGAACACGCGCTCATCCGTTACCGCGTGCGCGTCGAGTTGGCGTGGCTCATGGCGCTTGCCGCCGAACCGGCGATCGCCGAGCTGAAGCCGTTCTCCCGCAAGACGGTGGCCTTGCTCAATGAATTGGTATTGAAGTTCAATGAAATTGATTCAAAACGGATAAAAGCGATCGAAACCGAGACCAACCACGACGTCAAGGCGATCGAGTACTGGCTCAAGGCGCGCCTGGGCAAGAACCGCGAGGTGCAAGGCGCGCTCGAGTTCATCCATTTCGCGGCGACCTCGGAGGACATCAACAACCTTTCGTACGCGCTGATGCTCGCCGAATCGCGCGAAAGCGCGATGCTGCCGAAGCTGGACGAACTCATTGCCGTGCTGCGCGAACTGGCGCACCGGCACGCGGCGCTCGCGATGCTTTCGCGCACCCACGGCCAGCCGGCCTCGCCGACCACGCTCGGCAAGGAACTCGCCAACGTCGTGCATCGCCTGCGGCGTGCCCGGACGCGCATCGCGGTGGTGCCGCTGCTGGGGAAAATTAACGGCGCGACCGGCAATTACCACGCCCACAACGTCGCCTACCCGGATTTCGAATGGGAGCGTTTCTGCGCGCGCTTCGTGCAGGGGCTGGGACTGGAATTCAATCCCTACACGACCCAGATCGAGCCGCACGATTCGTTCGCCGAGCTGTTCGACGCCTACGCGGCCGCCAATACCGTCCTGCTGGACCTCGACCGCGACCTCTGGGGCTACATCTCGCTCGGCTATTTCCGGCAGAAGACCAAGCGGGGCGAGGTCGGCTCCTCGACCATGCCGCACAAGGTCAACCCGATCGACTTCGAGAATTCCGAGGGCAACATCGGCATTGCCAACGCCTTGCTGCGCCATCTCTCGGACAAGCTGCCGGTGTCGCGCTGGCAGCGCGACCTGTCGGACTCCACCGCGCTGAGAAACGCGGGCAATGCGCTCGGCCATTCGTTGCTCGCCTGCACGTCCTGCCTGCGCGGCCTCGGCAAGCTCGATGCCAATCCCCGGCGCATCGTCGAGGACCTGGATGCCAACTGGGAAGTGCTCACCGAGGCGGTGCAGCAGGTGATGCGCCGGCACGGCGTTGCAGGGGCCTACGAAAAGCTCAAGGCGCTCTCGCGCGGCAAGAAACTCGATCAGAAGCAGCTCGCCGCGTTCATCCGCACGCTGCCGATTCCCGCGCCGGAGAAGAAGCGGCTGCTCGCCCTGACACCCGCCACCTACACCGGCCTCGCAGCGCGGCTCGCCAAACAAATCTGAGTCGCGGATGAGCTACGCCGCGACGATTTTTCTGTCTTCGTTTTTGCTGTTCCTCGTGCAGCCGCTGATCGCGCGCCAGATCCTGCCCTGGTTCGGGGGCACGGCCGCCGTGTGGACGACCTGCATGCTGTTCTTCCAGACGCTGCTGCTCGCGGGCTACGCCTACGCGCATGCCACCAACGCGAAGCTGCAGCCGCGCTCGCAGGCGGTGCTCCACTCGGTGCTGCTCGCCGTCGCCCTCGCTTTGCTGCCGATCGCGCCCAGCGACATGTGGAAGCCCGCCGGCACGGACGAGCCGATCACCCGGATCCTGCTGGTGCTGACCGCCAGCGTGGGGCTGCCGTACCTGCTGCTTGCCTCGACCAGCCCGTTGCTGCAGGCCTGGTTCGCGCGCGCGCGCCCCGGCGTCGATCCGTACCGGCTGTTCGCGGTGTCGAACCTGGCTTCGCTGCTGGCGCTGATCGGCTATCCGCTGCTGGTCGAGCCGTTCCTCGGCAACCGCGAGCAGGTGGTCTGGTGGTCCGCTCTTTTCGCGGTCTTTGCCGTTTTGTGCGCTGTACTGTCCTGGTCTGTTTCTTCAAAACATCAAACAGAAAAAACCAAAGCAGCAGAAGATATTCCTCCCCCGCGCCGTGCCGACACCCTGCTCTGGCTCGCGCTGTCGGCGACCGGCTCGGTCATGCTGCTCGCGGTGACCAACCATGTAACGCAGAACGTCGCCGCGATCCCGCTGCTGTGGCTCGCGCCGCTGACGCTCTATCTGCTCACCTTCATCCTCGCCTTCGAGGGCGGAATTCTGGGTTTCAACCTGTACCGGGTCGAGATTTTCTGGTCGATCGTCCTCGTCTGGCTGGCCGGCATGGCCTGGCTGCTGGTGGATACGAGATTCCAGTTCGATCTCTGGATGCAGATCGGCATGTACCTGTCCGGCCTGTTCGTCGCCTGCCTGTTCTGCCATGGCGAGCTGTATCGCGCGCGGCCGGCGGCGCGCCACCTCACGGCCTTCTACCTGACCCTCTCCGCCGGCGGTGCGATTGGCGGCCTGTTGGTCGCTGTCGTCGCGCCGCTCGCCTTCAATGCCCACTATGAACTCGGACTCGCGCTGATCGCGCTCGCGCTGCTGGCGGCGGTGCGCTTCGCGCCGGTGAACAGGATTGCGCGCTGGGCAAGCTTGGGCGTGCTGCTCGCGGTGGCCGCCTGCGCCGCCTACGAAGGCGCGCGCTTCCAGAAGGACGTGCTCGTCTCGGAACGCAATTTCTACGGCGTGATCCGGGTCAAGGAATACGGCGTCCCGGGCGAGGCCTACCACCTGCGCCGGCTGGTGCACGGCGTGATCATGCACGGCGAACAGGACATGACCGAGGGCGGACGGCGCAAGCCGACCACCTATTACCAGCCGACTTCCGGCGTTGGCGCCGCGATGGCCGCAAGGCAGGCAAAAGGCGCGATTCGCGTCGGCGTCATCGGACTGGGAACCGGAACGCTGGCCGCGTACGGGCGCAAGGGCGACGTCTACCGCTTCTATGAGATTAATCCGCAGGTGATCAGGATCGCGCGCTCGGAGTTCACCTTCCTGTCCGACAGCCCGGCCGGCATCGAAATGGCCCTCGGCGACGCGCGTCTCAACCTCGAAAGGGAATCGCCGCAACGCTTCGACCTGCTCGCGATCGACGCATTTTCCAGCGACGCGATCCCGGTCCACCTGATCACCACCGAGGCGCTTGGCGCATACCTGCGGCACATGAAGCCCGGCGGCATCGTCGCGTTCCACGTCTCCAACCGGTTCCTGAATCTCGTCCCGGTGGTGGCGCGGCTGGCGAAGGAGCACGGCGCGCACGCGGTGCTGGTGTCCGACAAGGGCAAGGACGGGGACGACGACCACACCACCACCGACTGGGTCCTGGTATCGCGCGAGCCCAGCGCGCTGGAGACGGAGGAGATCAAGGCGGCTTCGCCCGAGGCGCCCGAAGAGCGGGCCGGCTGGCGTATCTGGACCGACGACTACTCCAACCTGGTGCAGATCCTGCGTTAGACGACAGCGCCCTCGTTCTTTTCCTCCGCTGCGCTTTTCTTGGGCGCGCGCACGAACTGGGTGCGGTC
>CAMDRF010000129.1 GCA_945906765.1 Nitrosovibrio sp. Nv4 | reverse complement strand
GCAACCCGCCTCCTGTCCTGATGGGTAGAAACCCGACCGGACCCGAAGTACAGTGGTTAATTTCGCTCACCGGAAGTAGCGATGGTACTGGAAACGCGCGCAGACGGCGTGGTCCATTTGACTGGTCTTTTCCCCCCAAGGAGAACACTGAGCATCCGGGCAACATAGCTCCTGCGTGCGCGGGAGAACACGAAATGAAACGCATGTTGTTTAACGCGACCCAGCAAGAAGAGCTGCGCGTCGCCATAGTGGAAGGCCAAAAGCTGGTTGACCTCGACATCGAGTCGGCAGCCAGGGAACAACGCAAGAGCAATATCTACAAAGCCATCATCACGCGGATCGAGCCCAGCCTCGAAGCCGCATTCGTCGATTACGGCGAGGAACGGCACGGCTTCCTGCCCTTCAAGGAGGTGGCGAGGAACTACTTCCGCCCCGGCGTCGACGTCGGCCGCGCCAGGATCCAGGATGCCCTCTCCGACGGGCAGGACATCACCGTCCAGGTCGAGAAGGACGAACGCGGCAACAAAGGCGCGGCGCTTACCACCTTCATCAGCCTGGCCGGACGGTATCTGGTCCTGATGCCGAACAATCCCCGCGGCGGCGGCGTTTCGCGCCGCGTCGAGGGCGAGGACCGCAACGAGCTGCGCGACACCATCGACCAGCTGGTGGTGCCGGATGGCATGAGCGTCATCGCGCGCACCGCCGCGATCGGCCGCACGGTCGAGGAACTGCAGTGGGACATGAACTACCTGCTGCAGCTGTGGCAGGCGATCGACGGCGCGGCCAAGGAGCCGGCCCAGAAACCGTACCTGATCTATCTCGAATCGAGCCTCGTGATCCGCGCGATCCGCGACTATTTCCAGCCTGACATCGGCGAAATCCTCGTCGACACCGAGGAAATCTACGACCAGGCGGTCGCTTTCATGCAGACCGTAATGCCGGCCAACGTCGGCAAGGTCAAGCTTTACCGCGACGACGTGCCGCTGTTCTCGCGCTTCCAGATCGAGCACCAGATCGAGAGCGCTTACGGCCGGCACGTCAACCTGCCTTCGGGCGGCGCGATCGTGATCGACCATACCGAAGCGCTGGTCTCCATCGACGTCAATTCGGCACGCTCCACCAAGGGCCACGATATCGAGGAAACCGCCTACCGCACCAACCTCGAAGCAGCTGAGGAAGTCGCCCGCCAGCTGCGCCTGCGCGACTTGGGCGGTCTGATCGTGGTGGACTTCATCGACATGGAATCGCAGAAGAACCAGCGCGAAGTCGAGAACTGTTTCCGCGATTCGCTGCGCCATGACCGCGCGCGCGTCCAGATCGGCAAGATTTCCCGCTTCGGCCTGATGGAGCTTTCGCGCCAGCGCCTGCAGCCATCGCTCGAGGAAACCGCGCACATCAGCTGCCCGCGCTGCGGCGGCACCGGATTCATCCGCGGCACCGAATCGACGGCGCTGCACGTGCTGCGCATCATCCAGGAAGAAGCGATGAAGGAAAATACCGGCGCGGTGCACGCGCAGGTGCCGGTCGACGTGGCCTCCTTCTTGCTGAATGAAAAGCGCGCCGAGATCCAGAAGCTGGAAGCGCGCATCAAGGTGAACATCGTGCTGGTGCCCAACCCGCACCTTGAGACGCCGCACTACAAGGTGCAGCGCCTGAAGCACGATGAATTGAACCAGATGGAGCATGTGCCCTCAAGCTACGAAATGGTCGAGCAGCCCGAGGAACCCAAGGCGCCGGGACAGGATGCGGAACCGAAAAAAGAACGCCAGCTCGCGGCGGTACAAGGCATCGTGCCCGATCAACCCGCGCCGGTCGTTGCGGAACCGCAGGCCCGCCCTGCCGCAGCACCTGCCGCCGCGGCGCCCGCCCCTGCCGCAGCTACCGCCGCCGAACCGACGCGCTCCGGATTCCTTGGACGCCTGTTCGGCTGGCTCAAGACGGACAAGCCGGCCAAGCAGCCCGCAGCGGCAAACGAACCGGGCATGCGTAGCGCACGGCCGCAACGCCCTGAACGTGGCAACGACGAATCGCGCGACCGGAACGAGCATCGGCGCGGCGAGCGTGGCGGACGCGGTGGACGTGGCGGACGCGATGGACGTGGCGGACGTGGCGATGGCACGCGTGATCACCAGCGCGACGGACGCGGTGGCCGGCCGGACCAGCAGCGCGGCGATCGCGATGCAAAGCGCGACCAGCAACCGCGGCGCGACCAGCGCCCCCCGCAACAACAGCAACCCCGGCCGGAGCGGCCGAACGGCGATCGACCGAACACGGAAGTTCCGCAACAGGCTGAGCAGCCGCAGGCAGAGCGTTCGCAGGCAGAGCGTCCGAACGGCAGGCAGGATCGGCCTCAGACCGATGCTCCGCAGGGTGAGCGGCGACCCGAACAGCGTCATCCGCGTCCGCAGCAGCAACCGCGGCCACCCGCGCAGCAAGGCCCTGATGCGGGGCCGGAAGACGGCAACCGTGCGCCGCGGCAAGAAGGCGAAGAGCCGCGCCGCGGACGGCGCAATCGAGGTGGTCGTGGCCGTGGCGGCGCTGATCGTGGCGATCGCCCCGATCGCGGAGAACGCCGGCCCGAGCACGCGCCTCAGCCTCAGAGCCCGGAGCAGTCCCTCTACGCGCAACAGCTGGAGGAACACCGGCTGAAGATGCAACGCGAGGCGCAGGCGAACGAGTCTGAGTCGCAGACGCACCACGACCCCGTGCCCGAGCCCGCTGCGGCGCCCCGCGTTGAACAACAGCGCATTGAAGAACCGCGCGTTGAAGAACCACGCATGGAACAGCCACGTACCGAATCCGGATTGCAGATGGTGGAGACCGATTCCTCGAAAGCAAAGCAGCCTTTGCCTGAGCCGGAACCGGTGCGGCTGGGCCGGCCGCGTCGCGAAAAACCGGCTGCGGCTGCCGCGGCTGAAACGCAACTCGTTCAGGTCGAAACGCAAAACAAGTGAGCCCGGATATGGTCGATCAGGCCGCGTGAAGCGGCCTCGACCATGTCCAGCGCCTGTTCGAAACCCTCCGGTTCGCCATAGTACGGGTCAGGGACGTCCGCTTCCTTCAATCCGGCAATCACGCCGCACCACCTGGCGCGCGCGCAATCCCGAGAGATCGTAGCCGCGCCGATATGCGTGCTCGGTCGCGCGCCGGTCCGGCGGCTCGCCGACGTGATAGTCGTGCGTGCCGGCCGAGTCGACGCGCACCGTAGCTTCAGCACCTTCAAATGCTTACCATGGAATTTCTACTGTACCTTCCTCCTCCGTATGTGCCGATCAGCAAAGAGGCTGAACGATTGAAAAACAACGGCAATATCGTGGCTCGAAGCCTGCTCCAGGTGCTGGCGCTGTTCCGGCGCGGCGGCTGGATGGCGGATGACGCGATCGAAGAGCCGCCGCTGCGATCGGAGCTGTTCAGCGCCGATCAGATGGAACAGCACGGCTAGGCGCTGACCGCCTCGCATTCGCTGGGGGCCAAACGCACGCGCGACCTCCTGCTCACGCGCCTCGCCGAGAACGAAGCCGTGCTGCTCAAAGCCTGCGATCTGCTGACGGCGGCGATCAAGGACAACCGCCCGGGCACGCCTGCCGGAGAATGGCTGCTCGATAACTTCCACCTGATCGAAGAGCAGATACGCACCGCCAGAAGGCACCTGCCCAGGGATTACAGCCGGGAGCTGCCGCGTCTGGGCAACGGGCCGTCGGCCGGGTTGCCGCGGGTCTACGACATCGCGCAGGAGGCGATATCGCACGGCGACGGGCGAGCGAGGATCTGGTGATCGCGCCGTATGCCACGGCGCTCGCGCTGATGGTCGCGCCCGAGGAGGCCTGCGAGAATCTGCAACGGCTCGCAGCTGACGGCATCCTCGGCAGATACGGTTTTTATGAGGCGGTCGACTACACCCCGGCGCGTCTGCGCCGCGCGCAGACCAGCGCCGTCGTGCGTTCGTTCATGGCCCACCACCGGATGAGCCTGCTGTCGCTGGCGTACCTGCTGCTGGACCGGCCGATGCAGCGGCGCTTCGTGTCGGACCTGCTGTTCCAGGCGACCCTGCTGTTGCTCCAGGAACGGATACCGAAAGCAAATGCGTTGTATTTGAGCCATCCGGAGCGCGTGGATTCCCGGGCAGCCGCCGAGACTCCCGAGATGCCGATGCGCGTCTTCAGCACGCCCGATACGAGGACACCGGCAGTGCAGCTGCTCTCGAACGGCCGCTACAACGTGATGATCACGAATCAGTGGGGCACGTTCTGTTACCTGCGCGACCTGACGAGCGGGAAGGTCTGGTCATCGGCTTTTCAGCCGACGCTGACACGCACGGAAACCTACGAAGCGGTGTTCACCGAGCAGCGGGTGGAGTTCCGCCGCCATGACCCGGATTTCGATACGCATACCGAGATCGTGGTGTCGCCCGAGGATGACATCGAGCTGCGCCGGGTACGCATCACCAACCGCTCCGGCACGCGCAGGATGATCGAGGTGACCAGCTATGCCGAAGTGGTGCTCGCCGCCGCTGCCGCGGACGCCCTGCATCCGGCGTTCAGCAAGCTGTTTGTGCAGACCGAGATCGTTCACGCGCAGCAGGCCATCCTGTGCACGCGCCGGCCGCGCTCGCGCGGCGAGCAGACGCTGTGGATGCTGCACCTGATGGCGGTGCACGGGGTGGACGCCGCGGAGGTTTCGTATGAAACGGATCGGGCGCGTTTCGTCGGCCGCGGCAACAGCGCAAGCGACCCTCAGGCGCTACGCGATGCGGGGGGTGCGCTGTCGGGCAGCCAGGGCTCGGTGCTGGACCCCATCGTCGCCATCCGGCAGCGCATTACCCTCGATCCGCTGCAGACCGCCACGCTCGATCTGGTCATCGGCATCGGCGAGAGCCGCGCCGCCTGCCTGCAGCTGGCCGAGAAATACCAGGACCGGCGCCTCGCCGATCGCGCGTTCGAAATGGCATCGACGCACGGCCAGGTGGCGCTGCGGCAGATCAACGTCACCGAGGCCGACGCGCAGCTCTATGGGCGCCTGGCCAGCTCGATCATCTACGCCAATGCCGCGCTGCGTGCGGAAGCGGGCATGATCGCCAAGAACCGGCGCGGACAATCTGGTTTGTGGGGATACGCGATCTCGGGGGATCTGCCCATCGTGCTGGTGCAGTTGAAGGACCCGGCCAACATCGAACTGGTGCGCCAACTGGTCCAGGCCCATGCCTACTGGCGCCTGAAGGGATTGGCGGTCGACCTGGTGATCTGGAACGAAGAGCGCGGCGGCTACCGCCAACTGCTGCACGACCAGATCATGGGGCTGATCGCCGCCGGCGTGGAAGCACATGTCATCGATCGGTCCGGCGGAATCTTCGTGCGATCCGCCGATCAGATCTCGAACGAAGACCGCATCCTGCTGCAGTCGGTCGCGCGCGCCGTTTTCACCGACAGCCAGGGAGCCCTTGCGGATCAGGTCA
>CAMDRF010000128.1 GCA_945906765.1 Nitrosovibrio sp. Nv4 | reverse complement strand
GGCGAGCCGGACTTTCCGAGCGGCAAGCCGCTCTACGGGCTGCACGCGCTCGCGGCAAAGCCCGGTGCGCCGTGCTGGTACGTCGAGGGTGAAAACTGCGCCGATGCGCTCGCCAAGCTCGGGCTGCTGGCGACTACCGCAGGCAGCGCGTCAAGCGACGAAGGCGCGGACTACGCGCCGCTTGCGAGCCGCGCCGTCACGATCTGGCCGGACAATGACAAGCCAGGACTCAAGCACGCCGAGCGCGTGGCGGTGAAGCTGCGCTTACTTGGCTGCAATGTCGAGAAAATTGACGTGGCCGAGATCGAACTGCCCGAGGGCGGCGACTGCGTAAATTGGCTCATGGCGCACCAGGACGCGACGCCTGCGGACTTGGCGAAGCTGCCGAGGGTGCGGGCCGAGGTACACGCCAGCACGCCAGCGGGCGCGCACGAATGGCCGGAGCCGCAGCCGCTCTTGTCGAAGATCGAGCCGGAGCCATACCCTCTTGATGCGTTGCCCCTGCCCATTCGGGCAGCGGTGATAGAGGTTCAAGCCTTCGCCAAGGCACCCATTCCGCTCGTCGCATCGTCGGCGCTGGCGGCGTTGTCTCTGGCGAGCCAAGCTCATGCGGACGTGAAGCGGGCCGACAAGCTGACCGGGCCGACGAGTCTCTTTATGCTGACCATTGCCGATTCAGGCGAGCGGAAATCAACCTGCGACGGCTTCTTCACCCGAGCGATCCGTGACTATGAGGAAGCCCAAGCCGAGGCGGCGAAACCCGCAGTGAAAGACCATCGGGCAGCAATCGACGCATGGGAAGCCAGGCGCGGCGGCATCAAGGACAAAATCCGCCAGCTTGCCAAAGACAGCAAGCCGACGGCGGGCATGGAATCGGCCTTGCGTGTTCTGGAACACGACAAGCCGGAGCCGCCAAGAATTCCCCGCCTACTGTATGTCGATGCAACCCCCGAAGCACTGGCCTATGGGCTTGCAAAGCAATGGCCGTCGGGCGGGGTGGTATCTGCCGAGGGCGGGATTGTTTTCGGTTCGCATGGCATGAGCAAGGATTCAGTCATGCGGAATCTTGGCCTGTTGAATCTTCTATGGGACGGAACAAGCCTGACCATTGACCGGCGCACTTCGGAATCCTTCACGGTACGCGGTGCGCGGCTGACTGTGGCCTTGCAGGTTCAGGAGCCGACCTTGCGGGAATTCTTCACCCGATCCGGGGCGCTGGCGCGTGGCACTGGCTTCCTCGCCCGCTTCCTTGTGGCGTGGCCTGAATCAACCCAAGGGCAACGGCCATTCACTGACCCCCCCGCGAACTGGCCGCACCTTGCTGCGTTCCATCAGCGCATTGCCACGATCCTGAATCAACCCGCCCCCATTGATGAGGATGGCGCACTAACCCCGCCTATGCTGCCCCTGACCCCGAAAGCCAAAGCGGCATGGGTGGAGTATCACAATAAAATCGAAAGCGAACTATCCAGCGGTCGCGAGCTTTACGACCTGAGGGACGTGGCGAGCAAATCCGCCGACAACGCGGCACGGCTGGCGGCATTGTTCCAGATGTTCGAGGGCGCGGGCAGCGCAATCGGTCTTGATGCTTTCGAGGGGGCAAGCCGGATAGCGGCGTGGCACTTGAACGAATCGCAGCGATTCTTCGGTGAGCTTGCGCTGCCGGCGGAATTGGCGAATGCGGCGCGGTTGGATACGTGGTTAATCGAGCATTGCCGACGGGAGCGGACGCACATTGTTTCGCGCCGGTTTATTCAGCGAAACGTGACGCCTGCCCGCCTGCGGGAAAAGGCGGCGCTGCTGGAAGCCCTGCGCGAGTTGACCGAGGCAGGGCGCATCCGCGAAATGTCGGAAGGAAAGAGAAAGGACATTTACGTCAACCCGGCGCTGCTGTCCCTGGGGGCCGTATGACGCTTGCCGCTTTGATCCGTGGTGCAGTTTCGGACGATCCCGGCAAGTCTGCGACTGCGACACTTGCGACACCTGCGACACTTGAGGCGGCCAAGGGGCGAACTGTCGCAACTGTCGCAACTGTCGCCGTCATAAGTCCGCAGAAATTAGCAGCCGACGCGCGGCCCGATCCCGCAGCCGAGGCCCGGCGTCAGCGCGCGCTCGCCACGCTGGTGGCTAACCCTCTGTTGCGCCTGGCGGTAGTCTGCGACGCTGAAGGCGATCCGGTGCCGGTGGCCGTGGCGATCAGGGACAAAGGGACGTGCGAGGTGCTGATACCGGCCGCGCGTTTCGATCCTTTCGGGCTGCTCGAGCTTGTCGGGCGGCATGGCGGGACGGTGCAGTAATGGACAAGGACATATTGATCGTGCGGCCGATAGACGGAGAAACCACGAAACGGTACCCGACGCGCGACACGGCGATGGCTTACCTGTTGCTGAACAGCGCGGAAGTTAAGCGCAAGTACGCGGACGAGATAAAAAACCGCGACCACCTCGGCGCGAGAATGGAACGGCTTGACGCTGCCGACATGGAGCAGCGGGCGATGGCAACGCTGGAAATTCAACCGGGCTTCGTCGAGCAGGGAACAGGAGGCGAATTGACGTTGCCGCCGGAGGATCGAGCAGACCACCCCGGACACATGGATCTGGTGAAAGAGCCGGGATGGGTGGCCGTTTACGCGAGCCGAGAGCGGATCGAGCTACTCAATAAGGCGCACGCCTTCAACTTGGGCGCCGACGCCGCCGACTCGATCAAGCCCAAGGACTCAACCGAGAAAATGCTGGCGCACCAAATGGCGGCAGCGCATAAGGCCGCGCTCGATCTGCTGGCGAAGTCGGCAGAGCAGCGCAACACCGTGGAGCAGGCCCGGCTCGCCAATACGGCAGCGCGGCTCATGGACGCTTACCAGCGGGCCATGCTCACCCTCAAGCGATACCGCAGCGACGGGCGGCAGATCGTGACGGTGCAGCACGTCAGGGTTGCCGACGGCGGGCGGGCCGTCATTGCCGGGGCGGTGAATACCGGGGGCCACCTGGCCGGGGGGCAGGTCGAAAAGTGAGCAAGCCCATGCGCGAAGCCCGGGCGGCGCTGCTACTGCATCCGCAATGCGGCGCCCATTGCCGGACTACAGGCAGGCCGTGCAAGGGGCCAGCGATGGCAAACGGGCGTTGTCGTATGCACGGCGGCAAGTCTACCGGCAGGCCGATCATTCACGGCAGGGCTACGAAGGCGGCGAAGCAGAAACGCCGGGAGATGCGGGAGTTACTGCGGGCGCTGCGGGCGTTGCTCTAATTCGGTGCGCAGTGTCGCTGTCGTGCGGAGGACAACCGGTGCTGTCCACGTGGATGCGACCATCTAATTGCCGAGACGAACGCATTCAAAAATGTACCTGTCCGTCTGAGGCGTTGTCACAGCTTGGACACGCGCGGACAAGCCAAGCTTCGCGCACTCCGCTTCGGCCAGTACGAGAGCGTTCTCGACGCCCATGTCTGGAACGGCGGCACGGACTACCACTGTTCGCCCTCCCGAACTCGTAACCTGGGCGGCACAAGCGGCGAGCGTGTACACCATGGTTGCTACAATACAGGCGTTAGCCTTGCATGACATCATGTGGACTCCCCCAAGTGCAGTGTGGATCTCGGTCAGCACGTGGCGCCGACCAGACATTGTAAACATGGCTTTGGCTCAATGGCCATGCGCGCCGAAATGAATGGGGGCGCTACGCGATCTGATCGAGTAGCCTTACGGTGCGCGGCGTTTGATCTTTTGTGCTTGCGGAACAAACGGGGCAGATAAACAAAGGGGGTGTCTATGAAATGCCTGATTGCAGCCGCAGTTCTGACGCTACTCGCCGGGTGTGCCACAACCGAAAAATACGAGGAAAACCTGCAAGGCTGGGTAGGCAAGCCAGAGCTGGAACTTGTCCGAGTGTGGGGAGCGCCAAATTCCGTTTATGAAACCGGAGGCGTTAAGTTTCTGACCTACGCCAAGACGCGCCAAGGCTACATTCCAGGTGCGGCGCCTTCTTACCAAACGCAGGTAGTCAGAAACACTGTGTTCAGCACGCCAGTGGGCGGGTATCCAGGCCGCAGCGTTACCCGTCAATGCGATACCACGTTCGAGGTGTCGGCTGGCGTAGTTAGCTCCTATCGCTTTGAAGGGAATGCGTGCAAGGCAAAGTAGGACGTGGCGCCTAGTATTTGGCCCGCGCCCTGACCGGGACGCAGAGGCGAGAAAATAGAGGTAGCTTGATCTGCTGACGGTATTCCTGGCGGTATCCTCACACAGGACAAGAAATAATGGCTAATAAACATAGCGTTATCGATTTATTCAACCTACTCTAGCGGTATGTCGAACGGAGTCTGGGACATGACTAAAACACTTGACGCGCTGGTGATCGGGGCCGGCTTTGCCGGGCTTTACCAGCTCCATTCCCTGCGCGATCGCCTGGGCTTGTCCGCCGTCGTACTGGAGGCGGGTGGCGACCTCGGCGGTACCTGGTACTGGAACCGCTATCCTGGCGCACGCTGCGACTCGGAAAGCCATGCCTACCGCTACTTCTTCTCGAAGGAGATGAACGAGGAGTGGGAGTGGTCGGAGCGCTACCCTGGGCCGCCCGAGATCCGCAGCTACCTCGATCGCGTCGCCGAGAAGTTAGGCCTGCGGCGCGACATCCGTTTCGGCTGCCGTGTTGTCTCGGCAACGTACGACGAGGCGACGAAGCGATGGCTCGTCGAGACCGACACGGGTGAGCGCTATGCCGTCACCTACCTCGTTGCGGCCGTAGGCTGCCTGTCCTCCACGAACGTACCCGATATCCCGGGCCTCGCGGAGTTCGGCGGGAAGTGGTTTCACACCGGACAGTGGCCGCATGAAGGCGTCGACCTTGCGGGAAAACGCGTCGGCCAGATCGGCACCGGCTCCACCGGCATCCAGGCCGCGCCCGTGATCGCGCAGACCGCGGCACACCTCACCGTGTTTCAACGTACGCCGACCTACAGCGTGCCGGCGCGTAACGCGCCGCTCACCGCGGAATTCAAGCGCTGGGTACGCGAGAACGCCGAGGAAATCGGCGCCATTGCGCGCTCAACGGCGAACGGGCACGCGTTCCGCATTGCCGACCGCAATGTCGCCGACGTCACGCCAGCGGAGCGGCAGGCGATCTACGAGGCGGCCTGGGAGTCCGGCGGGCTGCAGTTCCGCGCCACCTTCCGCGACCTCATGATCAACCAGGCGGCGAACGACACTGCCGCTGAATTCCTCAAGAGCCGCATCCGTGCAATCGTCCGTGACCCGAAGACCGCGGCCGCGCTCTCGAACATCGATCATCCCTATGCGGCGAAGCGCCCGCCCATCGACACCGATTACTTCGAGACCTTCAATCGCGACAACGTCAGGCTGGTGGACCTGCGCGAGGACCCGATAGAACGCATCACGCCGCGCGGTATCAGGACGCGAAGCGCGGAGCACCCCCTCGACGTCATTGTGTTCGCCACCGGCTACGACGCGATGACCGGCCCGCTCCTCGCCATGGACATCCGC
>CAMDRF010000127.1 GCA_945906765.1 Nitrosovibrio sp. Nv4 | reverse complement strand
TTTCGGGATCGATTACTCGGCGTTCGGCAAGCTCGACGACGAGGGCAGGCGGCAGTTGTGCGCGAAGTCGACGACGGGTTGCGCGGCGGCCTACGAAAAGTACGACGCCACGAAAAGCAATCGCGCCTTCGTCACCAGCTCGACGCGGGTCTACTACGCCTTCGGCTTCAGCGACAAGCGCAACGCGGTAAGGCGCGCGATATTCGAGTGCTCCAGCCGGAGCGCCTCGGTGTGCCAGCTGGGCGCAATAAATGATCGCGAGGCCGCCACTCTTCATCGGCATGCGGCCGAAGGCAGCGAGAAGGCGATCGGACAGCTCGCGGGCCTCAAGGCCGCGGGAAAGATTTCCGATCCTGCCGACAGTCAGGAGCTGCCGATGCGGGGCCTGCGCATCGGTTCATACACCGCCCCGGCCCCCGAAAAGATCGAGGGCGTCAGGGAGCTCGCGACCAGGAACGTCGTCGACCTGCTGCTCGCGCGAACCAGCGTGATGTTCGTCGACGTGGAGTGCCGCAGCACCACGATTCCAACCGCCAGGTGCGTCTTGGGCGGCGGTCTGGCCTCAAGCGATACGGCGGTCGATGGAAATATCGAAAAGAATCTGCTCGCGGTCCTCCAGGCCCTGACGCCTGACAAGTCCACGCCCATCGCATTGTTTTGCTCGTCGTCCCAGTGCTGGCTGGCGCCAAATGCCGCCTACCGTGCGGCGAAAGCCGGATACAAGGTCTACTGGTACCGTGGCGGCATCCAGGCATGGGAGCGCAACGAGCTTCCGCTTGTGCCAAATGTTCCCATCGGAGCCGTGCTGCCAAACGCAGGGTAGGGCAGGTTTTCGATTGTAGAATGGCCCCATGCTCAGCGCCGAAGACAACGAACTCCTCGTCCGCACCAACGCGGGCACCCCGATGGGCGAATACTTCCGGCGCTACTGGCTGCCGATGGCGCTCTCGCGCGACATGCCGGGGCCGGACAGCCCGCCGATCCGCGTCAAGGTCATGGGCGAGGAGCTGGTCGCCTTCCGCGATACCAACGGCAGGGTGGGGCTCATCGAGCCGCGCTGCGCGCATCGCGGCTCCAATCTCTTCTTCGGCCGCAACGAGGAATGCGGCCTGCGCTGCATCCACCACGGCTGGAAATACGATGTCGAGGGCAGGTGCGTGGACATGCCGAACGTCGATCCGGACGCGGGCATGCGCGGCAAGATTTCCATCAAGGCCTATCCGACGCGGGAATTTGGAGAACTGGTCTGGGCTTATATGGGACCACTGCGCGGCCCGCACGTGCCTCTGCCCGAGATCCCACATCTCGAGCACGGCGTGCTGCCCGCGTCGCACCGCTACGTCACCAAGCGCCTGCAGCAGTGCAACTGGGCGCAATCCATGGACGGCGCGCTGGACACGGCGCATTTCTCCTTCCTGCACATGCCGGCCCCGGCTTGCAAATCCAATGCCGCGGACAACATCGCGGCGGACGAGAAGCGCATCGGCTGGCTGCGCAATGACCCGCGGCCCGATTTCACCATCACCGACCACGAGGTCGGCTTCGTCGTCGGCGGCGCGCGCAAGGCCGACGGCAAGGACCTCTACTGGCGCATCACCCAGTTCATGCTGCCCTCGCACTCCATCACGCCCTCGGCCATGCCGGACGAGATCTACTACGGCTACACCTGGGTGCCGGTGGACGACGAATCCTGCTGGATCTACGTCTACGGCTGGCACCCGGACCGGCCGATCTCGGCCGAGGAGCGCGCCCGGTTCGACAAGGGCGGCTACGGCCAGTTCGCCGAACTCGGGCCGCACTACATCCCGCTCCGCAACCGCGGCAACGACTACCTCATCGACCGCGCGGCGCAGAAGACCATCTCCTTCACCGGCATCCGCGGCATCGCCGAACAGGACACCATGGCGCAGGAAAGCCAGGGCGTTATCGCCGACCGCAGCAAGGAACACCTCACCCCCACCGACATCGGCGTGGTGCACTTCCGCCGCATGATGCTCAAGGAAGCCAAGGCCCTGCGTGACGGCCGCGAACCCGCCGCCGCGCAGCATCCCGCCAGCTACCGCCTGCGCTCCGGCGGCGCCGTGCTCTCGTCCGAACTGTCTTTCGATGAAGTCATGCAGCAGCGCTTCGGCAGCAAAACGGGGAAGGTCGCCCCGTGGGAGCTTGCAGATTTACACAATTGCAGTAAAGCAGGTATGGTGCCCGAATGAAAGCCACTGTCATCGTCAACAGCCGCGGCGGCGTCAAGCTCCCAGCCAAAATGCGCCAGTCCCTCGGCATCAAGGCCGACGACCGCCTGATTGCCGAAACCACGCCTGAAGGACTGCTGCTACGGGCCGCCGCCACGCTCCCGATCGAGATGTACACGGACGAGCGCATCGCGGAATTCGCGCGGGAAGAGGCGGAAGTCGCCAAGGTCATGGCAGCCCAAGGGGGAAAGTCCCGCCGCCGCTGGTGCGCCTGAGGGTCTCCCTCGACGCCATATCTACAACTGCTTGCCTGAGAGGTGATCCGCCATGAACGCGCTCCGGTATCTGGTGTTTTTCATTTGCACGTCGGTGCTCGCCCAGGACTATCCCGCCAAACCCATCACCGCGATCATCCCGTTCTCCGCCGGCAGCGCGAGCGACGTCATCGCGCGCCTGGTGCTGCAGCGCATGGAGACCCCGCTGGGTCAGCGCTTCATCGTCAGCAACATCCCCGCCGCGGGCGGCGTGGCCGGCACGCTGACCGCGAGCAAGGCCGCGCCCGACGGCTACACCATCGTCATGGGCGCCTCGGGGCCGCTTGTCGTCAACAGGGCCCTCAATCCGAACGTGGGCTACGACCCGGAGAAGGACTTCGCGCCGATCTCGCTCTACGCGAGCATGCCCAACGTCGTGTCCGTGAGCACCAAGCTGCTGATTCACACCCTCCCGGAACTCATCGAATTCGTGCGCAGGAACCCCAATACTCCCTACAGCTCGGTCGGCAACGGCAGCTCGCAGCACTTGGCCGGCGTGTTCTTCGAGCAACTCACCGGCGCGAAAATGCAGCACGTGCCGTATCGCATCACTTCGCAGCTCCAGGCCGACCTGATATCGGGCCAGGTGCCGCTGAGCTTCCAGCTCCTGCCCAACGTCCTCGGCCAGATCAAGGCCGGCCAGGTGCGCCCACTCGCCGTCGCCAGCAAGACGCGACTGCCTGCGCTTCCCGACACACCCACCGCCGCCGAAGCGGGCGTCAAAGGCTTCGAGTCCGCCGCCTGGTTCGGCTTCCTCGCGCCGCGCGGCACACCCCGGGCGCCCATCGACCGGCTGCACAAAGAAATTGCCGCCGCCATCGCCGATCCCGCTGTACGCAGCCGCTTCACCGACTTCGGCGCCGAGCCGCTCGCCTCCACGCCGGAGGAACTAGGGCGCTATATCTCCGCAGAAGTCGTCAAATGGCGCGAGATCATCACCAAAGGCGGCATCACCCTCGAATAGGCGGCGAACAAAGAAACGTTCAGGCAACCGCGCTGAGCGCGTGCTGCAGTTCACGGCGCGTCGCACCTGCGGCAAACAGCGCGCGCACGATGAGATCGAGCGAAACGGACTGATCCCCGGTTTCGATCTTGGCGACACGCGACTGGCTGGAGCGCATGCGTTGCGCAAGATCGATTTGCGACAGACCATGCCTCTTTATGTCGGATATGACATAGAGCGCAAGGCAAGCATCTACCGCAAGCTGCCGTTCGACCCGCGAAAAGACCTCGCCCCGGTCGCATTAACTACTCCTCCGCCGGGCACGGCAGCTCCGGGCACCTCACTGCGCGCTGGGCGAAAGTCGTGAGCGATGCGGCGATGCGTATTGATTGATCAAGGCCCTGATTCGGCAGGGGAATGGCCTCTAAAATATCCGCATAATTATTCGCAAGTAGAGTCGGTATTATTTGTATATACAGTATGTTAATCATGAAGTTATAATTACAAATAACTCGCATAAAGATTCGCATAATTATGTACGAAGCCAGCCACCAATTCGAGCCTCTGCTGCCGACGCTGGCGCATCCGGAACTGGATGCGCTGGCCGCGGATTTGTCGGCCAAGGCGCTGGCACTCAAAGCTCTGGCGCACCCGGCGACTGCGGCGCGGATCGCGGCTTTGCTGCGCGGGGTGAATTCGTACTACTCGAACCGCATCGAAGGGCAGCACACGCATCCGCGCGAGATCGAACGCGCGTTGCGCAAGGATTTCGACAAGGCGCCCGACAAGGCGCGCCTGCAGCGTCTGGCGATTGCGCACATCGATACCCAGAAGGAGATGGAATCCTGGTTGGCCGCCGAACCGGCGCTGTCGGTGTATTCCCCGGACTTCATCGCGCGCCTGCATGCCAGCTTCTTCGGCAAGCTGCCGCCCGATGAGCGGATCACGAAGGACGGCGATGCGGTCGTTCCGGGCGAGTGGCGCAGGAAGGATGTGGATGTCGGCGGGCACGTCGCGCCCGGGTGGCAGGCGGTGCCGGATTTTCTCAAGCGCGCGGAACAGGTGTATGCGGGCGTGCGCGGGGTTTCAGGGCAATTGATCGCGCTTGCCTGCGCGCATCACAGGCTGGCGTGGGTCCACCCGTTCCGCGACGGCAACGGCCGCGTGCTGCGGCTGCAATCGCAAGCCGCGTTGATCCGGCAGGGCGCGGGGAGCGGATTGTGGACGGCGTCGCGCGGCCTGGCGCGCGACGTGCAGTCCTACTATGTCCGGCTTGCCGACGCGGACCAGCCGCGCCAAGGCGATCTGGACGGCCGTGGAAATCTTTCAGAGCGAGGCCTCGCCGCGTTCGTGAAGTATTTTCTCGAAACCTGTCTCGATCAGGTCACGTTCATGTCGGAGCTGCTGCAGTTGAACGACCTGCGGCCGCGAATGCGCGCTTATCTGAAACTGGTTTCGGAAACCGAAGCCGATATCCGCCCCGAGGTCGAGCCGGCGCTCTACCATGTGTTTCTGGCGGGATCGGTGAAGCGGGGGGAGTTCAAGCAGATGACGGGCCTGGGGGCGCGCACCGCAGACAAGGCGATCGCCGCGCTGCTGAAAAAAGAACTGTTGATGTCGGACACGCCGAAAGGCGCCGTGAGCATCGGATTGCCGCTCGACGCGCTGGCGTTCTATTTCCCGCGTCTTTATCCGGAAGCGGCGGCCTGAACGTGGCGAAGAATGGCTGCGGTGCGCTGAATCTGGTGGCATCGACTGCGCCGTAGTCTAGGCCGTGCCCGCGAGCGCGCGCTGCAGCTCCCGGCGCGTCGCGCCCGCCGCGAACAGCGCGCGGACGATCAGGTCGAGGGAAACAGACGGATCGCCCGTCTCGATCGTGGCGACACGCGACTGGCTGGAGCGCATGCGCTGCGCAAGATGCGTCTGCGAGAGGCCGTGCTTGCGGCGCGCTTCCCGAACGGCAGTGACCAGGTCCGCTTCAATTCGACGAGCGCGGCGTCCGGTTCGTTCGACCCAAGGAAATCCCGGGTCGAACCACCTGATCGAACACACCTTCAAACAGGCGGTGCGCGTCATCGGCGCCCTCTCGTATCACTTCTGGATGATGAAGATGAAACCGCTGCGCCGGCGAAACGGCAACCAGTACCTTCATCGCGAAGCCCTCGACTACCGCAACGCCGTCAAGCGCAAGATCAACGCCT
>CAMDRF010000126.1 GCA_945906765.1 Nitrosovibrio sp. Nv4 | reverse complement strand
CAAAAGTGACAGACCGAGGTGGTAGGGTATCGAATTGACCGCCAATTAGGGAGGTCACATTCGTTAGGCCTCTAAATACCAGCGAGCGAGCGGTCGATGAAATTCGAATGGGACGCCAAGAAAAAACGCGAGAACGTCGACAAGCATGGGATCCCCTTTCAGGAAGCGAGCACTGTCTTCGGCGATGCGCTCGGCGCCACGATTCCAGACCCCGATCATTCACATGGTGAGTCTCGGTTCATCACAATTGGTCACTCAATAAGCCAACGTCTGATTGTTGTGTCACACACAGAAGTAGGCGATACTTTTCGAATCATCAGCGCCCGGGAGGCGAATACCTATGAGCGTAAGAAATACGAGAGTTAAACCCATTAAGGCGTCGGCGTCGGAAATGCGGCGCGAGTACGATTTTTCCGGCGCTGTCCGAGGCAAGTACTATCGCCGTTACGTCGAGAGCAGCAACGTCGTCGTAATTGATCCCGACATCCACGAGAGATTCAAGAACGCGGCAGCGGTGAACGAAGCATTACGCACGCTTATTCGGGCTGCGGGTCCTGAACGAGGTCTAACTTTAGGTGCAACGGACAGGCGAAAGCGGTCATGACTTTCTTGCTGACCATCGCGCGCGCCTGCCGTTGACCACGACGTTGCCGCCATTTCACGCCGCAGGTATTCGCCGAGCGCGCCGCGCATCGCGGCATGCACTTGCGCGTGGCTCGAGAATGCGAACGGCAGGCCCTGGATCTCGGCAGCGGGCACGAGCTGGCCAAGGATGCCGCCCATCAGCGTCATGAACTCCAACTCGCCGGCGACCAGCATGCGCAGCGCAGCCGGATCGGACCCCGCGAGCCCTGCGTTCTGCGCCTGCACTGTGACCGCGAGCGCGCCACCGGTCGCCCCGCGCTGTCATGACGGCACGAGTGCCCGGCGCTAGGAGATCTGCGTATGGCCCGCCACGGCGGCGCCGACCGCCTGCGCCGGCTGGTAGAGCACGTGCGTGATGTCCACCTTGGTCGCCATCTTGATGCGCTCTATCACCACCACGGTCTGGCCGAGCGCCTCGGTGTGTTTCGGCCACTCCTGTGCATTTGCCGCCAGGCAAACGGCCAGTAATAACAGCGCAAGAAATCTCATTTCTTGTTCTTCATCAGCACGAAGTCGTAGCTCGCGGTCGCGACGCCGTCCTTGCCCTGCTTGAAATCAATGATCAGCTCGGGCTTGACGCCGAACACCGCATCCGAATCCAGATACTTGCCGCCCTTGACGAAGAGATGCGTGATCAGCGGCTTGTGGCCCTTGGCGGTAATCCAGAAGTGGAGGTGCGGCGGACGCATCGGATGACGGCCCGTGGCGGTGAGCATCCTGCCCACCGGCCCGTCGTTCGGCACCGGGTAGAACTCGGGCTTCACGCAGCGGAAGTGGAAGCGTCCCCGCGCGTCGCTGCGCAACACGCCGCGCAGGTTCATCGCGTCGCCCTTCTGCGAGTCGTACAGGCCGTCTGCGCCCCCTTGCCAGATGTCGAGCTTCGCTCCCGCAACGGGCCGGCCGGCGGTATCGCGCACCGTGCCCGAAACCAGGCAGGGCTGGCCATCCGACGCGTGCTTGGAGATGTTCGCGCCCAGCGGATACGCCGGCGCCCGCTCGCGGTGGAACGGTCCGAGCACGGTGGATTCGGTCGCGCCGGCGCTCGTCTTGTAGTTGAGCGCATCCACCAGCATCGAGACGCCGAGCGTGTCCGACATGAGGATGAACTCCTGGCGCTTGCCGGTGGACCAGTGGCCGGTCTCGGTGAGGAACTGGATGCCCTGCATCCATTCGTCCGGCGTGGGCTTCACTTCGCGCACGAAGGCGTGCAGGTGCTTGATATACGCGGTCATCACCTGCTTGAGCCGCGGGTTCTTCGTTTCGCGGATGCGATGCAGCACCTCGCTCGTCAGTTTTTTCTCGCTGAACCTGCGGATCGCCATGGCTGATGCCTCCCGCCGGAATGCTAACATCCGCAAAACCTTCGGGGGCGCGTTCCGTGAATCGAATTTCCGTGCTTTTTCTTGCCATCGCATTTGCGCTGCCTGCCGCGGCGCAGGACAAGTCCATCAAAATCCTCGTCGGTTTTCCGGCCGGCGCCGGGCTGGGGGCGGCCGAGCTTGCACGCATCCACAGGGCCGACTACGACAAGTGGGGCCCGGTGATCAAGGCCTCCGGCTTCAAGCCAGAATCTTGAACATCCTTTTTTCGTCGACCAAGGAGAAACCGAAATTCTGGTTTCCCCTGCTGCAAAAGCTGCTGCCCGGCGACCGCTTCTTCGCCTGGCCGGAGATCAATGGCGGCGACATCGACGTCGCATTGGTCGCCACGCACCAGCCCGGCACCTTCGCGAACCTGCGCAAGCTCAAGCTGATCCAGTCCCTCTGGATGGGCGTCGAGAACATCGTCGGCGATACCGACCTGCCGCGCGGCGTGCCGGTGGCGCGGCTGATCGACCCCGGCATGGTCGCCGCGATGGGCGAAACGGTGATCGCCTACGTGCTCGACTGGCACCGGCATTTTTACTGTTACAGATCTTTTCAACATCAAAGAACATGGAAACGCCGGCGGCAATACCTCGCCTCCGACCGCAGCGTTGGCATTCTCGGACTGGGCGAACTCGGCGGCACGATCGCCGCGAGTCTGCGGGGGATGGGCTTCAACGTCGCAGGCTGGAGCCGCAGGCCGAAGCAGCTTGAAGGCGTGCACTGTTCGACAGATCTGGACGAAGTGCTCGCGCGCAGCGACGCCGTCGTTTGCCTTTTGCCCCTCACGGCTCAGACCCGGGGAATCCTGAACAAGGACAGGCTTCAAAAAATCAGGCGAGACGGTTGCCTCATCAACGTCGCGCGCGGCGGCCACGTCGTCATTGCCGACCTGCTGGCGGCGCTCGACTCGAAACACCTCGCGCACGCCTACCTCGATGTGTTCGAGCCCGAGCCGCTGCCCGCCGACAGCGCGCTCTGGACGCATCCCGGCATCACCCTCACGCCGCACATCGCGGCGCTCAGCGAGCCGCGCACCTCGGTCGGCAAGATCGCGGAAAACATCGAGCGCGTGCGGCGCGGCGAAGCGCCGTTCAACACGGTCGACTTCGCAGCAGGCTACTGAACGCCCGGCGCGGCGTTTGCCGCTGCGAGGATCGAGGCTGCCGCGTCGGCGAGCACTTGGCAGCCGAGCACGATGTCCTCGTCGCGGCTGTCTTCGGCGAAGTCGTGGCTGATGCCACCAATGGACGGAATGAACAGCATGGCCGAAGGCAGGCTGGCGGCGATGAAACCGGCGTCATGGAACGCGCCGCTTGGCATGTGCTGCCACTTTCCCGGCGCGTGGCGCTCCGCGGCGCGCGCGATGTGCTCCTGCAATCCGGCATCCATGCGCGTGGGCGGAATCGGCGTGCGCGACGGGGTCGCCTCGATGCTGACGCCGCCGCGCGCGTTGATCTCCGCCACCAGCCGCGCGACGATTCTCTCGCAAGCATCGAGCGGAGCGTCGGATGCATCCCGGAACTGCAGATCGAGGTCGGCATAACCCGGCACGATCGAGGTCGCGTTCGGCGTGACGCGCAGGCGGCCCATGGTCCAGACCGTGCGTTCGCCGGCGGCCTTGGGGAATTCCTGGTTGATGCGATGGGCCAGTTCGTAGAGCGTCGTGGCGGCGTCCCGGCGGCGCGCCATCATCGTCGTGCCGGCATGGTTCTGCTGTCCGCGGAACACGAAGCGGATGCCGCGCAAGCCGACGATGCTGGAGACGACGCCGATCTTGCGGCCGGTGTCCTCCAGGTCCGGGCCCTGTTCGATGTGCGCCTCGACGAATCCCGCATAGCGCGCGGCCTCAAGGCGCAGGCGCGGCACGCCGGCGAGCCCGGCCTCGCGCAGCGCGTCGGCAAGCCTCACGCCGCCGTTGTCCACCGCGCCCTGCTCCACTTCCGGGGACAGCGTGCCGGTGAGCGAGCGGCTGCCCAGGCAACCCACGAAGCGCGACTCCTCGTCCTGGAACGACACGGCATCCACCGCCAGCGTGCGCGTTGCATCGTCCGCCGCAAGCGCGCGAACCACTTCCAGCCCGTAGATCACCCCGAGCGCCCCGTCCAGCCAGCCGCCGGTGGGCTGAGTGTCGGAGTGCGAACCGACCAGCAGCGCCTTTCCCGGATTGCGGGAGCGGCCGAGCACGTTGCCCACGCCGTCGATCGTCGACTCCAGCCCGGTTTCCTCGTAGCGTTTCTTGAGCCAGCGCCGCGCCTCCATGTCGGCGGCGCTGAACGCGGGCCGCACCACGCCGCGATCCTGCGCGCCGATGCTGCGCAGGTGTCGGAGGTCGGATAGCAGGCGTTCGGGATCGATCGCGGGCATGGATTCCCGCCCCTCTACATCACCTTGCGCAGCGTATGGCGCCGGTTGCGCGTGTAGGGGCGCACCTGCGCGGGCCAACGCCCCTTCTCCACCGCCTTCGCCCACGCCGGGCTGGTCAGCACTTCCGCGTTCTCCAGTTCGTAGGTAGCGCTGTACTTCGGCTCGCCCTCGGCGACGATGGTCTTGATCTCGCCGCCGATGCTCATCCTGAGAGTCCCCAGCGTGAAGCGCGCGATCGCGAGCACGCCAGGCACCTTGAGCAGTTCCGGGACATGCTCGGTATCGTAGACCTCGTTGAACAGGGCTTCCTTGTCGGGATCGACGTCCATCATGGCGGTGAAAAGATAGCGGGCCTTGGGATGCATGCTCTTCTCCTTGTCAGGTCGCGCCGCGTTCCAGGGTTCCGGCTTCGCGCTGATGGCGCAAGGCAAGAATCACAACCCGGTCCGCAGGCGCATCGTATTCATACAGCGCGAGATAGCCGGTGCCACCGCGCGAGATCACCAATTCTCTCAGAATCCAGTCCACCGGCCGGCCGATCGAGGGGTAGGTTCGCAGCACCTCCAGCGCGCCGAGCAGGAGATCGTAGGTTGCCAACGCCGCGACGGGTTCATCCTGGATCAGGAAATCCACCAGCTGGCTCAGATCGGCGTCCGCGCTCCCCGATACGATTACCTCTGCCACGGGCGAAGTTTCGGCTTGCGCGAACGCTTGCCCTGCAGCTTCGCGCGGTAGTGCGCTTTGACTTCCGCCAGCGCGTATCCCGCGCCGCTGCGCTGAAATTCGGCTCGCGCGGCATACGCATCGGCCAGCATTCCCCGGCGTTTCTCGACGCGTTCCGTTTCCTGCCGGATCGCCTCCACCATGAACGCGTGCGCGCTCTGATCGGTGCCCTTTACGGCGCGCGCAATGCGCTTTTTCAAGTCTTCAGGAATCTTGATCGAGGTGGCCATCGCGAACTCCGGAAAGCTGGTATTACGATGTTATCACCCGGCGAGTTTACGCCAGCAATTCGAATCCCGGCAATCTGGCGGCGGTACGGTCGAAGGTTACCGTCGTCCGGGCGCCGTGGGCGATCGCGAGCTGGCCGATCAGTGCGTCGCTGAAATCAGCCGGCACGTTCTCCCACGCGCGCAGCGCCTTCCAGACCAGTTCCGAGCGCTCGATGACGAGCTGCTTGGTCGCCAGCAGCCTTTCGACGATCTCCCGGATGCGCTTGCGGTCAGCGCCGTAGCTCTCGGCCAGCACCCACGCGATCTCGCAAAGCGTGATCATCGATACGAATCCGGGATGCTCGGCCGACAGCCTGCCCTCGATGAACCGCGTCGCGATTGCCGACTGCTTCGGGTCGTC
>CAMDRF010000125.1 GCA_945906765.1 Nitrosovibrio sp. Nv4 | reverse complement strand
CCGTCGACCTTTTCCAGCGCCTGGTAGATGGGCACGGTGCCGATCGGCACCGGGGAATTGCGCACGATCCATTCGCGCGTCTCGTGAATGTGCTTGCCGGTGGAAAGGTCCATCACCGTGTCGCCGCCCCAGCGGATCGACCAGGTCATCTTCTCCACTTCCTCGCCAATGCCGGAGGAGACCGCCGAATTGCCGATGTTGGCGTTGATCTTCACCAGGAAATTGCGGCCGATGATCATCGGCTCGCTCTCCGGGTGGTGGATGTTGGCCGGGATGATGGCGCGGCCGCGCGCCACTTCCGAGCGCACGAACTCAGGCGTGATGAGATCCGGAATCGCGGCGCCGAAGCTCTCGCCGCGGTGCTGCTTCAGCATGAATTCCAGCATCTTCGCGCCGGTCTTGCCGCCCGCCTTCAGGCTCTCGATATAGCGCTCGCGCTCGAGGTTCTCGCGGATCGCGATGAACTCCATCTCGGGCGTGACGATGCCCTTGCGGGCGTAGTGCATTTGCGAGACGTTGCCGCGCCCTTTTCTTGGATTTCTTTTCAAATCAAAACGCAATTCCGCGAGTTTGGAATCGGCCAGGCGCTCGCGCCCGTAGGAAGAGCTTGGACCGGCCAGCAATTCAGTGTCTTTCCTTGCAAGAATCCACGGCTCGCGCAATGCCGGCAGGCCCTTGCGGATGTCGATCTTCGCGTCCGGGTCGGTGTAAGGCCCGGAGCAGTCGTAGACATAGACCGGGGGATTCTTTTCGCCGCCGAACATGCTCGGGGTATCCGACTGGCTGACTTCGCGCATCGGCACCTTCAGGTGTCCGACATAGACCTTGCGCGAATTCGGCAGCGGCTTGACGGCCGCTTCATCGACGTGCGCGGTAGTGGAAAGAAACTTGGGATTGGCGTTCATAGCGCTTCCTTCGGCGGCATTACCCGCATCAGGTTATGAGGGTTTTTCTCACCCGATCTCCGACCCCCGGAGGCAGGACCCCTGCGTGAGGCAAGATTTTGCGCCCCTTGACCATTTTGCATCGCGACATTATATTACTGACTAGTCAGTTATTATTCTTCCAATGTCTTCCCCCGCAAAATCCGAGCCGCGTTGGGCGCGACGCAAGCACGCCCGTCCGGAGGAAATCACCGCTGCGGCGCTCGAGCTGTTTGTCGAGCGCGGCTATGCCGGCACGCGCCTTGAGGACGTCGCGGCAAGCGCCGGCATCTCCAAGGGAACGCTGTATCTCTACTTCGCCAACAAGGAAGAGCTGTTCAAGGCCGTGGTACGCGAGGGGCTGGTATCGCCGATCGCCGAAATGCGCGGCCTGGTGGACAACTTCGAAGGCGGCACGCTGGAGTTGGTGCGCATGATGCTGTTCGGCTGGTGGGAACGGATCGGCGCCTCGCGCATCGGCGGGATCCCCAAACTGGTCATCTCGGAAGCGGGCAATTTTCCGGAGCTGGCGCGCTTCTATCTGGCTGAAGTGGTCGAACCGGCGCAGGCTGCCACCGTGGCCATCGTCGAGCGCGGCATCGCGCGCGGCGAATTCCGCGACGTCAATGCCGAGGTCGTCGCCCGCCTGATCGCGGCGCCGATGCTCGGCTTGCTGATGTGGCGCAACGCGCTCGAGCCGTTCTCGAAATCGAAACTGGATCCGCTGGCATACCTGGAGGCACACCTCGACATGCTGCGACACGGCCTTGCCAGGGAATGAAGCTATGAATATTTTCCAGCGCGTCACGCGCCGATCGATGGTCATGGTGGCGGTGGTTGCCTGCATCGTGCTCGCGGTGTCCGCGCTCGCCCTGCGCGGCCGGCAGACGGCCATCGACGCCGCGTCGGCCGCGAAGAGCGCCGGCCCCGTGACCGAGTTCCTGCAGGACGATCTCACTATCGTCGAGCCGCGCAATCTGGAACGCGTGCTGCCGCTTACCGGCTCGCTTGCACCCTTGACAGAAGCGACCGTCAAAGCCAAGGTCGCGGGCGAGCTGGTCGCGGTCACGGTGCGCGAAGGCGAAAGCGTGAAGCAAGGGCAGGTGCTCGCCAGGATCGACCTCACCGAGGTGCAGGCGCGGGTCGCCGCGCGCGAAGCGGAGGTCGCGGCCACGAGGGCACAGCTGATATGGGCGGAGAAAAACCGCAACCAGCAAAAGGCGCTGCTCGAAAAGTCGTTCATTTCGCAAAGCGCGTTCGACAACATACAGAGCAACTACGATGTCGCGGTGGCGAAGCTGCGCGCGGCCGAAGCAGAACTTGTCGTGGCGCGAAAATCGCAGGGCGACGCGGTGCTGGTGGCGCCCTTCTCCGGCATCGTGTCGCTGCGCCACGCCCAGCCGGGCGAGCGCGTCGCCCTGGATGCCAAGGTGGTGAGCATCGTCGACCTGTCGCGCCTGCAACTCGAGGCCTCGGTGCCGCCGGCCGCGATCGGCAAGGTGCGGGTCGGGCAGGAAATGAATTTCCGCGTCGAAGGCTTCGGCGAGCGCGAATTCGCCGGGCGCATCGAGCGCATCAACCCGGCGGCCACCGCAGGCTCGCGCTCGATCAGCGTCTACGCGGTCATCGACAACCGCGAGGGCCTGCTGCGCGGCGGCATGTTCGCGCAGGGCGCCCTGACCTTGTCGCGCATCGACGGCGCGCTTGCGGTGCCGGCCTCGGCGGTACGTGAAGAGATCGGCCAGACCTTCGTCTACGCGATCGAAGACGGGATGGTGAAAAAGAAAAACGTCAAGGTGGGCGCGCCAGATGCCGCGGGCCGGGTGCAGGTCCTGGAGGGCCTCGCCGCGGGCGATCGCATCGTGCGCGTGAACCTCGGCGCGTTGCGTGAAGGTGTGGCCGCCAAGACCACGAACAAAGAATGAGGCACTGACGCAAATGTGGTTTACCCGCGTCAGCATTTCCAATCCGGTGTTCGCGACCATGATGATGGCCGCGCTGCTGGTGCTGGGCGCGTTCTCCTACTCGCGCCTGCCGGTGGAACAGTTCCCCGACGTGAGCTTTCCGGTGGTGGTGGTACAAACAGAATTCCCCGGCGCCTCGCCCGAGAACGTCGAAGAGGAAGTGACGCGGCGGGTGGAGGAGTCGGTCAACACCATCAGCGGCATCAAGACGCTGTCGTCGCGCTCCTACGAAAGCCTGTCGGTGGTGATTATCGAGTTCGACCTCGCGATCGATCCCAAGCTCGCGGCGCAGGACGTGCGCGAGAAGATCGCGCTGATCCGTTCCGGGTTCCGCGACGAAATCAAGGAGCCGCGGGTCAGCCGCTTCAATCCGGACGACTTCCCGATCGTCTCGGTGGCGGTGCAATCGTCGAGCCGGTCCCTGCGCGAGCTCACCACGCTCGCCGACCAGGTGATCAAGAAGCGCCTGGAGAACGTCGGCGGCGTCGGCCAGGCCACGCTGGTGGGCGGCGTAAAGCGCGAGATCAAGGTCTACCTGAACCTCGAGTCGATGGAAGCGCAGAAAGTCGGCGCCGACCAGGTAATCAAGGCCCTGCAAAGCGAGAACCAGGAAATACCGGCCGGCTCGATCGTCACGCCCAGCCAGGAGAAGATCGTCCAGCTGCGCGCGCGCCTCACCGGGCCGCAGGACTTCCGCAACCTCATCGTGGCACGCCGCGGCGCCGGGGGGAGAACGACGGCGGTGACGCTGGGCTCGATCGCCGAGATCGAGGACGGCCAGCAGGAAGAGGAAAACGCGGCGCTGGTGAACGGCCGGCGCGCGCTGTCGATCGACATCATCAAGGCGCACGGCGAGAACACCATCCAGGTGGTGGACGGCGTGCGCCGGGTGGCGAAGGAACTGCAGGGCTTCCTGCCTTCGGACGTGAAGATCGACATCGTGCGCGACGCTTCCACCGGCATCCGCAATTCGGTGGCCGACGTCAAGAAGACGCTCATCGAGGGCGGCTTGCTGACGATCGCGATCGTGTTCCTGTTCCTGGCCTCCTGGCGCAGCACCGTGATCACCGGCCTGACGCTGCCGATCGCGCTGATCGGCACCTTCCTTTTCATCTACGCCTTCGGTTTCACACTCAACGTGCTCACGCTGATGGCGCTGTCGCTGTCGGTGGGACTGCTGATCGACGATGCGATCGTGGTGCGCGAAAACATCGTGCGCCACATCGGGCTGGGCGCCGACCACCGCACGGCGGCGCTCGAAGGCACGCGCGAGATCGGCCTCGCGGTTCTGGCGACGACTTTCTCGATCGTCGCGGTGTTCCTGCCGGTCGGTTTCATGGGCGGCATCATCGGGCGCTTCTTCCACCAGTTCGGCCTCACCGTGGTGGCGGCGGTATTGATCTCGATGTTCGTCTCCTTCACGCTCGACCCGATGCTGTCCTCGATCTGGCACGATCCGCAGGCCGAGGGCAAGTTCAGCTCGGGTCCGCTCGGCCGGCTGCTCGCCTGGTTCCACGCGCTGATGGAACGCGTCTCGCTGGCCTACGAACGGCTGCTCGCCTGGAGCCTCGCACACAGGAAAACGGTGATCGCGCTCGCCGTTGGCAGTTTCCTCCTCAGTTTCCCGCTGATGAAATTCGTCGGCAGCGAATTCGTGCCCGAACCCGACCTGTCCGAACTGCAGGTGCAGTTCAAGACCCCGGTCGGTGCGTCGCTGGCCCTCACTTCGCTGAAGGCGCAGCAGGCGGAGGCCGCGCTGCGCGAGTTCCCCGAGGTGAAGTACACCTATGCCACGGTCAACACCGGCTTCGTCCAGGGGAAAAACCGCGTCAACATCTTTGTCCAGCTGGTACCGAGGACGGAGCGCAAGCGCTCGCAGAACGACCTCACCCAGCCGATGCGCGAGCGGCTCGCGCGCATCGCCGGCATCGACCTGCAGCAGATCGGCGCCTACAAGTCGGTGTCGAGCGGCAAGCCGCTCCAGGTTTCGCTGCTCGGCCAGGACCGCGGGATTCTCGCCGAACTGGCTGCGCAAGCGATCGCGGCGACGCGCGAGGTGCCGGGCGCGGTGGACGTTGAATCCAGCGACGAGGCGGTGAAGCCGCAGCTGTCGGTGGAGCTGAAACGCGAGCTGGCGAGCGACCTCGGGATCGGCGCCGGCCAGGTGGCCGCCGCCCTGCGTCCGCTGCTCGCCGGCCAGGCGGTCGGCAACTGGCGCGGGCCGGACGACCAGTATTACGACGTGCAGGTGCGCCTGTCGCGCGCCGACCGCGCGCGCGCCGAGGACCTGCTGCGCGTGCCGCTCGTCTCCAGCCTGCTGGATGCCAACGGCGCGCCCAGAATGGTGAGCCTGCGCGAAATCGCCTCGATCACCTCCACCGGCGGATCGCAGCAAATCAACCGCAAGGAGCAATTGCGCGAAGTGCTCATCACCGCGAACGTGTTCAACCGTCCCGCGGGCGACGCCTCAAGGGATCTCAAGGAAAAGCTCGACCGCATCGCGCTGCCGCCGGGCTACCGCTACACCATGGGCGGCTCGGCCAAGGACATCCAGGAGTCGCTCGGGTTCGCCGTTCAGGCGCTGGCGCTGGGAGTGATCTTCATCTACCTGATCCTCGCCTCGCAATTCGGCAGCTTCATCCAGCCGGTGGCGATCATGATGTCGCTGCCGCTGTCGCTGATCGGCGTGGTGCTGGCGCTGATCGCGTTTCGCTCGACGCTCAACATCTTTTCCATCATCGGCTTCATCATGCTGATGGGCCTGGTGACCAAGAACGCCATCCTGCTGGTGGATTTCGTCAACCACGAGCGGCGCGCCGGGAAACCACGGGTTGACGCGGTACTCGCCGCGGGCAGGATCCGCTTGCGGCCGATCCTGATGACCACCCTGGCGATGATCTTCGGCATGCTCCCGCTCGCGCTGGGCCTGGGTGAAGGCGGCGAGCAGCGCTCTCCCATGGGGCAGGCGGTGATCGGCGGCGTGATTACCTCCGGGCTGCTGACCCTGGTGGTGGTACCCGTGATCTACACCTATCTGGATGATCTTGCCGCCTGGGCGAAGCGCTTTGGTAAGATTGCACCTTCCCCCGGCACCAGCGCATAGCACTTTCCCCGGCACCATGAATCTCGAGCAGGCCCGCGGCAACATGGTCGAGCAGCAGATCCGCACCTGGGAGGTGCTCGATCATGACGTGCTCGAATTGCTTTACGCCGTGCCGCGCGAGGAATTCGTGCCGGCCGCAATGCGCTCCCTCGCGTTCGCCGACATGGAGCTGCCGCTCGAGGGCGACAAGAAAGGCGGCG
>CAMDRF010000124.1 GCA_945906765.1 Nitrosovibrio sp. Nv4 | reverse complement strand
AAGGACGTGTTCGTGCCGGAGCATCGCGCGCTGTGCATGTACGACGCGCGCGGCGGCGATGGTTTCCCGAGCGCCAAAGGCAATCCGAACCCGGTTTACCGCGTGCCGCTGTCCACGCTCGGCAGCCACGGCATCGGCGGTGTCGCGGTCGGCAACGCGCAGGCCGCGCTCGAGCTCAGCATCGAGGTCGTCAAGTCGCGCAGCACCAATTACACCGGCCTCAAGATGCGCGATTTCCAGGCCGTGCAGCTGCGCATCGGCGAAGCGGGCGCGCGCATCGACGCCGCGCGCCAGATCCTGCGCAACGACTGCCTGGAAGGACAGGAGATCGCCAACCGCAACGTCATCGCGGTTCCGGAGCACAAGCTTCGCTTCAAGCGCAACCTCGCCTACGCCGTCAGCCTGTGCACCGAGGCGGTCGACCTGCTGCACGCGATGGCAGGCGCCAACGGCATCTACGACGGCTACCCGATCCAGCGCATCTTCCGCGACGCCCACGCGCTCGCTGGCCACTTCAGCTTCAGCACCGACGCGCAGTTCTCGACCTGGGGCCTCGCGGCGCTGGGCGGCGAGATCGCCAACCCGACGCTTTGAACGTATCGACCGCATGAAGCCGATCGGCGCCGCTGTCGTCGGCCTGGGCTGGTGGGGCAGGACCATCGCCGGTTTGCTGAAGGGCAATTCGAAACTTTCCCTCGTGCGAGGCGTGGATGTCAGTCCTGCGGCCGAACGTTTCGCGGCGGAACTTGGCATCGCTTTCTCAAATGACTTCGAGGCGGCAATCAATGATCCCGCAGTGCAGGCGGTCATCCTCTGCACGCCCCATTCCCAGCACTGCGAGCAGATCCTGCGGGCGGCGGGCGCAAAGAAGCACGTGTTCTGCGAGAAGCCGCTCTCGCTCAATCGAGCGGATGTGCTCGAGGCGGTAGCCGCCTGCAATGCCAACGGGGTCGCGCTTGCCGTCGGCCATGAAAAGCGCTTCGAGCCGCCGGTCGTCGAACTGTTCCGCATGGCGGCCGCGGGCGAGCTTGGAACCTTGCTGCAAGTCGAGGGGAATTTCAGCCAGGACAAATTCCTCGCGATGCCGGCGGACAACTGGCGCTTGAGCGAGAAGGAAGCGCCGGCCGGCCCCATGACCGCGACCGGCATCCATCTGCTCGATCTCTCGATCGGGTTGCTGGGACCCGCGGCAAACGTATGCGCGCGTGTCCGGCAGCTCGGCAGCGGACTGGTGAATGGCGATACTCTCGGACTGCTGGTCACGCATCGATCGGGAAGCAATTCCCTGATCAGCGCGATTCTGGCGACACCTTTCGATGGACGTTTCGCGCTCTACGGCAGCAAGGGCTGGGCCGAGGTGCGCGACAAGGCCCATCCCGAAGCGCCGCAGGGCTGGGTTTTGACTGTGAATTCAAGAAACCAACAAAAAAAGACCAAAGAGTATCCCTCCGCAAACGCTGTGCTCGCGAATCTGGAAGCGTTCGCGGACGCCGCTTCCGGCCGCGCGCCGTATCCGGTGCCGCAGGAACAGATGATCGCCAACATCTCGGCCCTCGAGGCCGTGTTCAAATCCGCGCGTAGCGGGAATATCGAGCCAGTAGACAACGGAGACAGGCAATGAGGCTTGGCACATTCATGATGCCGCTGCACCCGCCGGGACGCAGTCCCTCGGATACGCTGCCCGAGGACCGCGAGGCGATCCTGCTTGCCGACCGGCTGGGTTATGCGGAGGCCTTCGTCGGCGAGCACGTCACGGACCTTGCCGAGAACGTGACCTCCTGCCTGATGTTCCTCGCCAGCCTGGCGTACGAGACAAAGGACATCGTGCTCGGCAGCGGCACCGTCAACATGCCGAACAGCCATCCGGCGGCGATCGCGGCGCAGGTGGCGATGCTCGATCACATGCTCAAAGGGCGCTTCATCCTGGGCATCAGCCCGGGCGGGCTGATGTCGGATGCCGAGGTGTTCGGCAATTACCAGAAGGACCGCAACGCGATCTTCCTGGAATCCATCAATATGGTCCTGGATATCTGGAAGGGTGAAGGACCTTACGATCTCAAGGGAAATTTTTTTGAAGTAACGACAAGAAAAACAATGATTCCAGAGATCGGCCAGGGCACGATCATCAAGCCCTACCAGAAGCCGCACCCGCCCATCGTGGTGACCGCGGTGGCGCCGCACTCGAAAGGCGTGACCGAAGCCGCGAAGCGCGGCTGGACGCCGATCTCCGCCAATTTTCTCCTGCCCGAATGGGTGGCCTCCCATTGGCCGCGCTATCAGGAAGGATGCATTTCAATAAATAAAAAACCAGATCCGGCGGACTGGCGTGTCGCAAAGTCCATTTTCGTCGCCGATGACGACAAGGTCGCGCAACGCTATGGCCGTTCAGCCGAGGGACCGTACCATTTCTACTTCAAGCAGCTGATTCGCAAGCTGGTGGGCGCCGGCGGACGCGGCAACCTCTTCAAGCTCGACCAGAGCCAGCCCGACAGTGAAATCACCGCTGATTACATCACCCACAAGCTCGTGATCGCGGGAACCGTGAACAGCGTGGTGGACCAGATTCTCGCGTTCCGGGAAAAAACCGGCGACTTCGGCACGCTGCTGTACCCGTGCCACGACTGGCTGGACCCGGTGCTCGGCAAGCGCTCGATGCAGCTGATGGCGGAGCAGGTGATGCCGCGGGTCAATGCGGCGTTGAAGACCGGCTGACTTCGCCCGGCGACGATTCGGCCGCGCTCAAACGGAACCGTACGCCGCAAACGCTGATCGCCGAAGATGGTTAGCGGGAACGGCGCTCGAGCACGGCACAGACCGCAGCGGTGTCGGCCTTGGCGTGGCCCTGCCTCAGGGCGGCGTTGTAGATCGCCTTGGTGGCGTTGAACAGCGGCGCCGGGCTCTTCAGCTTGCGCACGAAGGCGCCGATGATCTTCATGTCTTTGCGCCATATCGCGTTGGTTACGGTGGCGGGCAGGTAGGAACGCCTGGTCATCATCGGGCCGCGCACCTGCAGCATGCGCGAGGAGCCGGCGCCGTCGCCGAGAACCTTTACCGCAAGTGCGGGGTCGAGACCCGACTTGCGCGCGAGGATGACGGCTTCCGCAGTCGAGATATTGTGGATCGCGACCAGCAGGTTGGCGGCGAATTTCATTTTCGAGCCGTTGCCGAATTTGCCGACGAAATAGTGGCCGCGGGAGAAGCCGTTCAGGACCGGGATGGTTCTTTTGAACGCGGCCGGATCGCCGCTCCCATAGACGACCAGGTCCTTGACCCGGGCCTGGGCGCCGGTGCCGCTCAGCGGGCAGTCAAGCAGCGTGATACCGGCGGCGGCGAGGCGCCGGCGCGCCGTTTCCTTGACCGGGATCGGCAGCGTGCTGGTTTCCAGGACGATGCGCTTCGATTTTCCAGATAGAAGAATTTTATCAACGGCTTGCGCCAGCGCCTTGGCCGAAGGCAACGAAGTAATCAGGATGCCGGCAAGCCCCGCGACCTCGCGCGCGCTCTCGGCCACGACCCCGCCCGCCTTGCGATGCCTGCCGCGGCATGCGGCCAGCGGGTCGTAACCGACAACCTTGAAGCCGGCCCGCAGCAGATTCGCCGCCATGGCCGATCCCATGATGCCCAGCCCGATGATTCCGACCCGCGATTTCGCCATGCTCCCTCCATTGGACATACGCTACCATTCTCGATCGGGGTGAGGAGGCAAAGCATGGCATATCGCGAAACACTGTCGCGCCGGGGCGTGCGGCGCAGTGAAATGATGAAGCGAGTGGCGCGCTTCTCGAAGCTCAAGGGCTTCGACGGGGGCCTCCCGGACAGCAGGATGCCGGGCTGCGAGCGCATCCTCTATAACGTGATCGGTTTCCAGCCGCCCAAAACCGAGCGCGACGGCAAGCAGTCGCCGGTGGGCGAGAATGCGGCGCGCATGGCCGCGATCAAGATCTCCGAAGGCTTCAACCTGGGCTACTGCCGCGCCTTGCCCGGCAAGGGACCGATGCTGCACAACCACGACACCAACGAGACCTTTATCGCCATGACCGGCATCTGGCGCGCCAGCTGGCAGAACGAGAAGGGGCGCCTGGAGCACGTGGACCTGAAGCCGCTCGACGTCATTTCGTTTCCGCCGGGCGCCGCGCGCCGCTTCATGAACGTCAGCAAAGGGCCGAAGCACCAGCACGCCACCCTGATGTTCGTCATCGGCGGCGATGCGCCCAGCGCGGAATTCACCAGCGAATCCATGGACGAACTTGAGCGCCAGGGAATCTGGCCGCAACGCAAAGGCAAGCAGAGGCAATGAAGGCGCCCGATTTCGCCTATGTGAAACCGGCCACGCTTGCGGAAGCATTTGGATTGCTTGAAAATCCGAACGCTAAAATTCTCGCCGGCGGGCAAAGCCTGATCCCGTCGCTCAACATGCGCCTGTCGTCGCCCGAGCTGCTGGTGGATATCACGGGGTTAGCGGGTCTTTCTGGAATTTCAGTTCAGGGAAATTCAATAAAGATCGGCGCGTTGGCCACCCACGCCCAGATCGAAAAATCCGAGGACATAAGAAAGCACGTTCCTTTGCTCGCTCAGGCTGTGCCGCACATCGCCCACGCCGCGATACGCAACCGCGGCACGATCGGCGGCAGCCTGGCGCTGGCCGACCCGGCGGCGGAGTATCCGGCCTGCGCCGTCGCTCTTGAAGCGGTTTTCATCATTAAAAACAAAACATCAGAGCGGCGCGTGAATGCAGAACGGTTCTTCAAAGGCCTGTTCGACACCGACCTGAAGCCGGGCGAGTTGCTGGTTGCCGTGGAATTCCCGGTCGCGACCAAATCCGACCGATCGGTATTCCTCGAGCTGACCCGGCGCCACGGCGATTACGCCATCATCGGCCTGGCCGCGCACAATTCCAGGTTCGTCTTTCTGGGGGCGGGCTCGACGCCAGTCCTGATTAAAGGCGATTCGATGGAAAAGGCGAAGGCAGCGCTTTCCAAATCGCTCAATCCGTCCGCTGATCTCTACAACTCGTCGGCGACCAAGCTGCACCTCGCTGGCGTCCTCCTGGAACGTGCATGGAACACGATTACGACATAACGCTGACGGTCAACGGGACGAAGGTCAGCCGGCGGGTTCCCGCGCGGCAGCACCTGGTCGATTTTCTGAGGGAAGACCTCGAATTGACCGGTTCGCACGCGGGCTGCGAGCACGGCGTCTGCGGCGCGTGCACAGTGCGGGTGAATGGCGAGATCGTGCGAGGCTGCCTGATGCTCGCGGTGCAGGCCAACGGCTGCCGCGTGGACACGATCGAGGGGCTCTCGGATTCGAAGGAATTGTCAAAGCTGCAAACCGCGTTTCACGAACATAACGCCTTGCAATGCGGTTTTTGTACCCCTGGAATGCTCATGGCCGCGCAAGACCTTGTACTTAAAAATAAAAAAATCAGCAGAGAAGAAATACGCACGCAACTATCCGGAAACTTCTGCCGCTGCACCGGTTACCAGGCGATTGTCGACGCCATCGAAGAGGTCATCAATGGGAAAGGCTGAACTACCGCTGCACGCCCCAGGCACCAAGGTGGACCGCGGCTATATCGGCCAGTCAGTGCCACGGCCCAACGCCAAGCGGCTGCTGCAGGGCCGTGGCGCGTATGTGGACGATTTGCGCTTGCCACGCCTCGCGCACGTCGTTTTCTACAGAAGCCCTCACGCGCACGCGAAAATCAAGCGCCTGGAGTTTTCCGCGGCGCTGAAACTCCCGGGTGTCATGGGAGTTTTTTCAGGCAAGGATATTTCCCAATATTGCACGCCCTGGGTAGGCGTCCTCGCCCATCTCAAGGGCATCAAATCGCCGCCGCAACACGCCGTCGCGATCGACCGCGCCTGCTGGCAGGGCGAGGCGGTGGCGGCGGTGGTAGCGCAAACGCGCGCCCGGGCCGAGGATGCGCTGGCGTTGATCGAGGTGGAATGGGAGGAACTGCCCGCCGTGATCGACATGCAAGAATCCCTGGCCGGCAAGCAGATCATTCACCAGGCGTTCAGCGACAACATTTGTTTCGCGCGCGAGCACGACACCGGCGGGGTGGACGAGGCGTTCGCCCAGGCCGATGTGGTGGTCGAGGAGACCTTCGATTTCGGCCGCCACACCGGCGTGTGCATGGAGACGCGCTCGATCCTCGCCGACTACAACGCGGCCGAGCATTCGCTCACCGTGTACCACTCGACGCAGGCGCCGCACATGATGCAGGA
Source organism: Nitrosovibrio sp. Nv4 (assembly GCA_945906765.1). Classification (GTDB taxonomy): domain Bacteria; phylum Pseudomonadota; class Gammaproteobacteria; order Burkholderiales; family SG8-39; genus RBG-16-66-20. The sequence continues at coordinate 177 of CAMDRF010000124.1, read as the reverse complement.
CATCTTCTCGCGGCACCTCGGCATCCCCGAGGCGAGCGTGCGCGTGATCGCGAGGGACGTCGGCGGCTCCTTCGGCATCAAGGTGCACGTCTATCCCGACGAGATGGCGACCGCGGCGCTCTCGGTGATGCTGCGCCGGCCGGTGAAATTTGTCGCGGATCGACTGGAGTCATTCGC
>CAMDRF010000123.1 GCA_945906765.1 Nitrosovibrio sp. Nv4 | reverse complement strand
GTCGCTGCCCACTGCCGACGAATTCGTTCGTCCATCAGCGGTGCAAGCGAACGGTATCGCGATTTGATCTGCCGTAACAACGATGTGCTCTGCATATCGCATTACAACAAGTTCCGTAAACTTGGTCAAGTTATTGTCACGTGACGCCTAACGTCGAATTCGGCCTTGAGGTCCTCCAACCGGAGTCGTGTTTCGGGTCGACGCACGCCCGAAAGGATCTCGGCGCGCACCCGCGTGCAGATTGCGTCAGCAAGCGTACCTGACGGCTCGACGGCTGCGGAAGCGTCTCGCGCCGCGCCCATCAGAGTTTTTTGTGCGTCCCGTCGCAGAAGGGAAACTTCGCGCTCTGCTTGCAGCCGCACAGCATCGCGATTTGATCCTTCTCCTGGGTGAATACCACCGGCATTAGTCCCTTGGTGGAAGTGTGCGAGCCGTCGCAGAACGGCTGCCATTTCGACAGGCCGCAGGAGCACCAGGCGTAGCGGTAGCCCGCGAGCAATTCCACTTTGTAAGGTCCCTTCTGGGCGCAAACCGGCGCATCGGCGGCGGTGTCGGACATGAGTACCTCCTTCTTGTGCTTGACTATCGATATCAATTTTGATTATCGTTAAGGGGTTCGTCAAGGAGGAGATTGCATGGCCCTCACCGCCGCCCAGCCCGTGAATGCGGACGCATCCCAATGCGCCGTCGTCGATACCAATCAGATGCCCTGGACGCCGACCGTGCACAAGGGCGTTTCCATGAAGGTGCTCGAGCGCGTGCTTGATCCCCGCAAGGGACGCGAGACCGCGCTGTTCAAGCTTGAGCCAGGGGCCACGCTGCCGAGAGAAGTACTGGACGAGCGCCAGGAAATTTTCGTCCTCGAGGGGAGCTACTCCGATGAAAACGGGACCTATAGCCAGCACACCTGGATCTGGAATCCGCCGGGCTACGCGCAGACCATCTCCACTAAGGACGGTTGCGAGTTCTATGCGAAGCGCCGCGTGCCAATTTACAAGGACGACGCCAAACGGGAGCGCAAGGTGGTCGACGCCAAGGCCGCGAAGTGGCTGGAATTCCCGCACCGCGGCGCGGACGTCCTGCACCTGCACAAGGACCCGAATGGGCTGGAGACGGGGCGCATCGGCCACGTCCACACCAATCGAAAGATTCCGTCCCACAACCATTCGATCGGCGAGGAGACGTTCGTCATTGAAGGATGCTTGAGCGACGAGTACGCGTCGTACGGCAAGGGCGTTTGGTTCCGGATGCCCTGCGGTGTGCCGCATGCGCCATTCACGGGCGACGTGCGCTGCAAGATGCTGATCCGCGAGGGCGATCTGGTCTGGTAGGTTCAAAAAGGAGAGGGGACATGCTCAGGAAACTGCTTACAGCCGCGGCATTCGCGGCGGCCGCGCTTCCGTTGCAGGCGCAAGAAGCGACGATGAAGATCGGCTTTGGCACCATGAACGACATCCAGCACCAGTGGGCTTCCTGGTACAAGGAGGCGCTGGAGGCGCGCAGCAACAAGCGCATCGCGGTGAATCTCTTCCCGCGTGGCCAGCTGGGCACCATTGCGAGCCATATCGAAGGCCTGCAGCTCGGCACTGTGGAGGTGTTCACCACGCCTGCGGACTTCTTCGCCGGCATGGACCCGCGCTTCGGTACCTTCAGCATCCCGCTGCTGTTCAAGGACCCGGCGCACGCCGAAAAAGTGCTGCTCGATCCGGCGATGAACAAGGAAATCCTGGCGCTCGGGGCCGACAAGGGTATCCAGATCGTCTCCGTTTACACTTTTGCGCCGGCGCACTATTTCGGCAAGCAGCCGATCCGCAAGCTCGACGATTTCAAGGGCAAGAAGCTGAGGGTCAATGCGACTGCCGCCGAGCGTGCAAAGATGCGTCAGTTCGGCGCCTCTGCGGTGCCGATGGACCTGGCGGAGGTGGTGCCCGGCATTCAGCAGGGCGTGATCGATGGCACCATGAGCGCCACGGCGGTATACGTGAACCTGAAATTCATGGATATCGGCAAGGTGCTCACCGAGGTGAACGACACGATGATCGTCTCGGTCGGCGCGGTGAGCCGCGCCTGGCTCGACAAGCTGCCTGCGGACTTGCGCGCCATGGTGATCGAGGAAGGCATGAAGCTGCAGCCGCGTATCAACCCGCAATCCCGTGTCATGGATGAAGCCATGGTCAAGCGCTGGCGCGAGGCGGGCGGCGAGTTCATCAAACTGCCGGACGCGGATCAGCAACGCGTGCGGCAGCTTCTCTCGGGCGTCGGCGAGGAAGTCACCAAGGACAATCCGTCGGCGAACGCCTTCTACAAGCGCTTGGTGGCGACCGGCCAGAAGTACTGATGCGGTTCCTGTTCGTCACGCTCCCGCACTGGGCGATGGGCAGCGTGATGCTCGCGGGCGTGGCGATCTGTTCCGCTAACGTGATTGCCCGCTATTTCTTCGGCTACGCCATTTTCTGGGCCGAGGAAGTTATGGTCTTTCTCGCCATCTGGGGCGTGTTCCTCGGACTGGCCGCCGCGACGTACGAGCGCGCGCACCTGAACATGGACTTGTTTTCCAATAGCTTCGCCGGCCGCTGGAGAATATTCATGAACGCGCTGGTCGTGGTCGGAATTCTCGCCTGCTGCGTGTTCATGGTGATCCAGTCCTGGAGCGTGGTGAATCTGCAGCTGAAAGCCGGCGCAGTCAGCGTCTCCGCCGGCGTGCCGCGCTGGATCCCCAACGCTGCTCTCCTGGCGGGATTCGCCCTGGCCGCCCTGGCATTGCTGGTTCGGCTGCGGTCCTATGTGACAGGCAAGTCTTGAGGAGCGCGCAATGGGCTGGGTGATGGCGCTGCTGCCCATCGTGCTCCTCGTTGCAGGTTTTCCCTTCTTCGTTGTCCTGCTCGGCACGGCAGCCGTCGTGCTCACCTTCTTCAGTACCATTCCGGCTACGGCGGCGCACCAGGTCATGTTCGGAGCGCTGGACAAGTACGCGCTCCTCGCCGTGCCGTTCTTCATTTTCGCCGGGGATCTGCTGGGCCGCGGCGGCGTGTCGATCCGCCTGGTGCGCTGGGTGCAGGCCATCATCGGTCGGGTGCGCGGCAGCCTGCCGTTTACCGCGCTAGGGACCGCGGTGGTGTTCAGCGCGATCTCCGGTTCGACCGCCGCGACGGTGGCGGCGGTGGGCAGCCTCACCTACAAGCGGCTGCGGGAGGCGGGCTACAGCGAGAAGTTCTCCACCGGCCTGCTCATCGCCGCGGGGGCGATCGACAACCTCATCCCGCCCTCGATCGGCTTCATCCTGTACGGCATCGCCTCGGATACCTCAATCGTCAAGCTGTTCGCCGCCGGCGCTGTCCCCGGCGTGGTACTGGCCATTTTCTTCGCCGCGTACATCTACCGGCATGCCGTGGTCACGGGAGACAAGGGTGGTCCGCCGTTCCGGCTGAATGAGCTCGTGCATGCGACGCGCGACGGAATCTGGGCCATCGCCGCACCCGTGGCGGTGCTGGGCGGCATTTATGCAGGCGTTTTCTCGCCGACCGAGGCGGCGGCCGTCGCGTGCGTATACGCTATCCTGGTGTCGTGGCTCATCTACCGGGAGGCGACACTGAAGGACGTGTTCGATTCGGCTGCGCGCTCGATGTACCTCACCGGACAGGTCTTCGTCATCCTCGCCTGCGCGGGGGTGTATTCCTGGCTGCTGACAGTGACAGGGCTCGGCCCGAGGCTCATCGGCGCGATCACCGAGATGCAACTCTCGCCGTGGGCGCTTCTCCTCGCGGTCAACGTCCTGCTCCTGCTGGTTGGAATGGTGCTGGATACCGTATCGGCGATCCTCATCCTGACGCCGCTTCTCGCGCCGATCGCCAAGGCGGCGGGCATCGACCCGATTCATTTCGGCGTAGTGGTGATCATGAATCTCAGCATCGGCACCTTCACGCCGCCCTTTGGCCTCAACATTTTCGTCGGTCAGGCGGTATTCAAGGTGCCGTTGTCCAGTATCTATCCGGGCCTCGTCCCATTCATCATCGCCGCCATTGGCGCGCTCATGGTGGTGACCTATATTCCCCAACTGTCGCTATTCATATTGCGGTTTGTCTAAGGAGCGGAAGTTAGTAAACGTAGAGAAAACGTAGGGTTCAGGCGGTCATTGACGGGTATTGGCGGGTGAGGGCGGGCCGGTTCGTCAATGACTTACAGCGTAGAGTTCCACTTTTAATCCGTTGGTCGCCGGTTCGAATCCGGCACGGCCTACCAACATTTGTAGAGTGAAACCGGGCGCCGCGTAGCGCCCGGTGCTCCGTCTAATAAAACGCCCACTGTCTGATATTTGCGTCGCGAATCGCCCGATTTCGCGTCGTCGGCCACCCGCATCGACCAAGCCGCGGCGAGGCGGTAAAATGCCCGCTGATTCACCAGGAGATCCCAGTGGGAAGCATGTCGGATCTGTCGCAAAAGGAACTTCGGGCGCTTGAGCGCGCGGCCCGGCGCGCTGGCGTAAGACCTGTCACCATTCTGAAGCGCGCCCTGGCAGAGTACCTTGAGGACCGTGCCGACTACGAGGCGGGCATCACAGCTTTGCGCGCAGCGCGCGGCAGGCGGCTCGTGACGCTGGACGAATACGAAGCGAAACGTGGCCTGGCTCGTCAAGTTTACCCCCACCGCCGAAAAGCAGCTTGATCGTCTCGACCCGCATCTGAACGCGCAAATTCGCGCGCGGTTACACGATGCGTCCGAAGGCGCCCCTTTCCTCGGCGCCAAGCCCCTGCGCGGAAAGCTGCGCACACTGTACCGTTACCGCGTGGACAAGTGGCGCGTGATCGTCGATATCAGACGGCAAGAGCTTGTGATCGTCGTGCTCGAAGTCGGACGGCGCGACGAAATCTACAGCTAGGCTACGGCGCGACGAAGCGGCTGCGGCGCGTGCTGTATCCGAACTGCGCATTGATTGGGGTCCGGGGTATCGCGTGTACTTGGCGCGCTCCGGTCGGGAAATCGTGCTGTTGCTGACGGGTGGCGACAAGCGAACGCGGAGCGCCGACATCAAGCAGGCAAAGGAGAACTGGCATGACTACCAGAATGTCGCCGAGGCGCGCGGCGGGATTGCGCGCATCGCCGAGCGTACCGGCCTGAATAGAGAGGCTTTGTATCGCACGCTCTCGAAGCGCGGCAATCCGAAGCTCAAGAGCTTGGCGGCGATTCTCAGCGCGAATGGCCTGCGTCTTTCGGTGCGGCCGGAGACGAGCCAGGAGCGGCGAGTTGCGTAGCAACTGCGATTGAAAAATTGTGCCCGGATTCAGCCCGCCGGGCGCGCGCGAGGCTAAAAGCGGTACCGTCCAGTCCCAGCGTTGCGCCGGACCCGGGTGACCGGGCCGAGTCGGCGGGCCGCGCTTCTGATCGGTGTATGATTATCAACCGCTGATAACTATTAGGTATGGCGAGCGATCCGGGTTTAACCACGCTACTGGAGCTGGAGGGAGAAATCCTCGATCAGGGCAACGGCTATTGGGTGGAGATTCGCGCATGGTCGGTGGCGCCGACAAGGGACATCCCGCACGGGCTGCGTTATGCACTCACGCTGCACGACGCCCACGGCAAGCGAATCATGGGATTCGACAATGCGCATGCGCCCAAGAAGCCGAAGAAGTTCCGCTATGCCGGACAGAGGCTGCCCTACGATCACCGGCACCGGCACGCCTCGGATAAGGGCGCGCCCTACGGGTTCAAGGACGCGCATCAGTTGTTGAAGGATTTCTTTGAGGAAGTGGACCGCGTGCTTAAGGTGCGGCAGGAGAACTGACCATGAACAAGAGAGTGGTTGCCATTGGCATCATGTCGCAAGACAAGATTCGCGCTCGCGTGTTGGCGATCGCCAAGGGCAAGTACAAACCCAAAGGGGGCGAGCCCAAAATCTGGTTCACGTCGATGCGGTCTTTGGCCGAGGTATTGAGCGACGAGAACCGAGCGCTGCTTCGCGTCATCCGCGAATCGAAGCCCGCGTCGCTCGCGGCGCTCGCCGAGATGACGGGACGCAAGCCGAGCAATCTTTCGAGGACGCTGAAGACCTTGGCCAACTACGGAGTCGTCGAAATTCGGCGGGAGAAAAAGGTCATTCGTCCGATTGCCAGGGCAACGGAGTTCTTGATTCGAGCAGCGTAAGCGCAGTAAGTTGTTCTGCTGCTAATGGGCGGGGGCAAGCGAACGCAGGCCGCAGACATCAAGCAGGCTAAGGAGAACTGGCATGACTACCAGCAGAGAACGAAAGTCCAAAGCAAGCGGGAGTGGTGCGGGCGGGCTAGGCGCGGCCAGCGTACTTACGTCTGCTTACAAAGCCGCGCGGCAATGGCGGCGCTCGCTGTACTCCCTTTTGCGGAAGGAATGCGTTGCTCGACGCATGCAAGGATGCATGCATGCGCCGCAGACCTCCGCTGGCCGGGTGTACCGGCCGCGCGAACCGCGCGCGTCGGCGCACGCGATGCTCCTGCACGGCGCATTGCGCTCACATCCCGAATCGCTTCGAGCACCTGGTGCGCTA
>CAMDRF010000122.1 GCA_945906765.1 Nitrosovibrio sp. Nv4 | reverse complement strand
CCGCTGCTGCGATTCCCGTTCTTTTGCGTCGCGCGCGAGCTGCAGCACGCCGCAGCGCTCCCATTCCAGATGGTCAAGATTTTTCCAATGATTCAATAAAAAAAGAAATGAGGCGCGCGTGAAGCGCGCGAACAGGCTGTCGTCGGGCGCCACGATGGGGTGGAAAATTCCGGCAGGATTGCCGGAGGCTTCGGCCGCCGGCCCGGCATGGCGTTCGACCAGCGTCACCCGCCAGCCGCGCGAGGCGAGCCGCTCGGACACCGCCGCGCCCGCGACGCCCGCACCGATGACGATTGCGGAGCGGGAAAGTTGTTTTGCCGCCGAAGCTTTCTTTCTTGCGATCAGAGTTCCCCTGAGCATTTCCCTTTTGGTCCCGAACCCCTGGATCTTTTCCACCGCAAAACCGGCACCTTGCAGGGCCGCGCGCACGGGCGCGGCCACGCTCCAGGTGGCAAGCGTCGCTTGCGGCGCGGCGAGCCGGCCGAGGTGGCGCAGCAGTGGCGGCCCCCACATCTCCGGGTTCTTCGCCGGCGCGAAGCCGTCGAGGAAGATCGCGTCCGCGGCAAGCTGCAACTGCGGCAGCCCGTCGGCGACATCACCGAGAAAAAGGGTCAGGACGACATTCCCGCCCTCGAACGCGATGCGGTGCATGCCGGGCAGCAGCATCGGCCAGCGAGCGAGCAGCTCCTGGCTTTGTTTTTTCAACTCAGAATATTTTTCCCAAAGCAAAGCAAGATCGGCGGCGGCAAAAGGATGTTTTTCGATTGAAACGAAATGCAGGCGCCGGCAGCGCGCCGGATCCTCGCGCCAAGCGCGCCAGGTGGCGAGGAACGACAGCCCGAATCCGAAACCGGTTTCAAACACGGTGAATGAATCACGTCCCTGCCAGCGTCCGGGCAGGCCGTTGCCCTGCAGGAATACGTGCCGCGCCTGTGCCAGGCCGCCTTCGGCGCTGTGGTAGATGTCGCCATAGGCCTCGGAGAACGGCGTGCCGTCGGCCGTAAACGCGAGCCGCGCGGGGACGATGGCGGAAGGCATGCAGCCAGTATATCGGCGTAAAATTTCTCCCCCCGAAGCAGGATCACGCCATGAACAAGCCCGCAGAATTGAAGCTCGACACCGTCCCGGTCTGGATCGACGGAAAACCCGTGGTGCCGCAGGGACGCATGGGCGAGGTTTACAACCCCGCCACGGGACAAGTCACCAAGCGGGTTCCTTTCTGCGACGACGCGGTCATAGACCAGGCCGTCAAGGCCGCGGCCGCCGCTTATCCGGAATGGCGCGATGCGTCCATTCTGCGCCGCGCCAGAGTGATGCAGAAGTTCCTGCAGTTGATGCAGGCGAATCAAAAAGGCATCGCGCGCCTGATCACCGAAGAGCACGGCAAGACGCTGCCCGATGCGATGGGCTCGGTGCAGCGCGGCATCGAGGTGATCGAGTTCGCCTGTGGCATCCCGCAACTGCTAAAGGGCGAGTATTCGGAGAACGTCGGCGCCGCGGTGGATACGCATACCGTTCGCCAGCCCGTGGGCGTGTGCGCGGGCATAACGCCATTCAATTTTCCCGCGATGGTGCCGCTGTGGATGTTCCCGATGGCGATCGCCTGCGGCAATACTTTCATTCTCAAGCCGTCGGAGAAAGTCCCCTCGGCTTCGATTCGCATGGCGGAATTGTTCAAAGAAGCAGGATTGCCCGACGGTGTATTCAACGTCGTGCACGGCGACAAGGTTGCGGTTGACGCGATTCTGAATCACCCGGGCATCCACGCGGTGTCTTTCGTCGGCTCCACGCCGATCGCGAAGTACATCTACGAAACCTGCGCGAGGAACGGCAAGCGCGTGCAGGCGCTGGGCGGGGCGAAGAATCACGCGGTGGTGCTGCCTGACGCCGACCTCGAATTCGCCGCGGACGCGCTGATCGGCGCGGCCTACGGCTCGGCGGGCGAGCGCTGCATGGCGATCTCCGCGGTGGTGGCCGTGGGCAGTGCGGCGGATCCTTTAATTTCCCTGCTGAAGAAAAAAGCCGAGATGATAAAGATCGGCCCGGGCGACAAGGAGGGCGTCGAGATGGGACCGCTCGTCAGCGCGCAGCACCGCGACAAGGTCGCTTCCTTCATCGCTCAGGGTAAGAAGGAAGGCGCGAAGACGGTGCTCGATGGCAGCGCGCCGCCGGTGCAGGAGGGTTACTTCCTCGGCGCCACGCTTTTCGACAACGTGACGCGCGACATGGAGGTCTACAAGAACGAGATCTTTGGACCCGTTCTGGTTGTATTGCGCGTCGACAGTTTGGAAAAAGCAATTGAAATCATAAATTCCAATCCGTATGCGAACGGCACGGCGATCTTCACCGGATCGGGCGGCGCGGCGCGGCGCTTCGAAAACGAAGTGCAGGTCGGCATGGTCGGCATCAACGTGCCGATCCCGGTGCCGGTGGCGTTCTATTCCTTCGGCGGCTGGAAGAATTCGCTGTTCGGCGACCTGCACGTGCACGGCATGGAGGGCGTCAAGTTCTACACCCGCACCAAGGTCATCACCACGCGCTGGCCGAACACGGATGCGCCGACTTCGCGGCTGGGGGACACGCCGGCGCCTGGCCTGAACATGCCCACGCTCGGCTGACGTGGCTGGCCCGGAAGCGGTTTTCCCGCGGGAGTATGCGGAGGCGCGCGAGGGATTCCTCGCCGCCGCGGACGAAGAATGCGGGCTACGAAGAGCTGCACGCCCTGCGTGGCGCGCACTGCGATCCTGCAGGCGGTGACGGGGCTTGCGCAGGTACCAGGGAGGCAGGACAAATGAGCGGCATTGTGATCAGTCTCGAGACTTTCCGCAGGATCGTAAGCGCGGCGGGCATCAAACCCGAGTGAGCGCGCCCGCAAGTCCGCCGCTGGCAGGCATCGTCGTCGTCGAGCTGGGCCACAGCGTCGCCGCGCCCTGCGCCGGACTGGTGCTCGGCGACCTGGGCGCCGACGTGATCAAGATCGAGAAACCCGGCGGCGACGACGCGCGCAAGTGGGGCCCGCCGTTCCTCGATGGCGCCTCGGCGACCTTCCAGGCGATCAACCGCAACAAGCGCTCGGTGGTGTGCGAGCTGCGCGATCCGGCACAGCGCGCGCGCCTGGTCGATTTCATCGTCGAGCACGCGGACGTGGTGCTGCAGAACCTGCGCCCCGGCCAGGCGGACGAGCTGGGCCTGGGCGCGCAGGCCTTGCTCGCGCTCAAGCCCGCGCTCGTCTATTGCAACATCGGCGCATTCGGCGCCAAGGGGCCGCTATCGGGCCGGCCCGGCTACGATCCGCTGATGCAGGCCTTTAGCGGCATCATGAGCGTGGTGGGAGAGGAAGGCAGGCCGCCGGTGCGTGTGGCGCCCTCGATCGTGGACCAGGGCGCCGCGCTATGGGGCGTGATCGGCATCCTGTCGGCGCTGTACCGCCGGCGCGACACCGGCAAGGGCGGCGTGGTCGACGTGTCGCTGTTCGAAACCGCCGCCGCCTGGATGGTGATGCATGCGGCGCAGTATCTTGGCTCCGGAGAATTACCCATGCGCCACGGCTCGGGCGCCAACGGCATCGTGCCCTACAAGGCCTACCGCACGAAAGATGGCGATCTGGTGGTTGCGGCGGGTAACGACGGATTGTTCAAGAAATTGTGTGGGGTGTTGGGTTTCAGTTGGTTCGAAGAAGTTCGTTTCAAGACAAACCCAGACAGGGTAAAAAACGCCGCTGCGCTATACGCCATGATCGAGAAAGAGATGCTCAAGCGCGGCAATGCCGAGTGGAGCGGGGCGCTGGACGCCGCGGGCGTGCCCTGCGCGCCGGTGCAGAACGTGAAACAGATGCTGGAGCATCCGCAGATGGAGACGCTCGGCCTCCTTCAGCAGGTCCCTGGATCGAGCCAGCCGCTCATTGGCCTGCCGATTTCATTTGACGGTCATCGCCCCCTGCCGCGCTCGGCTTCGCCGGCGCTCGGGGTTCATACTGCCGAGGTGCTGGGGAAATGAAATTTCCTGAATACAAGACGCTTGCCCTGGAAACCAAAGACGAACATGTCCTTGTTGTAAGGCTTAATCGTCCCGAGGTGCTGAACGCCATCAATACGCAGATGGGCCGCGACCAGCTCGACCTGTGGACGCGCCTGTCGGCCGAACCGGGCAAGCTGCGCTGCGTCATCGTGACGGGTTCGGGCGAGCGCGCCTTCTGCGCCGGCGGCGACCTGAAAGAGCGCGACGGCATGACGCAGGCCGAGTGGCAGGCGCAGCACGAAATCTTCGAGCGCGCCTTCATGGCGCTGGTCGAGTGCACGCTGCCGGTGATCGCCGCGGTGAACGGGCATGCGTACGGCGGCGGGCTGGAAATGGCGCTGTGCTGCGACTTCATCTACGCCGTGCCGGGTGCGCGCTTCGCGCTCTCCGAGGTGCGGTTGGGGATCATGCCCGGCGGCATGGGCACGCAGAACCTGCCGCGCGCGGTGGGCGAGCGGCGCGCCAAGGAAATGATCCTCACGGCGCGGCCGTTCAGTGCCGCGGAGGGGCTCGAGTGGGGCCTCGTCAATCGCCTCTGCGAGCCGGCGAAACTGCTGCAAGAGGCGCTCGCCACGGCGCAGGCGATCGCCGAAAACGGCCCGCTCTCCATCCGGCAGGCGAAGAAATCCATCCACTACGGCCTGCAGATGGACCTCGCCACCGGCTACCGCTTCGAGATCGAGGCCTACAACCGGCTGGTGGACACCGCCGACCGGCGCGAAGGCGTAACGGCGTTCAACGAAAAAAGGAAACCCAGGTTTGAAGGCAAATGAGGCATCGGTCAGCGTCGCGCTGGGCGAGGACTACCCGGAAATCCGTGAAAGCGTGCGGCGCATCTGCGCCGATTTTCCGAACGAGTACTGGCGTAAGCTGGATGAAACGGAGACCTACCCGAAGGAATTCGTCGATGCGCTGACGAAGGCGGGCTATCTCGGCGCGCTGATCCCGGAGGAGTACGGCGGCGCCGGATTGCCGCTGCGCGCCGCGGGCGTGGTACTCGAGGAATGCCATAGCGCCGGCTGCTACGCCGCGGCGGCGCACGCGCAGATGTACACCATGGGTTCCGTGCTGCGCCACGGCAGCCCGGAGCAGAAGCAGAAGTACCTGCCCGGCATCGCCCGCGGCGAGCTGCGCCTGCAGGCCTTCGGCGTTACCGAGCCGGCCACCGGCAGCGACACGACGAAACTGAAGACCCGCGCCAAGCTCGTGAAAAGCGGCGGCGGCGACTACTACGAGATCACCGGGCAGAAGGTCTGGACTTCGCGCGCGCTGCATTCGGACCTGATGCTGCTGCTCGCGCGCACCACGCCGCTGGACCAGGTGGCGAAGAAAACCGAGGGTTTGTCGGTGTTCCTCGTCGACATCCGCGAATGCCTCGGCAAGGGGCTGGAAATCCGCCCGCTCAAGGCGATGATCAACCACCACGCCACCGAAGTGTTCATGGATGGCATGCGCGTGCCGGCGGCGAACCTGGTGGGCGGCGAGGGCAAGGGCTTCCGCTGCATCCTCGACGGCATGAACGCCGAACGCATCCTCGTCTCCCACGAGTCGATCGGCGACGCCCGCTGGTTCGTGCGCACGGCGTCGAAGTACGCGAGCGAGCGTATCGTTTTCGATCGCCCGATCGGGCAGAACCAGGGCATCCAGTTCCCGATCGCGCGCGCCTACGCCTCGATGCAGGGGGCGGAGATGATGCTGCGCAAGGCCGCGGCGCTGTTCCAGGCGGGGCTGCCCTGCGGCGAGGACGCGAACATCGCCAAGCTGCTGGCATCGGAAGCCTCCTGGGAGGCGGCCGAAGCATGCATGCAGACCCACGGCGGCTTCGGCTACGCGCGCGAGTACCACGTCGAGCGCCGCTGGCGCGAGGCGCGCATTTCCAGGATCGCGCCGATTTCCACCAACCTGATCCTCGCCTACATCGCCGAGCACGTGCTCGACATGCCGAGGTCCTACTGATGACCGGGCTGACGCGCAACCTGGCGGAGTTCGTTGCTTCGCTGCAGTTCGGCAAGATTCCCTCGGACGGCATTGCGACGGCCAAGCGCGGCTTCATCGACTGCGTCGGCGTGATGTTCGCGGGGCGCGATGAGCCTGTAGTAAGGGTTTTACGGGAGACTTTTTCTTTTCCTGCCAGCAGCGATTCAAAAATTCTTTTCGATCAAGGTCAAACCAGTTCTGCCGAAGCTGCGCTGATCAACGCCACGGCGGGCCACGCGCTCGACTACGACGACGTCGCGATCGACGGCCATCCGAGTGTGGTGCTGGCGCCAGCGATCCTCGCGGAGGGCGAGCGCCTGGGCGCGGGCGGCGCGGAGCTGATCGCCGCCTATGTCGCGGGCTACGAAGTATGGGGTGAGCTCGCTTCGCGCGACGAGGACAAGTACCACGCCAAGGGCTGGCATCCGAGCGGGGCGTTCGGCGCCATCGCCGCTGCCGCCGCGGGCGCGCGCCTGGCGAGGCTCGATGCCGGGCGCACCGCGCATGCGATCGCCGCCGCCGCATCCATGTCGGCCGGGCTGACGGCCAATTTCGGTTCGATGATGAAGCCGCTGCAGGTGGCGCGCGCGGCGCAGGGCGGTGTCATCGCTGCGCGGCTCGCCGCGAAAG
>CAMDRF010000121.1 GCA_945906765.1 Nitrosovibrio sp. Nv4 | reverse complement strand
TCGCCCGGATAGGGCGACCATCCGGGACGAGTGGATCGAACGGGCGACCCACACTCCGGTCAAGGAAAAAGTGCAGACTGATGGCCGCATCCAACGATGGGCACAGATTCCCGAGGCCGAGAGCCGCTATCTGAGGGTGGTACTTCTCGCGGACGGCGAAACGGTCCACAATGCGTTCTTTGATCGAAGGTTTGCGCCATGAGAATCCGATACTTCAAGGACACCGACACGCTGCTCATCGAGTTCAAGGAAGCGCCTGTCGCGGAGACGCGCGACCTCGACGAAAACACCGTACTCGACATCGACGCTCAGGGCAACGTCTGCGCCATCACGGTGGAGCACGCATCTCAGCGCGCGGGCATCCCGCAGTTCTCCTACGAGCAGGTTGCGGCTTAACAGCGCAGCCCACGCGGACGCGCGCGCGAGCGCCGTGCCTCACAAAGGTTCGCGGGCGCGCGCCGGTGGCTGCGAACGTTGGGCCTCGGCAAAGTCCGCGCGGCGGGCGTATCATCGCGCTACTGATTCCTGGAGGTTCGTATGTCCACTCAGCTTGAAATTATCGAGGCCCAGGCACTGTCCCTCGCGCCCGAAGAGCGCGCACAGCTCGCTGACCGTTTAATCACGAGCCTCTTTGACGACCAAGACATCGAGGAGGCGTGGGCGGTCGAGGTCGAACGTCGTATTAAGGACATCGAAAGTGGACGGGCCACGCTAATTCCAGCATCGGAGGCAATCGCGCGCGCGCGCGCCGCGATCAAATGACTCCCTCGGTCAGCCCAGAGGCCGACCGCGAGTTAACCGAAGGGGGCGTCTTCTATGCCCGAGAGGGCGGTAGGGAACTCGGCCTTGCGTTCATCGCTGAGTTTGAGCGATCCCTCAACTTCCTTTGTCTTCATCCGCACATTGGTGCGCTATGGCGAAACGATAGGCGCCGCTTCTCACTGCGACGGTTTCCCTATAGCATCATCTACTACCTCCGCGACGATGAACTTCGTGTCGTGGCTATCGCCCATCACAGGCAGAGGCCCGGTTACTGGGCGGGTCGAACGTAGGCCAGATCGCCGATGGAAGAATTGAGGCCCAACCCTCTGTGGCTGCGGACGGGCCGCCAGCGTCGTGCCAAGTCAACCGTCGTCGTGGCCCGCCGCAGAACAACACGTTGAGACTGTAGAAAAAGTCCCAGCTTCAACGGCGCCACGATAGGACGCGATATCAACGCTTTCGCCCAACTCGCCTTCGCGGCGTTCATGGCGGTCAGACGCGGCTATTCGCCGGTGAGCCTTTTCAGCGGAAAGGCCGACGCTGCGGCGGCGGCCGCGTTGCGGGCGCGCTTCACGTAGCAACGGCGTGTAAGCTTCGCGCCCTTGAACCCGCAATCCCGTCTTCCGCTGCCGCAGGGGAACCTTCTCAAAGGCCTGGTCTGGCTCAGTATCGCGATCCTGTCCTGGGGCGCGCTGTTCTCCGTCGCCAAGCGCACGCTGCCGGTGCTCGATCCGTTTTTCCTCGGCTCGGCGCGCTATGCCGTCGGCGTGCTGCTGTTCATCGCCATCCTGTGGATCGTGGAAGGGAAGCAGGCGCTGCGCTACGGCGGGCGATTCCTGCCGGCGGCGGTGTTCGGCCTGATCGGCTTCTGCGGCTTCAATCTCCTGGTCTGGTGGGGGCTCGCCTACACGCGCCCCGAGCATGCCTCGATCATCATGGCCTTGCAGACGCCGATGACCGCGCTCGCGGTCTGGCTCACGCGCGGCATGCGCCCGGCGCCGTTTACCGTGGGCTGTATCGCGGCGGCGATCGGCGGTGTGCTGCTGGTGGTGACCAAGGGCGACCTGGCGCACGCGTGGGGCTCTGAAAATGCGGGCGGCTCGCTGGTCGGCGACCTGCTCGTCTTCCTCGGCGCAGTGTGCTGGGTCATCTACACCATGGCGGGCCATCATTTTTCCGGCTGGTCGCCGCTCCGCATGACGGTGCTCACCTGCATTCCGGGCGCCATCGGGCTCATCGCGATCAATGCTTTCACCATCGCATCGGGCTATTCGGTGCTGCCGACCCTCGATCAGATCTGGTCGGTGAAGTGGCAGCTCGCCTATTTCGTCGTCTTCACCGTGGTCCTCGGCGTGCTGGGCTTCAACAACGGCGTGAAATACCTCGGCGCGCTGAACGCGATGCTGATGCTGAACCTGATCCCGATCATCGTGTTCGCGATCGAAGCAGGGCTCGGCCGCAGCTTCGCCGCGATCGAGATCGGCGGCGCGGCGGCCGTGATCGGCGCGCTGGCTACCAATAACCTGTACCTCAGGCGGCGGTCAACCGCAGGCTGCCGCGGCCGGCCGGAAGAATAAAATCGGGTCAGAGACAATTCTCTTTTTGGGCATTCCGATACTCGCCTGCGAGCGGACTGAATTTTCTTCGTGGGTGTAATATTCTTAAACCATGAACGAGCCCATTCATCCGGTCCAACTTGAGGCGTTGAAACGCGCGACGCCGGCGCAGAAGCTGGAGATGGCCGCGGCGCTATATGAGGCCGGCATCCGGCTGCGGATGGCGGGATTGCGCATGACGCACCCGGATTGGCCGGAGGACCAGCTCGAGCACGAGGCGCGCCGCTCGCTGCGCCATGCCGGCACCTGACCCGTTTGCACCGTTTCTCGAGCCGCTAGAGCGCCTCGCACTGCCCTACTGCATCACCGGCTCCGTCGCGGCTAGCGTTTACGGCGAACCGCGGTTGACGGCCGACATCGACGTGGTTCTGCTGCTGCGGTTGCAGGACATTCCGGCACTGCGGTCCGCGTTTTCGGATGCCGACTACTACGTTCCGCCGGAACAGACAATGCAAGCGGCGGTCGCGCGAAGCGCGCGCGGCATGTTCAATCTTATCCACCACAAGAGCCAGTTCAAGGCCGACATCTACATCGCGACGGGCGATCCGCTGCACGCCTGGGCGCTGGAGCATCGGCGCCGCATCGATCTCGCCGGAAGCGGCGCCTGGATCGCACCGCCGGAGTATGTGATTCTGCGCAAGCTTGAATTCCTGCGCGAGGGTGGATCCGACAAGCATATTCGCGACATCCGGTTCATTCTCGCCGCGACGCCTGTCGACCGCGCCTTCATCGAGCAGGAAGTGTCCCGCCTCGGCGTGCAGGCGCAGTGGCGTTCAGCGGGCGGGAACGAGCTTTAGAAGCTGATGCGGCTCGGCGTCGAGGGTCTTGCGCTCGGCGCGCATCGGGATGTATTCGTTCTTCGCCCAGGCTTCGCTGAAGGCCTTGTAGTGGTCCGAGAGGATGTTGCCGGACTGGCCGCCCGAGTGGATGTAGAGGGATTTCTCCAGGTCTGACAGGTCGTAGATCGCGCGCAGGCTGGCGGCGTGGCGGTTGGCGAAGGGCTCGGCGCGCTCGGGGGCCATCGCGCCGTCCCACTGGGCCAGCAGCGCGAGCGCCTGGCGCGCTTCTTCGCTGCGCGGGCGCGCGGCGAGCAGCTTCGGCAAAAGCTCGCGCATCGCCAGTGACGTCACGTCGGCCTGGATGCGGTCGGCACGGAAGGGCGGCTCCCACTCCGAGCTGATGAAGTGCGGGTAGCCGGGCGGCGTGATGCGATGGTTGGCGGTGACGATGGCGCCGCTCGGCGGATTGAAGCTGCGCGGCAGCTGCTCGAACGGGATGGTGCCGGCCCAGTCGTATTTTTCCTGCCAGCCCGGCGCCGGCGCCATACCCTTCAGGTCGTTGGTCGCGCGGCGGTGCGGCACGCGCCCGGCGGCGATGAAGCCGATGTTGCCCTCGATATCGGCATAGACGATGTTTTGCTGCGGCGACTCGTCCTGCGCTGCCTTCAGCACATCCGAGATCACCGGCCCGTGGCGCGAAATGCGCACGCGTAATTTCTCGGGCTCGCCGCCTTTCACGCGGATGATTTCGTCGACCACCTGGAAAGGCCGGGGGCCGTCAGGAGCAACGTAGCCGCCGGCGGCGTCGAGCTTCTCGATGAAGAGGTCCTGCACGTCGGGGCCGGTATTCGTAAAGCCCCAGGCGATGCGGTTGTTGCGCCCCAGGATCACGCCGGGCACCCCGGGCAGCGTCGAGCCGATCACGTCGATGTCAGCCAGAACTCCACCGGCAGTACGGGATCGGTGGCGAGAAAGGCGTTGACGCCGGCCGCGTAGGCTTCGAGCAGCTTGCGGGTTTCGCCATCCAGGTTGCGCAGGAAGCGGTCGGTCTCCAAGCCGCCCGCGCCGACGATCTCCGAGAGCCGGCCGGCGGCGACGCGCCGGCTCATCTCCATCTGCCACAGCCGGTCCTGCGCGTGGACGAAGCCCAACGCGAAGTTGGCATCCTCCATGCTGCTGGCGAAGATATGCGGAATGCCGTAGCGGTCGCGCAGGATTTCGGCGGGTGCGCCCAGGCCGGCGAGGCGGATTTCGCCTTTCGTCTGGGGGAGGGACTGGCGAAGGTAGGCATAACCCCCGGCCAGCAGAACCACCGCCAAAAGCCCCATGAAGAGGGCAAATCGCATGGAAAAGCGTAAGAATTGTCGCATTCCGGGAAGAATACCTGCGAAACCCCCGCGGCAGGCCCCCGCCGCTCAATGTCGCACTGCCGCAATTCTGCTATGGTATGGCGCGATGCTCTACAAACTGTTCGAAGCGCAGCACCAAATGCTCGAGCCCTGGCGCATTGCCGCCGAGGCTGCGCGAGGCTGGTACGGGCATCCGTTCAGCCCGCTCAGTTACTCCCCGATTGCGCGCCGCATCGCCGCATCCACCGAGCTTTTCCTGCGCGTCACGCAGCGCTACGAGAAACCCGCCTGGGACATAGACAGCACTACCGTAGAGGGCAGGGCCGTGGCGGTCGAGGCGGTCACCGAACTCGACAAACCGTTCTGCAAACTGGTGCATTTCCGCCGCGCCCTAGAAAGCCGCCGCAGTGACCCGCGCGTGCTGCTGGTGGCGCCGCTCTCCGGCCACCACGCGACGCTGCTGCGAGACACGGTGCGCTCGCTGCTGCCCGAGCACGACGTGTGGGTCACCGATTGGGTGGACGCGCGGATGGTTCCGCTGAGCGCCGGGCCGTTCCATCTTGCCGACTATGTCGATTACATCCGCGAATTCATCACGCTGTTGACGGACCCGCAGCAGCCGAACCTGAACGTGATCTCCGTCTGCCAGCCGACCGTGCCCGTACTGTGCGCGGTGGCGCTGATGGCGCAGAACGGAGAGCCAAACCCGCCGAAGACGATGGTGATGATGGGCGGGCCGATCGACGCCCGGAAAAGCCCGACCGCGGTAAACAACCTCGCGACGCAGAAGCCGTACTCGTGGTTCGAGCAGAATGTGATCCAGCGCGTGCCGGACAGGTATCCGGGCTACTCGCGGCGCGTGTATCCGGGATTCCTGCAGCACCTTGGCTTCGTGGCCATGAATCCGGACCGCCACCTGAACGCGCACTGGGATTACTTCAACCACCTGCTCGCGGGGGACGACGGCTCGGCCGAGAAGCACCGCGAGTTCTACGACGAATACAACGCGGTGCTCGACCTGCCGGCCGAGTACTACCTCGATACGATCAAGGCGGTATTCCAGGATTTCGCGCTGCCCAAGGGGCGCCTCTTCATGCGCGAGCAGCTGGTGCGGCCGCAGGAAATCCGCGCTACCGCGCTCCTCAGCATCGAGGGCGAGCTGGACGACATCTCCGGCAACGGCCAGACCGAGGCGGCGCACCTGCTGTGTTTCAACATTCCCAAGGAGCGGCGCGAGCACTATGTCGCCCCGGGCGCCGGCCACTACGGCATCTTTGCCGGCCGCCGCTGGCGAGAGACGATCTGTCCCAAGGTCCGGGATTTCATCCGCAAGCACGCCTAGAACTACAGTTCGTAGCTGGTTCCTGCTTTTTCCATCACGGTTTTTTCCACCAGGTCGCGCGAGAGATTGGGCGCGAACAGTTCGATGAAGTCGTAGGCATAGCGGCGCAAGTAGGCGCCGCGCTTGATGCCGAGGCGAGTGGTCGAGGACGCGAACAGGTGCGAGGCATCGATCGAGCGGAGCTGCCGGTCGCGCCGGGGGTCGAATGCCATGGCCGCCATGATGCCGACGCCCAGGCCGAGCTCGACATAAGTCTTGATCACGTCCGCGTCGAAAGCCGTGAGCACGACCTGAGGCGCGAGGCCGCGCTGCTCGAAGGCGCGGTTGACGACCGAGCGGTTGGCGTAGGCGAAGTCGTAGGTGACGATCGGATATTTCGCCACCGCTTCCAGCGTCAGAGGCCCGGCCTTCAGCAACGGATGCCTGGCCGGCACCACGACGCAGCGGTTCCACTGATAGCAGGGCAGCGCGACCAACCCGGCGTGCTCGGCGATGTGCTCGGTGGCGACGCACAGGTCGGCCTCGCCCTGCGCCACCTGCTCGCAAATCTGCGTCGGATTTCCCTGATGGATGAATAGCTGCACTTTCGGGTAGCGGCGCTTGAACGCGGCCACCGCCTTCGGCAGCGCGTAGCGTGCCTGGGTGTGGGTGCTAGCGATGGTCAGCGTGCCGATCTTCTCGCCGGCGAAATCCTCCCCGGCGCGCTTCAGGTTGGCCGCGTCGGCCAGCATGCGCTCGGCAATCGCGATCACCGCGCGCCCCGGTTCGGTGATGCTCGTGAGGCGCTTGCCGTTGCGCACGAAGA
>CAMDRF010000120.1 GCA_945906765.1 Nitrosovibrio sp. Nv4 | reverse complement strand
CAGCTGTTCGCCCACCAGCCCGGAGACGGCGAGCACCGCGAACACCGTGACCGACACGACGCGCACCAGGCGCGCGCGTTCGACGGCGCTGCGCGCAGCCGTCAGGGCGAGAAAAATCGGCACCGCGAGAAACGGATCGAGGACTGCCGCCAGCGTAACGAAGAAGCGGGCGTAGCCGGAGAGCGGCAGCAGCCCTTCCAGCACGCTATTTCGCCGCGGCTTTTGCCGCCTCGGTCGCGGCCCTGCGGTCCGCGTTCACCTTCGCGACCGCGGGCCGTTCGCCGAGCATCTTCAGGTACGGTTTCACCTGCGGCATATCCTCGAGCGCGTCTTTGCCGTAGGCCAGCCTGGTGGCGAGCGATATCACCGGCAGGTGCACCGCGGCGGCGCAATCGGCGAGCGTGAATTCCCCGCCGGCGACGAACGGATCGAACTTGGCGAGCGCCTTGAATGCCCGCAGGCCCTTGGCAAGGTCTTTCTCGACCGATTGTTTGGCGCCGTCCGAGACTGGCTGGCCGAAAAACACGCCGTACACGCGGCGCGCAACCAGCTCCATGTGCAACTCGATCACCGTGGTGAGCTCGCGCACCTTGGCGCGCGCGAGCGGATCCTTCGGCAGCAGTGGTTTCTGCGGATAGGCGTCCTCGATATACTCGAGAATCACTTCCGATTCGCACAGCCGCGTGCCATCGACCTCGAGGTAGGGCACTTTGCCCATCGGACTCTTCACGAGGTACTCGTCCTTTTGCGAAGGACGCACGCCCGAGTCCTCTTCGTAAGGCACGCCCTTCTCGAGCAGCGCGATGAGCACCTTGTTGTGGTAGTTGCTGATGCGGAATCCGCAGATCTTGATCATGACTCTCTCCCCGTGTTTCCGGTCAGGTCTTTTTCGTCGCCAGCGCCTCGCCGAGCGTGGTCTGCTCGGCGATTTCCTGCTTGGCGATCGCGTTACGGTGCACCTCGTCCGGGCCGTCGGCAAAGCGCAGCGTGCGCTGATGCGCGTAGGCGTTGGCGAGGCCGAAATCGTCCGACACGCCGCCGCCGCCGTGCACCTGCATCGCCCAGTCGATCACCTGGCAGGCCATGTTGGGCGCGAGCACCTTGATCATGGCGATTTCCTTGCGCGCCACCTTGTTGCCGGCCGTGTCCATCCTCCAGGCGGCGTGCAACACCATGAAGCGCGTGCTGTCGATCATGATGCGCGCCTCCGCGATGCGCTCGCGCGTCACGCCCTGCTCCGCGACCGTGCGGCCGAAGGCATGGCGCTGCGTCGCGCGCTTGCACATCTTCTCCAGCGCCCGCTCGGCCTGGCCGATGGAACGCATGCAGTGGTGGATGCGGCCCGGCCCGAGCCGGCCCTGCGCGATTTCGAAACCGCGCCCTTCACCGAGCAGGATGCTCGAGGCCGGCACGCGCACATCCTTGAAATCGATTTCCATGTGGCCGTGCGGCGCGTCGTCGTAGCCGAACACATTCAGGTGGCGCAGGATCTTGATGCCGGGCGTGCCCGCGGGCACCAGCACCATCGACTGCTGGCTGTGGCGCGAGGCGTGGTCCGGATTGGTCTTGCCCATCACGATGTAGATCTTGCAGCGCGGGTCGCCGGCGCCCGAGGACCACCACTTGGTGCCGTTGATGACGTAGTCGTCGCCCTCGCGCTTGATCTGCATCTGGATGTTGGTGGCGTCCGAGGAGGCGACCGCGGGCTCGGTCATCAGGAAGGCCGAGCGGATCCGGCCATCCAGCAGCGGATCGAGCCACTGCTGCTTCTGCTCTTCGCTGCCGTAGCGCTCGATGGTCTCCATGTTGCCGGTGTCCGGCGCCGAGCAGTTGAACACTTCGGGCGACCAGGAAACGCGGCCCATGATCTCGCACAGCGGCGCGTATTCGAGGTTCGACAATCCGCCGCCGGTCACGCGCCTGGAATGCGGCAGGAAGAGGTTCCACAGCCCCGCCGCCTTCGCCTTGGGCTTCAGCTCTTCGATGACCGGCACCGGCTCCCAGCGCTTGTCGCTGCGCACGTGCGCGTAGTACTTCGACTCGTTCGGGTAGATGTGCTCGTCCATGAAGGCGAGCAATTTCTTTTGCAGTTCCTTGGTTTTTGCGCTGTATTCGAAATCCATCAGGTGCTCCTTTTGAGAATTTTTTCAACCTGCGCCCAGCCCAGCTCGCCCAGCGGCCTGGCGCGGGCGCCCGCGTCGCGCGCATGCTCGCTGGATGCGGTGCCGTCCACTACCCGTTTCGCGATCCCCTGGCAGATCGCCGCCAGGCGGAACATGTTGTAGGCCATGTAGTAGTCCCACACCGACGGCGCCACGCCCTTGCGGCCGGTGCGCTTGAAGTAGCGCTCGACGTACTCGCCCTCGGTCGGAATGCCGAGCTCGGCGTGCGGCAGCCCGCCCAGGCCGCGAAACATCGTCGAAGGGATGTGCCAGCTCATGCAGTGATAGGAAAAATCCGCGAGCGGATCGCCCAGCGTCGAGAGTTCCCAGTCGAGCACCGCCAGCAAGCGCGGCTCTGTCGGGTGGAATACGGTGTTGTCGAGCCGGTAATCGCCGTGCACCACGGTGGTCTCGTCCGTCACCGGGATGTTTTTCGGCAGCCAGGCGATGAGCCGGTCCATCGCCGCGATCTTTTCCGTCTCGGAAGCGAGGTATTGCTTGGTCCAGCGCCCGACCTGGCGCTCGATGTAGCTGCCGGCCTTGCCGAAATCCTCCAGGCCCACGGCTTTGTAGTCCACGCTGTGCAACAAGGCGATGACGCGGTTGAGTTCGTCCCAGACCGCGCCGCGCTCCGCCTTCGACATGCCGGGCAGCGCAGGATCCCAGAGCACGCGCCCTTCAACGCAGTCCATCAGATAGAACGAAGTGCCGAGCACCGCGTCGTCTTCGCAAAGCACGTAGGGCCTGGCGACCGGAAACCCGGTCTGGTGCAGCGCCTTGATCACCTTGAACTCGCGGTCCACCGCATGCGCGGAGGGCAGCAGCTTGCCCGGCGGCTTCTTGCGCAGTGCATAGCGCTTGCCGCCCGCCGTCACGCGGTAGGTGGGATTCGACTGGCCGCCCTTGAACTGCTCCACCTGCAGCGGACCGCGAAAGCCTTCGATCCGGTTCTTGAGAAAATCCTCCAGGCGCCCCGCATCGATGCGATGGCGTTCTTCAACGGGTTTGACGCCGATAAACTGGTCGGACATGGGAGCGGCAATCCTAAACTGAAACGGTACGAGCGGTACAATTGGGCTGCAAATACATGAAATCCCGCTTCGCCGTCAGCCACAAGTCGAGATCCAAGTTCGAGGTGAAGATGAAGCCGGGCAGCTGCTTCTACCAGCCGCCCGGCATCCGGCGCCGGGAACTCAGCCATTCGAAGGATCTGGAGCTGCTCGAGATCGTCGCTCCCGCGACCTTCAGGACTGTTTCGATGGAGAAGACCGCAGCCAGAAAGTCACGGGCCCGTCGTTCACGAGGCTGACCCGCATGTCCGCGCCGAAGCTTCCGCTACTTGCATTTATCTTCTTTTGACCTGAAAGAAGAACAAAGCGTTCGAACAATTGCCGCCCATCGACCTCGGCGCGCGCCTCGGTGACGCGTTGGATGAGCGCGATCACGTAAACGTGAAAATCAGGCGCTGATGTCAGGCACCAGCAGAATCTTCAGCCGGGAGATGGAATCCTTCAGGACCAGCTTGCGCTTCTTGAAGCGCCGCAACTGCAGCTGGTCCTGGTTGGGCTGCTCGGAAAGCCGGACGATGACGTCGTCCAGGTCATGGTGCTCGATCTCCAGGGCGGCGATGCGCCCTTCGATCTGCGTCCGTTCCTCTTCGGTGAGCGACTGGCTTGTCAATGCCTCTCCTCCTCAGCCCTGCCCCGCCGCGCGATCTTCTCGCGTCCCAATCTTCTCGCATCCTATAATACTTGCTCGGGGGAAGGGAACGGCGCCATGCGTCGCAGCGATCACGACGTTACCAACACGATTCGCACGACCGGCCTCCAGCAGGTGGCCGGGGAGGTGATGCGCGTGTTTAACGGCCTCTACAACGGCAAGGCCTCCGGCAGAAAAGGCACGCCCGCGGGCGCTGGCGGCACGCCTTCGGTCGCGATCGGGCGCGCATTCGAAGACCTCGGACAGCTCTATGCCGGCGAGCATCCCGAATACCAGCCCTGCGATACCGAGTATCACGACATCCAGCATGTGCTCGACGTTACGCTCGCCATGGCGCGGCTGATGGACGGTTACGAGCGCAGCCGCAATGGCTCGCCGGCGCTGCCCGCGGCCTGCTTCGCGCTCGGGGTGGTCACGGCGCTGTTCCACGATTTCGGCTACCTGCGCAAGCGCGGGCGACGACCTGGTGCGCAAGACGCCCGGTTTTTACGTCAACGCGGCCAAGCGGCTCGACCTGCAGCTCGCGCGCGCCTACGAATACGCCGACCGTCACTTCAAGGGGCAGAACCTGTACCTGGAGGAAATGCAGAAGAACGTGCGCTACGCCCAGGCGGTGAGCAGCACGCCGAATACCGACATGCTCCGCCGCACGCCGCCCTCGACGCTGAATGAGGGCGTCGAACCCTATCCGAAGCACATCGTAATAAGGTAGCGGGGACGCTCAGTAGCTCGGCCGCACGCGGAAATAATCGACGCGGTCGATCGAGCGTAGGGTCACTTCCTTTA
Organism: Nitrosovibrio sp. Nv4; assembly: GCA_945906765.1. Lineage (GTDB taxonomy): Bacteria > Pseudomonadota > Gammaproteobacteria > Burkholderiales > SG8-39 > RBG-16-66-20. The sequence goes on along the minus strand of CAMDRF010000120.1, from coordinate 2,084 downwards.
CCTGTACGCCCTGCAGCACGCGCAGGGGCACATCGACACCGGCCGCGCCCAGCGCCCAGACCCTGCGGTAGAACTCGGCCAGCGAGGAAACGTCGTCGCTGCCGACGCCGATCAGGATGTCGCCGTTTTTCAGCCCGGCCTTGTCCGCCGGTCCCTCGGGCGAGACCCGCGTCACGAACAGGCGGCCGCGCACTTCTTCGGTATTGACGCCCATCCAGGGACGCACCGGGCCCGCCGCCTTGCCGCGCGCGATCAGATCCTCGAGCACGGACTTCAGCAGGTTCGCCGGCACGAACATGTTGCCGGGCGATTGCGTACCGCTGCCCGCCGAATCGGCCACGATCAACGAACCCAGGCCAAGCAGTTCGCCCTTCGCGCTGATGAGCGATGCTCCGGACCAGTTCATCACCGCCGGGTAGGTGTAGATCGCCGCATCGAGCATGTATTCCCAGCTGCCGGAAAAGGGCCGGCGCGACACCACCTGCACCACGTTGACGCCATCGGCGCCGAAGGCAGCGACCAGTGCCGGCTCGCGCTCCACGACCGCGTTCGAATCGCCGATCGACAACGGCTTGCCGGCCAGCGGCGCGAGAAGCTTGAGCAGGCCGAAGCCGCTCGCATGGTCGTAGGCCGCGAGCGCCGCAGGCACGGACCTGCCGTCGGCACCGGTGACTTCGATCGCCTCGGACTCGATCACCAGGTAACCGATGGTCGCGACGTAACCGTCCCGGACCAGCACGCCCGAGCCTTCGCGCTGCGAACCCAGGGTCGCCGCGCTGCGTGCGTTGGGCAGGATCTTCGCCCGGACCAGCACCACCGCCGAGAGGGTTTCCTCGGCGCTCACCTCATCGCCGGACTTGCCCTTGTCCTGCGGCAAGGCAACGCCGGGAAACGCGAGCAACGCGGCGAACAAGACCAGCAAGCGTGCATTCATCGCGAGCTCCGTTTCAGGCTTTGCTGCGGCCCTCGATGCGCGAGCGGATCGCTTCGACGCGCGCGCGGTTGACACCGAAATCGCGCCGCCCCAGGCGCGAGGCCGAGCGCACGTGGATCAGGCCGGCCTTTGCATCGAAGACGAATTCGACGTCGTCCACGAAGCGCATGAGTTTCGTGCGGAACTCGGCGTAAAGATAGTTTCCTTCATGCCGGATGACGGTGGCCCCTTGCAGGACTTCCACCGTCTTGCGCACCGCAACCATCGCTTCCACGGCACCGCCCTTGAACGGGATCGGCGCGATGTAGTGTTCGGCATCCGAAGGCGCGGCCTGGCTGGAAACGCAGTTCGGTGTCGACTTTGGCGGCGCCAAGCTGCCGTCCTTCACGCCGAGATTGTCGGGACGCTTCCAGGAAAACACGGTGTCTCCGCTTGCGGTAGCGACATGGAGCGCGAGGCCCGCTACGGCAACCAAAACCAGCAGCGCCAGTGCGCTTAGCGCACTCCTTGCGGCAAGCAGAGCGCGTTTCACCGCGCCATTTTACCTCGTTCGACGGATGTTACCATCGGCAGGCATTCACGCGTTCTCTCGACAGGGGGCTTCATGCTGCAAATCTCCGCACTCCAGCTTGCCGAACTGCTCGCGGGCATCGGCCGCGCCCAGGCCGCGATGGTCCAGGGACTCGAAAACGAATTGGCCGGCGTGCGCAGCGGCCGCGTCATTCCCGCGTTGCAAAACGTGGCGCATCTGCGCGATCACCCCGATCCGACCCTGGTGGATCTGCCGGTGCGCATCTTTCTCGCGAGCATGGGCCGGGTCGGCTCCGATCCGGCAGTCATCGCGCGCGACCTCGAGCGGCTGATCAGCGGCAAGCTCTCCACGCCCTCGACCAAAGAGGAGGCAGCAGCGGCGTCCGCTCCGGCGGCCAGGGCAGCCGACGCGCCCGCCGCCGCGCCTGACGCCGGCACACTTGACTTCATGAAGCCTTCCTAGAAGTCCTTCGGCGGGGGCGGGAAGGAGGGTTTTCTCTTCTCGCGCAGCGAGGCGACACCCTCCTTCGCCTCCGGGCCGGTGAAGCCGAGCATCTCCAGCGCAAGCGACGCGTCGAAGCTCGGCCCTGCCATGCGCAACCAGTTGTTCAGGCTGTAT
>CAMDRF010000119.1 GCA_945906765.1 Nitrosovibrio sp. Nv4 | reverse complement strand
CTGGCCAGACCTAGGAACGGCCGGCACCCTTCAGCCGATCAGCCCGGGCAGCCAGGTGGCGACCGCAGAAACGAAGAACACCGGCCCCAGGACCAGCAGCGCGCCGCCGCGCATCGAGTAATTGATGGACGCGCCGAGCATCGCTGCGGCACCGGCCTCGTTGGCGTTGGTCTCGACATGCACGCCAAGCTCATCGAGGATGCCGCGCGCGTCGTTCAGCACGTCCATGACGTGGGACACCAACGCGCCCTGGTAGCCGCCGACGTAGGACACGCCCGATTGCAGCAGCGCCTTGGTGACCGCGAGAATGCCCTCGCCGTGGAAGGTGTCGCCTTCGCCGAGTTTCAGCAGCTCCACTTCCTGCTTGAAGGAACGTTCCATGCGGCTGCGCGGTAAATCGGTTTGAGGGCGAACAGCTTAGCACTGCCCGGGTTCGGCGAACCGAACAGCATTTGGCGGTCGGGTCGATTTCGGAGAATGCGTTGCTCGATGCGTGCAGACCCAGCGAAGCGCCGATCATGGCTTGTCAGGTGAGCTACCGATAATGGGTACGGCGGTTACGCCGTGCTGATTTCTTGCCCATCGAACACTCCTTGTCGCCAGACCTGGCTATGGTGGGGCGACTGATTGGACCGTTAGCTTTTTCCGCGAAACAAATAACGCTGGGCGAATAGAGTTCATGGCACAGCAAGCACTTATTCAATATCGCGTTACAAGGTCGTACCTCAGAACTGGCCAAACCATCGACTGCCAGGAATTATTCAATTGCAAAGTAGAGCTCGCCGTCGAGGCGGTCAGCAGGCTGTTGAAAACCTAATTGTCCTATCGGTATCCGGGAAGGCCGACGAGGCGCAGTCCGGCGGCGCGGGCAAGTTCGCGCTGCCGCGTGTCGAAGGTGAGGAATTTCGACATTCCCAGCTCCAGCGCGCTGGCGACATGCTGCACGTCCAGCGTGCGGCACCCCAGCGACGAGGTGTGCTTGCGGCTGAGATCCGCCGCGCGCTGCAGCGCGGCTCGCCAGGGGATGTCGGCCAGTACGTAACGCCCAATCGCAAGGTCTTCGTCGAACGACGCCAGCGCGTCTGCCGCAGCCCCGGCGCTGATCGATCCGCGAAAGGCGGCCAGGCAGATGCCGTTCACGATCTCCGCGCGCCCATGGTGCGTGATCGCGAGCGGCCCCCGGGTCCGGGCCCGCCACGTATTCATCGCGGCCGACTCGGGTTGGTGCAAGTAGAGCTTCAGGAGCGCGCTGGGATCGACATACGGCGTCTCACCGCTCGCCACGGTTCTCCTCGTCGAGCGCAAGGGCCGCCTTTTTGCTCATCGGACGCGGCTGCAGCCGCTTCATGCGTGCCAGGTAGTCTTTCGGCATGGGCGCGCCACTTGCCCCGGCCGCGGAATAGAGCGTCAGGCGGAACCGGGGGATCCCCCGGTCGGTCAGCAGCACCTCGCCCTGGGATTCGACGAGTTTCCTGACCTTCGGAAAGCGGTTGCGCAGGTCGCGAACGGAAGCAGTCGATGCCATGGCGTGAGACGATAACGTATCACAAGAGTCGGCGCCAGTCGACACAACATGCCGTTTACCCAACCAGGCCGGGCAGCCAGGTGGCTATTGCCGGTACGAAAAACATCAGCATCCTATTTCAGGCCGCTGCGTTGCTCCATGAGTTGGGGCCGGTCGATCCAGTGCGCGAGGGAGTCGATCGCCGCGCGATCCATGCCTGCGGCCTTGAAGTGTGGCTTCCACTGTTCCACCACCTTTGCCACGCCTCGCGCCTCATTCACCGCTTCCTGCCGATTCATGCCGTAGGCATGGAACATGGATAGCGCATTGTCCACACTTGAAACGGCTCCGTCGGCGCCCACCATCATCGCCTGATGGCCTAGCGCCTGCGCAGTGGGCAGGACGTCGAAGGCCGGAGCCAGCAGATAGTGCTGAGAATCCGTCAGCAGAAGCACGTGGTTCTTCTCGTGATCGTCAGTGTTGTCGATGAAGATGTTGAATATGAGGCGTCGGAACAACTCACGCATTTGTAATCGGTTGCGCCCGCCCTCGTCAGCGCCGCGCCTGCGAAGCAGTTGCGCCAGGGCCGGATAGGACAATTCCGCGCCAGCTGCCTTCAGTGCAACATTCGCCGATAGTGCGTGCAGCCGCTTGCCCGCAACGCGATCGAAGCGCCTTACTGCGACGGCCGCGCCGCCCGCGAGCCTGACGGGCCGCGTCTCGGCTGCCTCGATACCTGCCTTCGACGCCAGCGTCATCGCGGCATGCTCGGCGAGCGGCGCCGCGAACCCGCCCTCATCGGCAAACTTCAGCACCCACGACGCACCATCGATCCCCAACAGGGCCTTGGGTTGCGCCCCACCCATCGTGGCCCCAGGTGCGATCAGGCGCCGGTGCCGCTCGTCGATGTTTTCTCCGGCGAGTACGCGACGCACAATGGCGTGCAGTTCTTCAACATCGGATAGCGACGGCAACGGGCCTGGCGCGCGCGGCAGATAGCTCTCCGCAGAAGCCGAAACCCCCAGTGCGCCGAAGCGCTCGTCTCCGGCAAAGTGGAGCATTTCCATCAGGGAAAGCCGCAGTGGATGCTCCAACAACCGTATCACGCGCTCACCCCACCGGTCTGGGCGCGCATCATCGACCGCCCCGGCCGCAGTATCCTTTTCGCGCGGCAGGTGCTCCATGTCGGTGAGCGGCAAGTCTTCGCTCAACGCGAAGCCACGGCGCAGCCATTCCTTCCCGTAACGCAGCGAGACACCGCGGGCGGACAGAACAAGATTCAGGTCGCCGACCAGTTCAGGTCGATTCCCGCCCAGATACCAGAGGTACAAGATATCAACCGGTTGGTACCGCGCGGCGCGGCTCATGGCGCCCCGCGCTTACGGGCGAGCCTGCCCGCGATCGACGCCCGCGAGCGCACGCTGCGCCGGCGGACCGCGTCGCGCACATCGGATTCGAGAGCACCCAGATCCTTGGCCGGGTCGGCGATCTCTGCCAGTGCGGCTGCGCGGCCCATCATCCACAGCGCGGTCACGTAAATGCCAATACCCACCCCGGGATCGCCCCGCTCCATCCGTATCAGGGTTGGCACGGAAACGCCGATGCGCTTAGCCCATTGGCGTTGTGATTCCATGCGCCGCAGGCGTGCGAGCGCCAGATGCTCTCCCAAGCGGACCAGCGCGCTGCGCGCCTCTGCGGGTATGGCATCGCGTTGGGATAGACTTTTTGACACACATAAAGTTTATCATAATTAGGGTAATTGATAAACTATATGTTACTTAATGGTGTCATGCATGGCGTAGCTGCCCGCGGGCAGCTCCATTCAGCCGATCAGGCCGGGCAGCCAGGTGGCGACCGCCGGGACGAAAAACACCAGCACCAGCACCACGATGCTGATCAACAGGAACGGCGTCACCGCGCGAAAGATGTGCAGCATGGTGACCTGCGGCGGGGCCACGCCTTTCATGGTCATGAGCAGCAGCCCGTGCGGCGGCATCAGGAGCCCGAGCTGCATGCAGATCAGGAACAGGACGCCGAACCAGACCAGGTCAACCCCCATCTGCTGCACGATCGGCATGAAGATCGGCAGCGTGATCATCATCATGCTCACCTGCTCGACGAAGACGCCGAGGAAAATCAGGAACAGCATCATGCCGGCGATCACCGCCATTGGCGGCAGGCCGTAGCTGGTGATGAGCTGCGCCAGGCCGTTGCTCGCGCCCGAGAACGACAGGATCTGCGAGAAGGTGGTGGCGCCGACGATGATGAACAGGATCATGCCGGATATTCCGGCGGTTCCCCGAAGCGCTTGAATCAGATTTTTTACGCTTAAAACCCCATAAAGCAGGGCAAGAACCATCGTTGCGAAGGCCCCGAGCGCCGCGCACTCGGTCGGCGTCGCCCAGCCCGCAATCATGGCGCCCACCACGATGACGAAGATGGACGCCAGCGGCAGCACGTACTGCAGGAAGGGCTGGAACCGCTGCCAGCCATGGTGTTCGTCGAACGAGGTCTTCGGCGCGAGCTCCGGATTCATCCTCACGCGCATGATGATGTAGGCGATGAAGATCGCCGAGAGGATCAGCCCGGGCACGATGCCGCCGACCAGCAGCTTGGAGATCGAAATGCCCGACAGGCTTCCCAGCAGCACCGTCAGCGCGGAGGGCGGGATCAGCATGTCCACCGCGCCGATCGCCATGATCGGCCCGGTGGCGAGGGTCGGGTGATAGCCGCGCGACAGCATCACCGGCAGCATCAGGCTGCCCAGCATGGCGGTGGTGGCGATGGTGGAGCCGGAGATTGCCGAGAACACCGTGCCCGCAACGACCGCGATCACCGCGAGGCGCCCCGGCACGTCGCGGATCAGCCGTTCGACGCCGTCGATGACCTTCACCGCGAGTCCGGTGTGGAACAGCACTTCGCCCATGAGGATGAAGAGCGGGATCGGCGTCAGCGCGAAGCTGGTGACCGACTGCACGCTGTTGCGCGCGAGCTGCATCATCCCGGCGTCGCCGCCGAGGAAGATCGCCGCGCCGACCAGGTTGATCGCCAGGAACGCGAAGGCCACCGGCAGGCCGAGGAACATCAGCAAGGTCGAACCGCCGAGCAGGAGCCAGGCTGCGGCTTGCCAGGTCATGCCGCGCTGATCGCATCGGTGCGCGGCCCGCGTTCGGCGGCAAAAAGGCGTTGCATGCGGAACAGGACTTCGATCGCAAGCAGCGCGAACGTCGCTGGCAGCGGCGCCAGCAGCCACCACTCCGGTATCGACAGCACCTTGACGACCATGCCGCTGATGGCGTGGCTGGAGAGCACGGCCTTGACGCCGTACCAGGCGATCACGCAGCAGCACACCAGGGCGATCACGTCGACCGCCCATTCGCAGACCCACGCTAGACGCGCAGGGATGACCCGCAGCAGAACGTCGACCCGGATATGCAGTCCCTGGCGGAGCAGCCAGGGCGCCGTGAGCAGGGTGATGAAATACAGCGCGTACTCGGTTACTTCATTGGCCCAGGATACGCCGTGCATGCCCGGCACGATGCGCACGTTGCGCAGCAGCACATCGGCGCAAATCACCAGCATCATCCCGAACAGCACGGCGCAGCCGGCGAGCGCGAGTCCCGCCAGCATGCGCCCGTACAGGGCGGAGAGGCGCTCCATGCGGCTAGCGGCTGAAGAGCTTCCTCATCTGCGGGCCGTACTGCGGGCTCGCCTTGATGAGGTTGGTCCAGGCGACTTCATAGGCCTTGTCGACAAACTGCCTGGCGGTCGCGGCATCGAAGGTGATCGTCTGGATGCCCGCCTGCGCCTGGCGCTTGATGTCCTCTTCGTTGACCTTCTTCCAGGACACGGCGTCGGCCTCGTGGGCGACGACGTGGCGCGTCAGCAGGTCCTTCTGCGCCGGCGTCAGCGCCTTCCACTTGTCCAGGTTCATCACCAGCGACACTTCGGCGCTGTAGAAGCCGGGATCGACGCGGAACTTGGTCTTCTCGTGCCAGTTGAAGTCGAAGATGCCGTTGATCGGCCAGCCGTAGCCGTCCACCACGCCGCGCTCGAGCGCGGTGTAGACCTCGCCCGGCGCGGTCTGCACCACGGTCGCACCCAGCGCCTGGAAGAAATCGCGGTACACCGGCGTGATGCGCAGCTTGAGGCCCGTCAGGTCGGGCTTGTCGATCTTCTTGGTGAGGTAGAGGTGGAACGGCGTGTAGTCGATGACGCGGGCGAGGTACTGCATGTTGGCCTTCTCGTTCCACACCTTGTTGATCAGGTCAATGGCGCCGTTCTTGCGCAGCTCGGGTCCCGCCATTTGGGTCAGCTTGAGCGCGTCGGCCTCGGGCATGATGTTGGTGTAGAACGCGCCCGTGGTCAGGCCGATGTCGACGACTCCGGTGCGCACCGCGTTGCCGACCTCGAACGGCGGCATCGCCTTGGGGCCGCCGATGAAGTTAAGCTGCAGCACGCCCTTGCCCTCGGCGTTGAGCTTTTGCATCATCGGCTCGAGGTTCTTGACGTAGGTCGTGTTCTCCGCGAACGCGCTCACCACGCGCAGCGTGACTTCCTGCGCGACGGCGTGGAACGGAGTGGCGGCGGCCATGCATGCGATTGCGGTCAGCGAGCGATGGAATTTCATGGTTTTCCTCCTCTTGGAAAAGTGGCAGGTCTCTAGCTTGACGTGCGGATATCATATGTCAAATCAAAGTGATGCTTGAAATGAATCGCGCATGAAAATGCTCATCGCCGGGGCCGGACCCGCCGGCCTGTACCTCGCGTATCTGGTCAGGCGCCGGTTGCCGCGCTGGAAGGTTCGCGTCGTCGAACAGAACCCCCCCGATTCGACTTTCGGCTTCGGCGTGGTGTTCTCCGAGCGGGCGCTCGAATTTCTGCGCGCCGGCGATCCCGAGACTTACAACCGCATCACCCCGGAGATGGAAACCTGGACCGACATCACCGTCGTGCACCGGGGCACGACGGTTGCCATCGACGGCATCGGCTTCTCCGCGATCGGGCGGTTGAAGTTCCTGCAACTGCTGCGTGGCCAGTTGGAAAAGGCGGGGGTTTCGCCTTTGTACGATCAAGTCCTTGATCAAAGGGAAGACCTGAGCGGCTACGACCTCGTGGTCGCGGCCGATGGCGCGAACTCCTGGCTGCGGAGCACGGCGGATTTCGGCGCCACGGTCACGCCGCTATCGAACAAGTTCGCCTGGTTTGGCACCACCCGCGTGTTCAATACGCTGACGCAGACCTTCGTGCAGAACGAGGCAGGGCATTTCAACGCGCACCACTACCGGCACTCACCAAAGATGAGCACCTTCGTCTTTGAGTGCGATGCCGCCACTTGGGGGCGTGCCGGCTTTGCGGCGATGAACGATGCGGCGACGCTGGCGTATTGCGAACGGGTTTTCGCCGACGCGCTGCAGGGCCAT
>CAMDRF010000118.1 GCA_945906765.1 Nitrosovibrio sp. Nv4 | reverse complement strand
GAATGATGGGTGGCCCCGGAATGATGGGTGGCCCCGGAATGATGGGTGGCCCCGGAATGATGGGTGGCCCCGGAATGATGGGTGGCCCCGGAATGATGGGTGATCCCGGAATGATGGGTGGCCCCGGAATGATGGGTGGTCCCGGAATGATGGGTGGTCCCGGAATGATGGGTGGCTACGGAATGATGGGCGGTCCCGGAATGATGGGCGGTCCCGGAATGATGGGTGGCTTCGGAATGATGGGTGGCCCGATGGGTCCAAGCGCTCCGATGGGTCCAGTCGGATACTCCGTCGGATACTTCGTCGGTCCTGTGGCGCCAGAGTTTGGGCCTGCTCCGGGAGTTCCTATCACCTCGCCGATTCTGATTGTCCCTGTATCCGGAACGCAGACGGTGGCAGTCACCGCAAGCCAGGATCAGATCACGGGGTCAGCCGGAAACGACGTAGTAACGATCAGCGGCATCCCGGCGTCTGGCGACTTCTTCAATGGCGCAGACGGGGTGGACACGCTCAATTTGAGCGAGGGCACCATGGGGATCAGGAACGTCGAGAGCCTGATCCTCTCGGGTGCCGGTGCGAAGATGGTCGGGCTGCTCCTGGGCAGCGCGCCCACCACCACCACCGGTGTGACGCTCTCCGCGGGCGCCGACATGATTGGCGAGATGGCACAAAACATGACCAGCATACTCAACATCAGCGGCCTGATGACTTCGGCCGACCTGATCACCTTGGACGTGGACGTCCCGGGAGGCGTAGGGAGCACGATCGCCGACAAGGTGAAGTTCCTGACGGTGGGGACTCAAAACGTCAGCCTGAGCGGCGTCGACATCGTGATCGGGGGCGCCGGCGCCGAAGCCTTTACCCTCAATTCCTCTGCCGGTTCAAACAACTTCATCGTGGGCGGCGGCGGGGTCGATAGCTACAACCTCACCAACTCTGCTGGCGCCGACCGTCTCATCTACACCGCCGTGTCTCAGGCGGGCTCGGCGGGCGAGCAGTTCACCGGGTTTAGCCGCGCCCTAGGCGATCGGCTGGTGTTCGCCCGCGAGGCCGGGGGGGTGGGCTTCAAGGGCGATGCCACGGGCGACGGCGTTTTGGACAGCACGGATATGATTGTGGTGGACGGTCCGGCGACGGCGGCCAACGATTACTGGCTGTTTTCTACCGCCAACGGAACGATTCGGTACGATGCGGACGGCAGCGGCGCCGGCGGGCCGGTGATGATCGTGGCGTCCAGCGCCGACGCGAGCATCATAACCTTGGCCGACATGGCCTCAATCATCACCTTCGCCGCATCTGGCACCATCGACACCAATCTCATCATCGGCAACACCCCAACGTTGTGACCACAGGGATCCAGGCAATGCACATAAAAAAGAATGCAAGGGGCACGATCCTCGGCGCAGCGATAGCGGCGGCGCTTTGCCTGGGCGGTGCGGCGCTCGCGCAGGACAAGCCCGCGCCGGCCGCTGCGCGCGCGCAGCCGCTGGGAGAGTGGATCGCCGAGCTGATGAAAACAGACCGGCGCGTGGCGGCAGCGAACGAGGATAACCTCGGGGCCATGGAGCGCGCGAGCGTGGCCCGCGGGGACTGGTTCCCGACGCTGAAGGTCACCGCCTGGGGGGGCAAGGAGAAGGTTGACAACCCCACCGGCGCTGACACCAATCTGAGCGCCTCGCAGGGCGACGTGACGCTCACGCAACTCCTCACCGACTTCGGCAAGACGGGGGCGCGGGTGGCCCAGGCGGACTACGCGGCCGAGCAAGCGAAGGCCGGGCTCGAGATGACCCGCCAGGGGCTCATCTTCGAGGCGGCGAGCGCGTACGTGAACCTGCACCGCGCAGGGGTGGTGTATGAGTTCGCCGTGCAGTCCGAGGCGAACCTTGCCGAGCAGTTGCGCCTGGAGCAGGCACGCCTGAGCGCCGGCGGGGGTGTGAGCACCGACGTGCTGCAGGTCCAGGCGCAGCTCGCCGGCGCGACGGCCAGGCGCGCGCGCGCGCAGGCGGCCGTGCAGTTCGCCGCGGCGCGCTTCGTCAACGTGTTCGGGCGCCAGCCCGACGCCCTGGGCTCGCTCGTGCGCCCGGCGCCCGCGGACAAGCTTCCCGCCTCCGCCGAGGAGGCGCAGAAAGCGGCGGTGGAGTCCAACCCGGTGGTGCGCAACGCCTCCTTGAGCGTCGAGTCGGCGCGCGAGGGGGTGAGAGCGGCGCGCGCCGAGAGCTACTTCCCGAAGCTCGAGGCGATCTACGACGCCAAGTCGAAGAACGACGTGCTCGGCACGGCCGGCCACAAAACCGAGACGCTGCTCAAGGCGCAGCTCACCTGGAATTTCAACCTGGGCTTCACGGGCGTGAATTCGGTGCGCGCGAGCGACCACGCAGCGGCCGCGGCGCGCTACCGGCTCACCGACACCGAGAAGAACGCGCGCGAGCAGGCGAGCGTCGCCTGGCAGAACCTCGCGGTGGCGCGCCTGACGGTCTCCGCCTTCCAGCGCCAGGTGGAGGCGACGCGCAGCTTTCTCGATCTCGCGCGCAAGGAGCGCCAGCTCGGCAAGCGCTCGCTCATCGACTTGCTCAACGGCGAGACCGTGTTGCTGAACGCGCAGTCCGATCTCGTTTCCACGCAGCTCGACGAGCTGCTTGCCGGCTACAGCCTGCTGCAGTCCGTCGGCCGCCTGGACGAGGCGGCGGTCAGCCGCGTGCGCTAGCCGCGCCCGCAACGCGCCTTGCGCACGCTGCTCGAACTCCTCGCCGCACGTCCCGGCGAGGCGTGGATCCTCGCGCTCGCCTCGCTGCTCATCCACTTGCTCGGTATGAGCGGGACGCTGTTCGTAATCCTTGTTTTCAACAACTACCTGCCGCACGGGGTGGATGCGACTCTCCTCAGCCTCGCGGCGGGGGCGTGCATCCTCGCGCTGCTGGAATTCGCCCTGCGCGAGGCACGCAAGCAGATCGCCGGCGCGCTCAGCGAGGGCTCCCCGCCCGCCCCGGCGGCGCTCGGTGCGCTGGTGCGCTCGCGCTTGGGTGCGCTCGAGGCGCTGCCCGCCGGCGCGCGCCACGACGCCCCGCGCGCTCTCGAGCAGCGCGCGCGCGTGCTCGTCCCGGCTTTTGTCAACGGGCTGCTCGACCTGCCTTTCGCCGCTCTCTATCTCGCCGCGCTGTACCTGCTCAGCATCCCCCTCGGGCTGATCGCTTCGGGCGCGGTGGCGCTCCTGCTCGCGCTCGGCCTGGGCCAGCAGCGCGCGCTCGGGCGCGCCGAGCGCGGCCTCGCCGCCGAGGAGCAGGAGGCGCGCGCGGCCTTCGTCACCGCGCTTGGCGCGCCCGAAGCGCTGCGCGCCTTCAACTGGGCGCAGCTGCTCGAGCCGCGCTGGCGCGCGCGCCAGGCCCAGGCCGCGGCCTCGCGCCTCGCGCTGCTCGAGGGGCAGGAGACGCTGCAGCACAGTGGCCTGCTGGTGCTCGCGCTGCTCGGCCTCGTGGTCACAAGCGTCGGGGCCTGGCTCGCCTTCAGCGGCGCGCTCAGCGTCGGCGCCTTGATCGGCGCGAACCTGTTCGCCGCGCGCGCCGCCGCGCCGCTGTTGCGCCTGCTGCAGACAGCGCACACGCTCGCCGAGGCCGACGCGGCGAGTGCGCGTCTCGCGGCGCTGGCGCGGCTGCCGCGCGAGCCCGAGGGGGGCACGGCGCTTTCGGCCTACAGCGGCCGGCTGGAGCTCGCCGACGCCGCCTTTGCCTACCCGGGGTCGCCCGCGCCGCTCTTTGAGCGGCTGAGCCTTGTGATCGAGCCCGGGTCCCTCGTCACGGTGATCGGGCCGAACGGCTCGGGCAAGAGCACGCTGCTGCAAATGCTGGCGGGGCTGCGCGAGCCGCTGCGCGGGCGTGTGCTCGCCGAGGGTGTGGACCTGCGCCAGCTCGCGCCGCCGTGGTGGCGCGAGCGCGTGGGCTACGTGCCGCAGGAGCCGCTGTTTTTCGACGGCAGCGTGCGCGAGAACCTCGCCTGCCTCGCGCCCGGAGCCGATGCGGCGCGCCTGAACGAGGCGACGCGCGCGGCCGGGCTCCTCGAGTGGCTCGACCGCTCGCCGCGCGGCTTCGACACGCCCATCGTCGAGGGCGGGCGGCAGCTCGCTTTCGGCGTGCGCAAGCGCCTCGCGCTCGCGCGCGCCTACCTCGCTTCGCCGGCGCTGTACCTGCTGGATGAGCCCTCCGAAGGGCTGGACGAGGCCGGGCGCGCGGCGCTGTATGCGGCGCTCAACGAGCTGTACAAAAACGGCGCGACCCTGGTGGTGGCGAGCGCCGACCCGGCGATCCTGTGCGCGGCGCGCGTGACGATTGACCTGGGCGCCAAGCCCGTGCCCAGGCTCGTGTATACCGAACGCCTCATCCAGGCCGCCGGTGTCTGAGCGCGCTCGCCCGGCGCGCCGGCTGGTGCAGGTCTGCGCTTTCGGCGCGGCGGCGCTCATCGCCTGGGCGGCGCTCGCCCCGCTCGACATCGTGAGCACCGCGCCGGGCGAAATCGTACCTTCCAGCCAGCTGAAGAAGGTGCAGCACCTCGAGGGCGGGGTGATCGCCGAGATCCTGGTGCGCGAGGGCGACCGCGTCGCGCCGGAGCAAGCCCTGGTAGTGCTCGAGGGCGCCGCGCCGAGCGCCGACTCCTCGGAGTTGCGCACCCACATCGCGGGCCTGCGCATCGAGGCGGCGCGCCTGGAGGCCGAGGCCGAGGGGCGCGAGCGGCTGGATTTCCCCGAGGATCTGGCGCGCGGCTACCCGCAGAACGCCGCTCAGGCCCGCACCCTGTTCGCCTCGCGCCGCCAGAGCCTCGCCGCCACCTCCCAGGCGCAGCGCGAGGTCGTCGCGCAGCGCGAACAGACGGTCCGCGAGCTCTCGGCGCGCATCCTCAATACCCGCAACGCGCTCAAGCTGCAGGCCGAACGGGTGCAAATCAGCGAGGCACTGCTGAAGGAGGAGATCACCAGCCGGCTGCAGCACCTGGATATGCTGCGCGAGCAGACCGGCCTGAAGAGCCGCGTCGAGGAGGACACCGCGGCGCTCGCGCGCACCCAGGCCTCGATCGCCGAGGCGCGCGCGCAGCTCGCCGCGCTGATCAACGCCTACCGCCAGGAGGTGGCCACGCAGCTTGCCGCCGTGCGCCGCGACCTCGCCGAGAAGACCCATCGCATGGCGAAGTACGCCGACAGCCTGCGCCGCATCACGCTGCGCGCGCCCGTCGCCGGCACGGTGAAGACGCTCGGCGTGAGCACCCGCGGCGGCGTGGTGCAGCCCGGCCAGGTGGTCGTCGAGATCGTGCCGGAGGGCGACGAGCTGCTCGCGGAAGTCCGCCTGCCCGTGCGCGACATCGGTTACGTGCGCCCGGGGCAGCCGGCGTTCCTGCGCCTGGCCTCGGCGGAGGCGGCCCGCTTCGGCAACCTCGCCGGGCGCGTCGTACACGTGAGCCCGGACAGCTCGGCGGGCACAGCGGGCGAGGGCGCCCACTACCGCGTGCGCATCCAGACCGCCGCCGACCGATTCGGCAACGGCGGCCTGGAGTACCGGCTGATCCCCGGCGTGGCCGTGCAGTCCTCGATCCTGATCGGCCGGCGCAGCGTGCTCGACTACCTGCTCGCGCCCTTCCTTGCCGGCGCCGGCACGGCGCTGCGCGAGCCCTGAGCGAAGCGCCCCCAGAGCGGCGCTTCGCTCTCGCGCTGCTCGTCTCGATCACGCTGCATGCGTGGCTTTCGCTGAGCGGTCCGCGGCCCGCCCCCCCCCCGCGGGGATGCGGGGTTACCTTCCGATAGACAAGTTCGGCGCCGAGTGCTTGTTCCAGATCATCAGTCACCGCTACGAGCGCGGCGCCACGCTGATCACCACTAATCGCGTCTACAAGCAGTGGGCCAGCATCTTCAACAACGACGCCGTCCTCACCTCGGCATGACCGGAAGATCACGACCGACCGACCATGGATGGAAGATTTTTCTCAGCCTTGGGATTGACGTTTTTCAGCGATATGAACTGAACGAAACATTTAACTTCGCCAACCGCCTGCAGCAGTACCGGCCATGCAAGGAGTTCAACATCGCATACGTGCGCGTTAAACCTGCCTGACACTCAACCCTGTGGGTGGCGATTCGTAATTTAGGCCGCCACCGGAATCTGGAAGAGGCTGCGACAGCGGCCACGCATCAATGCAATAACCGCTTGTTGATGCTCATCGCAGCTGATTGCATCGGACTACCGCAGTGCACGTTCGGGTTGGGTCGCCACTGCACCACCAACATTTTGCTCGGCTGCAAACTGGCACAACGGTCGACCATCACTGGCGACCCCAGCATGCCGGACACGCCTTATCTGAGCGCCGCTTTCACTTTCACCAGCAACTTGGGCGTGACCCTGCTCTGATGTTCGACCTTGCTGATGTAGGCTTGGGTGACGCCCAGGCGCTTCGCCAGTTCTTTTTGGGTCACGTTGGCTTTGATGCGTGCCAGTGCAATGGGGCTGTCCACGTAATCCTCCAACGCGAACGGCACACGGTCAGCGCCTTTGTCCGCCGCAGCCTCAAGCCCTGCCAGTTCGTCCTCGATCTGCTCGCGCAACGCGTCATAGACGGCAACCGGAATCAATACGAACTCGGGCTTGCCGAAAATGGACTTGATGATTTGAAGCTTCAAGGGAGCGTTCATTTGTAGGCATCTCCACGGGGTTTGATCTTTTCAATCGCAATAATCTGAGCTGCATCCTGCCGGTCGTAAATGATTCGCCAATCGCCTACGCGCAAACGATACAGCGGAACACCGGATAGCCGCTTCGTATCCAGCGCCGGATCGTCCGGATTGAGGCCGAGCTGGTGAATCTTCTCCGCCAGCCTGACTCTTTCGTTGCGGGCCAGACTTTGCAGCTTTTTCTGCGCCTGCCGCCGCATTAAAACTTGGTAGGGCATCGGTTATATTAAAGGTTGTTTTTAGTTATGT
>CAMDRF010000117.1 GCA_945906765.1 Nitrosovibrio sp. Nv4 | reverse complement strand
GTGTTCATCATGGCCTCCGGGGAAAAACCCGGAAGACTGCCCGAACCGGCATTCGTCGTTCAAATCGACGCCACGCTTCATCGCTCGAAATCCCCCTCCAATCATGGACTTCAGCAGTTCAACCGCTCATTTAACCGGACAGTAGTGATGGAAAGTATCAAACCAACCAGGATGATGCCGCTGAACCACAGGTCGATGATGAAGGTGGTGCCGATCCCGGCGCGCCAATCCGAGAGCGGCGCGAGCAGCATGGTGCCGAAGCTGGTGATCCAGTCGCCGGCGATGTGCGCGCCGATGCCAAGCGCGCATACCCCGTAGAGCGCCCGCCAGCCGCCCGGCTCGCGCAGGATCTTGGCGAGCACCCAGGAGAGCGGCAATGCCCAGGGCGGCAGCAGCAGCAGCGAATGCGTGGGGCCGCGATGCGACGCGGGATCGAACGGGGCGGCAAATTCCTTGGCGCGGTTGCCCGCGCAAACAACGCCCCCGAAAGGGCGTGGGTCAACGTATCTACGCAGCCCTCTTCTTACGTTGGGCATCCTTTACATGCATCTGCGCATAAGCACCGTGCGCCGCGGACTCGGCGTCGCCGACGTGCACCGGCAGGCCGAGATCCGAGAGTACCGAACCAAGCGCCGAGAGGCACAGCATGACGTTGTCCGCGCGGCAGGAGTAGCCCATCAGGCCGAAGCGCCAGATCTTGCCCTTCAAGGGCCCGAGCCCGGCGCCGATTTCGATGCCGAACTCATTGAGCAGGCGCTTGCGCACTTCCTCTTCGTTTACGCTTTCGGGGCAAAAAACGGCGTTCATCTGCGGCAGTTGATACTGCTCTTTCACCAGGAACTTCAGGCCCATCGCCTCGAGGCCGGCTTTCAGCGCGAGGTGGTGGCGTGTCGCGCGCGCCCAGGCGTTCTCCAGGCCTTCCTCGCGGATCAGCAGCAGCGCTTCGTGCAACGCGAACAACGAGTTCGTCGGAGCGGTGTGGTGGTAGGTGCGCGCGCCCGCGTTCCAGTAGCCCAGCAGCAGATTCATGTCCATGAACCAGCTGTGGATCTTGTCTTTGCGCGCCTTGACGCGCTCGACCACCCGCTCGGAGAACGACACCGGCGACAGTCCCGGCGTGCAGGACAGGCATTTCTGGCTGGCGGAGTAGATCGCGTCGATTTCCCACTCATCGACCCTGACCGGCGTGCCGGCCAGCGAAGTGACGGCATCGACGATCACCAGCGCGCCGTGCTTGTGCGCGATCTGCGTGAGCAGCTTGGCATCGGACTGCGCGCCGGTGGAGGTTTCCGCGTGCACGAAGCCGACCACCTTGGCGTCCTTGTTCTTCTTCAGCGCGTCCTCGAGCTTCTGCGGGTCGACCGGCTCGCCCCACTTGTCCTCCACGAGCACCGGGTTGCCGCCGCAGCGGATCGCGTTCTCCAGCATGCGGCCGCCGAACACGCCGTTCTGGCACACGATCACCTTGTCGCCGGGCGCCACCATGTTGACGAAGCAGAACTCCATGCCGACCGAGCCCGGCCCCGAGATCGGGAAGGTGAGCGGGTTCTTGGTCTGGTAGACGTAGCGCAGCAGCGATTTCAGCTCTTCCATCATCTCGACGAACACCGGATCGAGGTAGCCGATCGCCGGCTGGCTCATGGTGGTGAGCACGCGCGGATGAATCTCTGTCGGGCCGGGGCCCATCAGGGTGCGCTGCGGCGGGTGGAAGGAATGGATGCGTTTGGCGGGGGCGTAACTGGTCATGGGATCGTTCTCCGGCATTCCGAAAGGGGCGTGCTCCGGGCGCGACTTCACGCGCACCGGGTTTTTCGCGCTGGCTTCGTTAATCACGTCTTCCGAACGGATGCGGCCCTGGGTTATTCGCTCCACCTCGCCCGCCCAACGCGCGGGGACGTAGCCCGTCTTCACCCAGTTGTGCACCACAGCCCGGTCGAGCTGGAACGCGCGCGCCACGTCGGCCTGGCTGCCGAACAGTTCGACCAGTCGCGATGCGCAGTCCATGGGGCCAAATTCTAGTCTGTCAAACTCAGTTTGACAAGAACAGATCCCGACGGGCAGGTCCAAGGCGCCCGACAAGCGGCAGCTTGAGGGCCGGGTCGAAGGGATTGATGCCGAACGTAAGCCCGAGAAGATTGAGTTCCAGGCCCTCGACGCCGCTTGCCGTCAGCGCGAACAGGCCGCCGAGGGAAATTTGCATGCCGCTGCCGCTGGGGGCGGAGCCGAACAGGCTGTCGCCAAGGTAATCCTTGCCGATCGCGGTCGGCGGCAGGTCGGCTTCGAGTTCCGGCACCGCGCGCGTGATCCACGCGGTGAAAGTGTTGGAATTCGGCCCCGGCCAGGCGCTGTACTCCTTCGCATGCGGATACGCGCGCGCCGCGGCGTCGATGCGCGGGATCAGTTTCTCGGCTTCCGCGCCCCGCTTGTCGGCATAAAGCTCCGGCGCGTTTCCGTACCAGCGCGCATCGGCGGCGCGCTTGTGGATCGCGACCACGGTATCCGACCAGCGCAGGCGCCAGCCGATGACTTCATACACGGTGTAGGCAAGCGCCGTTTCCGGTTTCACCGCGACCCAGGTATGCACACCGAAATTGCCGCGCCAGCCCCAGGTGCGCGCGCCGTAGACCTGGACCACCGCTTCCGGCGTCGCCGCCGGGTCGGGCGCGAGACCCACCGATTCCTTGCTCGCGCTGCGCCAGTCCTGGGCGATCACGCTGCGCCCGACCATGAGCGCGAGCAGCGTCAGTGCCGCAAAAAGGAAGAAGGCCATGGAACGGTTGGGGCGCCGGAATTTCACCGCTATTCGGCAAACAATGGTTCGCCGAGTTCCTTGAAATGCAAAATGCTTACAGATCTCCTGTCCTTGCCGGGACCGGGCTTGAGACCCGCGAAGTCGAACAGTTTCCGGTCCAGCAGCTGCGACGGCCGCACATCGGTCAGCGCGCGCAGGATGGACTGGATCCGGCCCGGCTCGGACTTCTCCCATGCTTTCAACATCCGGCCAACCACCTTGCGCTGCAGGTTCTCCTGCGAGCCGCACAGCGTGCAGGGAATGATCGGAAACGCCTTCGCCTCGGCGTAAGCGGCGAGGTCTTCCTCGGCGACGTAGGCGAGCGGCCGGATCACCACGTGCTTGCCGTCGTCCGACAGCAGCTTGGCCGGCATCGCCTTGAGCGTCCCGGCATGGAACAGATTGAGGAAGAACGTCGCGAGCACGTCATCGCGGTGGTGGCCGAGCGCGATCTTGGTCGCGCCCAGTTCGCCCGCGACGCGATACAGCACGCCCCGGCGCAGGCGAGAGCACAGCGAGCACATGGTCTTGCCCTCGGGGATCACGCGCTTGACGATCGAGTAGGTGTCCTGCTCGACGATCCTGAACGGCACACCGAGCGAAGTTAGGTATTCCGGCAGCACGCGCTCCGGGAAGTTGGGCTGCTTCTGATCGAGATTGACGGCGATCAATTCGAATTTAACCGGGGATTTGATTTTTAAAGAGCTTAAAACGTTCAACATGCCGTAGCTGTCCTTGCCGCCGGAGAGGCAGACCATCACGCGATCGCCCTCCTCGATCATGCCAAAATCGGCGATCGCCTCGCCCACCTGGCGCCGGATGCGCTTGGCGAGCTTGTTGAATTCGTGATCGTCTTTGCGGCTGTTGCTCATCAGAGAAATGTCTTCACAGATACACCGATCTGCCGCCGTCAACCGCCAGGATCTGGCCGGTAATGAAGGGGGCGGTGGCGAGGAAGTGTACCGCCCGCGCGATCTCTTCTGGCGAACCCAGGCGCGCGAGCGGCGTGGTGGCGACGATTCGCTCGCGCTCGGCCGGCTCGAACTGACCGTCGTCGGGCCAGGCGATGGCGCCGGGCGCGACCGCATTGACGCGGATCTCCGGCGCGAGCTCGAGCGCCAGCGCGCGGGTGAGCGCAACCAGCCCCGATTTCGCGATGCTGTAGACGAGATAGCCCTTCAACGGCCGTTCGGCATGAATGTCGGCCACATTCACGATCGCGCCGCCGTTCTTCTTCAGCTGCGGCGCCGCTTCCTGCGCGAGAAACAGCGGCGCGCGCAGGTTGGATCCCATCAGATCTTCCCAATGACCGGCTTCGATCGAGCCCACGGCCGTGGGATAGAACGTCGAAGCATTGTTGATCAGCACGTCGAGCCGGCCGAAGCGCTCGATGGCAGCGCTGACCAGGGACCTGGGCGCGATCGGCGCCAGCAGGTCCGCCTTTACTTTGTAGGCGCTCTTTGCGCGCGCGGCATTCAACTCCGCTTCGAGATTCGCGGCTTCGGCTTCGGCGCCGCGATAGTGCAGCAGCACATTCGTGCCGGAGGCGTGCAGGCGCCGCGCGATCGCCGCGCCGATGCGCCTTGCGGCGCCGGTGACGAGCGCCACTTTTCCGGGCAGGCTGGAGTCAAAATGCGGGTCCATGTCAGAGCGGAATTCTAGGGTAAATTCAGAGGCATGCATGAGAACAGTGGCCCCGCAGAACTTCCGCCGCCGGATCCGCAGGCGCTCGCTGCGAGCCGCGCACTGCTCGAGCGCATCGGCACGGAACTCGCGACCGCCGGCAACTGGATTTCCTTCGCGCGCTACATGGAACTCGTGCTCTATGAGCCGGGGCTCGGTTATTACGCCTCCGGCGCGCGCAAGCTGGGCGCGGGCGGCGACTTCGTCACCGCTCCAGAACTCTCGCCCTTGTTCGGACGCACGCTTGCGCGCCAGGTTGCGCAGTTGCTGCAGCCCGGAGACGCGATCCTTGAATTTGGTGCGGGTTCCGGAGTTCTTGCGGCGTCGGTTTTGAACGAGATTTTTGTTCCTTACTTTGTTCTGGAAACAAGTCCGGACCTAAGGCAAAGACAAAAACAACTGCTGGGTGACAGCGTTCAATGGCTGGACAGGCTGCCCGAGCGGTTCCGCGGCGTGATGCTCGCCAACGAAGTGGTGGATGCGATGCCGGTGCATGCGTTGACCTGGACACGCGCGGGCGTGCTGGAACGCGGCGTGTGCGCCAACGAAGGCCAGCTGGCGTGGTCCGACCGGGCGGCGGAGGGTTTGGTTCTGGTTCATTCAAAAGAACTTGAAATAGAAATTCCCCCTTCAGGCCGCTACGAAAGCGAGCTGGCGCTATTCGCGCGAGCCTGGATGCGTTCGCTCGGCAGGTTCCTCGAACGCGGCACGATCCTGGTGATCGACTACGGCTTCCCCGCGCGCGAATATTTCCATCCGCAACGCTCCATGGGCACGCTCGCCTGCCACTACCGGCACCGCGTTCATCACGACCCCTTCTACCTGCCCGGTCTGCAGGACGTCACGGCGCACGTGGATTTCAGCGCGCTGGCGCGCGCCGCGGCGGATGCGGCGCTTGAGCTGCTCGGCTACGCCAACCAGGCGCAGTTCCTCGTCAATTGCGGCATTACCGACCTGCTGGCGGAAGAAAATCCCGCCGATCCGAAACGCTATCTGCCCGCCGCCGCGGCGGCGCAGAAACTGCTTTCACCTTCGGAGATGGGCGAGCTGTTCAAGGTGCTGGCGGTCGGAAAGGGTGTGAAGGATTCTTTGATGGGATTCAGCCATGGGGATCGCAGTGGCACGCTTTAACCTTTTCCTCCTGTTGTTTCTTTTTTGCGTAGCGGCAAAAGCAGACAAGCCATGGAAAGACAGTCCCCACGGGCCAATGCTCGAGCGCATCATCCCGCCCGGCTTCGAGCCCAGGATGCTGCCGGAGCCTTCGTCCGAAGGCGCGCGGCTCACCCTGCGCTACTGCGTGCAGTGCCACAACCTCGCCAACCCGGCGATGCACGACGCCGGGCGCTGGCCCTCGATCGTGCGCCGGATGGTGCCGCGCATGGAGGGCAAGGGAAACATGGGCAAGCTGATGGCGGAAATGATGGCCGGGGTGGAAGCGCCTTCGCTCGCGGACGAACGGGTGATCGCCGCCTATCACCGCAAGCACGCGCAGCGGCCGCTGGATCCGAAGAAATTTCCCGAGGTCAACACGCCCACCGCGGCATCGTTCCGCCGCGTCTGCAACCAGTGCCACGTGCTGCCGGACCCGCGGCGCCACACCGCGAAGGAATGGCCCGCGGTGGTCGCGCGCATGCAGAAAAACATGGAATGGATGAACCGCGTGGTCGGCTCGAAACCCGTTCCAGGCGAGCCGCAGCTGAAAATCGAAGACATCAATGCGTTCCTGATGCGTCACGCGAGGAGGTAAGCACCGATGCCCCGCAAAATCGTCGATCTTTCCATTTATCTCGAAAACGACGTGGTTTCCGATCCGCCGCCCTTCGGCCCGAAGATCACCTATATGAACCATCAAACGACCTTCCCGCAGATGGCGCCGTTCTTTCCGGGACTGAAGAAAGAAGATCTGCCCGACGGCGCCGCCTGGGCGGTTGAGAAAGTGGAACTCATCACCCACAACGGCACGCACCTCGACGCGCCCTATCACTTTCACCCGACGATGAATAAGGGCGAACGGGCGATTGCGATCGACGAAGTGAACCTGGACTGGTGCTTCCAGCCCGGCGTAAAACTCGACTTTCGCCATTTTCCCGACGGCTATGTCGCGACCGCGAAGGACGTCGAGGCCGAGCTGGCGCGCATCGGCCATCCGCTCAAACCGCTCGAGATCGTGATGGTGAACACGCGCGCCGGCTCGCGCTACGGCAACGACGATTACGTCAGCGCCGGTTGCGGCATGGGCTACGAGGCGACCATGTACCTGCTCGAGCGCGGCGTGCGGCTCACCGGCACCGACGCCTGGAGCTGGGACGCGCCCTTCGTCTACACCGCCGAGAAATACAGGGAGACGAAGGACGCGAGCCTGATCTGGGAAGGGCACAAGGCGGGGCGCGACATCGGCTACTGCCACCTGGAGAAGCTGCACAACCTGGAAGCGATTCCGTCCGACGGTTTCGTCGTCTCATGCTTTCCGCACAAAATCCGCAGCGCCTCCGCCGGCTGGACCCGCGCCGTGGCGATATTCGA
>CAMDRF010000116.1 GCA_945906765.1 Nitrosovibrio sp. Nv4 | reverse complement strand
GCGTGCGCACCATCGCCAGCGACAGCGACTCGTAGTAGGCGCCCTCGTATTCCAGGATGATCGGCACGCGCCGCGAGACGCCGTCGTCATCCACGCGAGGATTGAAATGGCCCGCCGCTGCGGCGTTCTTCAGGTAGATCGGGAGGTTGCCGGTATGGCCGTGCCAGCGTGCAAAGGCAATGTTGCGCCCGGTGAATGTTCCCTTGGGAAGCACAGGGGCGGGAATGGCGTTTGCCTTGACGGCCTTTTCGTCGCTGTTGAAGTAGTAGCCGAGCACCACCGGCCGGTCCTTGATGCTGGCGGCGAACATGCCATCGAAATCGAGCCCGCCGCGCAACTGCTGGTATGCCGACTGGAACGCGCCCGCGTCTTTCAGTTCCTTTTGCGCCAGCGCGTCCAGCACCTCCATGCCCGAGCTGGTGTCACGCTCGGCCCAGACAACGTCGAAACCGACCATCGCGACGCCATATTTGTCGAACAGCGTGTCCATCAACCGCGCCATCACGTTGCGGCTCCACGGCCAACGACCGATCTCGCCCAGGCTTTTCTCGTCGATGTCCAGGATGACGATACGCGGGTCGCCCTTGCCGGGCATCGTCAGTTTCAGCCGCGCGTCATAGATGATGTTGTCGAGCTGATTGATGAGCCCGACTTCGTAGATCCGGGCGGCGTGCCCGATGAAAAAGAGAGTGATCGCCAGGCCAAGAACGATCCGTACGAGGTGCTGCTTCACCTATTCCTCCGGCGCTCGGGCCGGGCCGGGGGACCAGCCGCGGCCATCAGCTCTTGAGGAAAAACTCCATCTTGATGCCGGCGATCTCGACCAGATCGTGGTCCTTCAGCGCATGCGGTGCGGAGCCGATAACCTGAGCGTTCACGGCCGGACGCTGCGCGCCTTCCACATACGTGATGAAGTAGCCCTGCGGACGCCGCGTAAGTACCGCGACCTGCACGCCGGGCTTGCCGAGCGTTGTCAAAGGCTTGGCCAGCTCGAGTTCCTTGCCTGCGTTTCCGCCAGACAGCAGCTGGATTGCGCCCAGAGGCTGCGCCGGCTTGGGTGCCACTGCCGGCGCAGCGGGAGCGGGAGCGGCGGCCGGCGCCGGAACAGCGCCAGGCGCTGCTGGTTTCTCCGATATACCGGCGGCCTGGGCAGCCTGGGCGCCCGCCTCCTGGATGAACTTGAGCTTGTACTTGCCAAGCTCGATCACGTCATTGTTCTGCAGGAAGTGCTTCTTGACCGGATTGCCGTTGACCAGGGTGCCGTTGGTGCTGCCGAGGTCTTCCATGAACGAGTCGTTCAGGATCGTGACGATTACCGCGTGCTCGCCGCTGACCGCCAGATTGTCGATCTGGATGTCATTGTGCGCCTTGCGGCCGATCGTGGTGCGCTCCTTGGAGAGGGAAATCTCCTTGAGCACCAGACCATCCATGCCGAGTATCAGTTTCGCCATCGCCGGCCCCTGCCTTTATTTTAACCAGGCAAAAACTTTGCCCATCACGCCGCGTGGGGCGGGATATTCCCGCAGGACCCGCACGAGTATAACCGATACGTTGTCCTTGCCCCCGTTGTCATTCGCCATCACGTCGCCTGGCTTGGTGGCGTATTCCTTGATTTCGGGCTCCACCGCCGGGTCGATGCCGAGCGCCTTGGTCACCAGGTTCTTGTGCTGCGCGTGTTTCGCCTGCTCGGCGGTGATGATGCCGCTGTCGATCTGTTCCTGCAGCAACGAATGGTCGCGCGTCACCTGGGAAAATTTACCCTCGCGCAGCATGTTGGTAATCACCGTGGTCGCCATGCCGCTCGCGGCTTCAAGAATTTGACTGTAGTTCATTGTTCCGCTCAGAGCTCTATGTCCACGCCGCCCGCCGCAGCCATCGCTGGCGCCTCGCTGGCGGCCACACGCAGCGCCGCGGCGAACTCCGCGCCGGTCTGATTGGTACATGATGTTCGCGGGCTTCACGTCGCGATGCACCACACCTTGCGTGTGCGCATAGCCAAGCGCCTCCGCGGCGCGCGCGCCAGCCTCGGATCTTTTCGCGGCGAGCTCCTGCAGCTGAACAACGTACTGGTAGCCGGGGTCCACCTGGGCCTCGGAGAGCAGGATGGTGCTGCCAACCACCTTTACCTTGGCCTGCGACAGCAGGTCCACCATTTTCGCCTGCACGTCGCGCGGCAGGGGCCCCGCCGAGCGGGCCGGGCGGGAGGTCGGTAAGGGATTCGGGAACCGGGGCTTAGCAGGCCCCCTGCAGGTCAGTTGCCTAGGAACTGTCCGGGCTTGATGCTTCCCGCGGCCAGCAGGTCCCCGGCGGCGGCCTTTTTGCCCTCGCCGAGCTTGGCGCGCAGCACCTCTATGCGACCGCCCTGGGCGGTCACCTGGAAGCTCGCTGGGCCAATTTCGACGACTTCGCCGACCTTCCCCTTGACGGCGCCAAAGGTACGCACTGGCATCTTCCTGCAGTCGAAAACCTGCAATTTCGCCCCGTTCAGGGTAGTCCAGGCTCCCGGAGCCGGATTGCAGCCCCGGATCAGGTTGTAGACCACATCCACATGGTTGGCCCAATTGATGCGCGCCTCGCCCTCCCGGAACCAACCCTCGTAGGTCGCCTGCGACTCGTCCTGCACCTGCTCCCGGTGCTTGCCGGCGACCACCAGGTCCGCGGCCTCCAGCATCGCCTGCACCCCCATCGGAAACAGACGCTCGAAATACACCGTGCCAAGCGTATCGTCCGGACTGACGCGGGTTTCCTTCTGCAGGACTATCGGCCCCTCGTCCAGGCCGTCGGTCGGGCGGAATATCGTCAGGCCGGTCTTTGCATCGCCGCGCGAAATCGGCCAGTTGATCGAACTCGGGCCGCGGTATTTCGGCAGCAGCGACGGGTGGAACTGGATGGTGCCGTGCCGCGGAATATTCACGAAGTCCTGCGGCGCGAACTGCAGCACGAAGGCCAGCACGCCGATTTCGACATCGAGCTTTTTCAGGGTTTCTTTTGCCTCCGGAATCTTGAGGCTTTGAAATTGAAAAACCTGAACTCCCTTCTCCTGCGCCGCCACCTTGAGCACGTCGGGTTTCGCGCCGGGCTTTTCCGGCGCGCAGAACACGCCGGCAACTTCGTCGCCGCGCGCGAGGAACGCCTCCAGCACGGCCTTGCCGAAATCCTGCTGCCCCACGATCGCGATTTTCATGCGGCCTTCTTGGGCGAGGCGGAGAAAGCGCCCGCCTGCTTGAGGGAATTGATCTTGTTCTCGTCGTATTTAAGCACTTCCTTCAAAACTTCATCCGTATGTTCCCCAAGCGTCGGCGAGCGCTCGATCTTCGCCGGCGATGCCGACAGCTTGATCGGCATGCCGACGTTCCACCACTTGCCGCGCTGCGGATGGTCGAGCTCGACCCACATGTCGCGGCCGCGGATGTGCTCGTCGGTGGCGAGATCTTCGGTACTCATGATGGGGCCGCAGGGTACGTCGAGCGGATTGAGGATCGCCATGAATTCGCGCTTCGTGTAGCCCTTCGCGAAGTCCGTGATCAGCTTCCACATTTCATTCTGGTTTTTCCTGCGGTCCGCAATCTTCGCGAAGCGCGGGTCCTTCACCAGGCCCTCGCCCCCGATCCGGTTCGCGAGACCCTCCCAGACGGCCTCCTGCACCACCACGTAGAGCCAGTCGTTGGCGCCGTGCGGCTTGCAATGGATCGCGTTGCCAAGCTGGCCACCCCCGGAATCGTTGCCGGCGCGCGGCACGTCGCCCATGCCCTGGCTGGTCGGCACCGAATATTCCGGCAGCGTCTGGCGCGTGAGGCGCTGGTGGTCGCGGAACTTTACGCGGCACAGGTTCATGACGCCGTCCATCATCGCGACTTCGACGTACTGGCCCTGACCGGTGCGGTTGGCCTGGTGCAGTGCGGCGAGCAGACCGATCGCAAGATGCAATCCCGTGCCCGAGTCTCCGATCTGCGCACCGGTGACGAACGGCGGGCCGTCGGGCATCCCGGTAGTGCTCATCGCGCCGCCCATGGCCTGCGCGACATTTTCATACGCCTTGAAATCCGCATACGGGCCGGAGGAGCCAAAGCCCTTGATCGAGCCCATCACGATCTTCGGATTGATCTCATGGATCTTGTGCCACGTGAAACCGAGGCGGTCCAGCACGCCCGGCCCGAAGTTCTCCATCACGATGTCGCATATCTTCACCAGATCGACGAATACCTGCCTGCCCTCGGCGCTCTTCATGTTGACCGTGATCGAGCGCTTGTTGCAATTGAGCATCGTGAAGTAAAGGCTGTCAGCGTTGGGCACGTCCCTGAGCTGGCCGCGCGTCGCGTCGCCGTGCGGCGGTTCGAACTTGATCACGTCCGCGCCCATCCACGCCAACAGCTGCGAGCAGGTCGGGCCGGCCTGCACGTGCGTCATGTCGAGGATCCGGACTCCCTTGAGAGCTTCCATTTATTTCTTCTTTTCGCTGCTCGGATTGAGACTCGTGATGCGGCCGCTTTCGGTGCCGGCGGTTTCATCGATCACGGCATTGATCAGCGTGGGCTTACGCGAGCGCACGGCTTCTTCCATCGCCTCGCGCAACTCGGCCGGGTTGGTTGCGTGTACCCCTATGCCGCCGAAGGCCTCCATCAGCTTGTCGTAGCGCGCGCCCTTGACGAACACGGTGGGCGCCACGTCGGGGCCGCCGGTCGGATTGACGTCGGTGCCCTTGTAGACGCCATTGTTGTTCATGATCACCACGCAGACCGGCAGGTTGTAGCGGCAGAGGGTCTCGACTTCCATGCCGGAGAAGCCGAACGCGCTGTCGCCCTCGATCGCGATCACCGGCTGGCCGCTGACCACGGCGGCGGCGACCGAAAAGCCCATGCCGATGCCCATGATGCCCCAGGTGCCGACGTCCAGCCGCTTCCTCGGCTGGTACATGTCGACGATGCTGCGGGTGAAGTCGAGCGCGTTGGCGCCTTCGTTGACCAGGATGGCCTCCGGGTTGGCCTTGACGATGCCGCGCACCACGTTCAGCGCGCTGTGAAAATTCATCGGCACCGGATTCCTGGCCAGGGTCTCGGCCAGCTTCGCGATGTTCTTGCTCTTGCGCTCGGCGATTGCGCCCAGCCACTCCGCCGGCGGCTTCGCCCAGCCCGAACCCGTGGCGTTGATTGCGGCGAGCAGCGCAGACACGCAGGAGCCGATATCGCCGACCACCGGGGCTTCGATGCGCACGTTGCTGTCCGCCTCCTGCGGCGAAATGTCGATCTGGATGAACTTCTGGCCGCCCCAGTCTTTGGGGCCCTTGCCGCCCCAGGTCTTGCCCTTGCCATGCGAGAGCAGCCAGTTCAGGCGGGCGCCGGCCAGCATCACCACGTCCGCCTCGGGCAGCACATAGGAGCGCGCGGCGGAAGCGCAGAGCGCATGCGTGTCGGGCAGCAGGCCCTTCGCCATCGACATCGGCAGATAGGGAATTCCTGTTTTTTCAATCAGGATCCTGATTTCTGCATCCGCCTGTGCGTACGCGGCGCCCTTGCCCAGCACGATCAGCGGCTTCTTCGCGCTCTTGAGCAGATCGAGGGCGCGCTGCACGGCATCCTGGGCCGGGATCTGGCGCGGCGCCGGATCGACCACCTTGATGAGAGAATTTTTCCCGGCTGCCGCGTCCATGGTCTGGGCGAACAGCTTCGCCGGCAGGTCGAGGTAGACACCGCCCGGGCGGCCGGAGACGGCGGCGCGGATGGCGCGCGCGACGCCCACGCCGATGTCCTCGGCGTGCAGCACGCGAAAGGCGGCCTTGCACAGCGGCTTGGCGATCGCCAGCTGGTCCATCTCTTCGTAGTCGCCCTGCTGCAGGTCGACGATCTCGCGCTCGCTCGAGCCGCTGATGAGGATCATCGGAAAGCAGTTGGTGGTGGCATTGGTCAGAGCGGTCAGGCCGTTGAGGAAGCCGGGGGCGGACACCGTCAGGCAGATGCCCGGTTTTTGCGTCAGGAAGCCGGCGATGGCGGCGGCATTGCCGGCGTTCTGCTCATGGCGGAACGAAATCACGCGCATGCCCGCGGCCTGTGCCTTGCGGGTGAGGTCGGTGATCGGGATCCCGGGCAGACCGAAGATCGTGTCGATGCCGTTGAGTTTGAGGGCATCGATGACCAGATGAAAACCGTCGGTCACTTGTGATTGTGCATCGGTTGCGGTGACTTGAGGTTCGACGGTGCCCATGAGGATCTCTCTCTGCAAGAGGCGAAAATGATAGTGATCCGCCCCCGCCGCCGCCCTTGACTGCGGTCAAGCTTTTTCAGTCTAATCAAGGGTTCCCCCGCATCTACTCCCTATGACCGCCATCGCCAATCACCCGCAACGCAACACCCTGCGCCTGCAACTGCATGAGAACCTCCTGTTGAAGGACATGCGCCCGGAGCAATGGGAGGCGCTCGAGCCGCTGCTGGCCGTGGGCGAGTACAAGAAGGGCGACCGCCTGGCGCGCCAGGGCGACGAGGAAATGCTGCAGTTCTTCATCCTCGAGGGCATGGTCAAAAGGGTGGTCTCGAACCCAGAGGGTCACGAAATGATCCTGCGCTTCGCCGCCGAGACCGAGATGGACACCTCGTACGCGGCCTGGCGCCTGCGCACGCCGATCCCCTATTCGATCGTTGCCGTCACCAAGGCGCGCACCGCCGAGCTGCCGATGCCGCAGTGGGTCGATTTTCTCGAGCACCAACCCGAGATGAAGGCGCGCTTCGAATTTCAGGTCATGAAGCTGATGTCGGAGGTGATGACGCACACCATCACCCTGCACCTGCTGGATGCGCCGGGACGCCTATCGCGCTTCCACCGCAAACATCCGGAACTTGCCGGACGGATTCCGAAGAAGGAACTTGCCGCCTACCTGAATCTCACTCCGGAGACGCTGTCGCGCTTGAAGCAAAAGCTCGGGCGCAGCCTCTGAGTCAACTCCCGCATGCGGCCGCCGGACGGCGCTACAAGACCGTCGAGCTGATCGTCGAGTCGCAGACCTGGCCGCCGCGACCGCGGCGCCTGCGCAGAAAATCTGCGAGCTCACCTGGGACGCCGTGCGCAAACTCGGCATCGCAGACCGGGTCGCAGGCACGCGCGTATCGAAGGCGGTTGAATCCGTATGGAAGTAGATAGCGCACCCCTATATGCCGGCAGATGGCGCCATCCATCCGTAGATGGTT
>CAMDRF010000115.1 GCA_945906765.1 Nitrosovibrio sp. Nv4 | reverse complement strand
ACCTCCAGGCCGAACCGGGAAGGGTGCAGCTCGTATTCGCGGATCTCGCCGTTGTGCAGCTCGCCCACCAGGGTCTCGCCCGAAATCGAGATCTCGTCCAGGCCGTCGCGGCCGTAGACCACCATCACGTGCCGCGCCCCGAGGCGCTGCAGCACGCGCGTCTGGATGCCGACCAGATCGGTGTGGAACACGCCCATGAGCTGGTTCTGCGCGCCGGCGGGATTGGTGAGCGGGCCGAGGATGTTGAAAATCGTGCGCACCCCCAGTTCCTTGCGCACCACCCCGGCATGCTTCATCGCCGGATGGTGGTTGGGCGCGAACATGAAGCCGACGCCGACCGTCTCCACCGACTGCGCGATCTGCGCCGGCGTGAGCTCCAGCTTCGCGCCCAGCGCCTCGAGCACGTCGGCGCTGCCGCTGCGCGAGGACACCGAGCGGTTGCCGTGCTTGGCGACCCGGGCGCCGGCGGCGGCGGCGACGAAGGTCGCGGCGGTCGAGATATTGAAGGTATGCGCACCGTCGCCGCCCGTGCCGACCACGTCCACCACGTGATGCTGGTCCTTGAGCGGCACCAGGGTGGCGAATTCGCGCATCACCTGCGCGGCGGCGGCGATCTCGCCGACCGTTTCCTTTTTTACCCGCAGGCCGACGATGAAGCCGGCAATCTGCGCCGGCGTGAGTTCCCCGCGCATGATCTGGCGCATCACGTGCAACATCTCGTCGTGAAAAATTTCGCGGTGTTCCACGGTGCGCTGAATCGCCTCTGCAATTCCGATTTTCATTGTTTACTCCCCTCCAGAAAGTTTTTCAGCATGGCATGCCCGTGCTCCGTCAGCATGGCTTCAGGGTGGAACTGCACCCCCTCGACCGGCAGCGTGCGGTGGCGCAGGCCCATGATCTCGCCCTCCTCCGACTGCGCCGTCACCTCCAGGCAGGCGGGCAGGGATTCGCGCTCGACCGCGAGCGAGTGGTAGCGCGTCGCGGCGAAGCCGTCGGGAATTCCCGCGAACACGCCTTTGCCGTCGTGCCGCACGCTCGAGACCTTGCCGTGCATGACACGCCCTGCTTTCACCACCTTGCCGCCGAAGGCCTGGCCGATCGCCTGGTGCCCGAGGCAGACCCCGAGGATCGGGATTTCGCCCGCAAACCTGCCGATCGCGCCCAGCGAAATACCGGCCTCGGCCGGCGTGCAGGGCCCGGGCGATATCACGATCTGCGCCGGCTGCAGGCGCGCCACATCGTCCAACGCGATTTCGTCGTTGCGCACCACCTTCACCTCGGCGCCAAGTTCGCCGAAATATTGCACCAGGTTGTAGGTGAACGAATCGTAGTTGTCGATCATCAGGAGCATGCATTCCCCAACGCATGGGTTGCCGATATTCATCGATCGGGCGGGCGTGAATCTTACCCGACGCCCGGCGGCACGAATGCGCCGGGTGCGCGATAATTCTCGGCGTCCGTAACCGCCCCGGGAGACGTTCTTGCCGCCCAGTCTTGTGCTGCTGCTCGCCGCGATTGTCTGTTCTTTGCCCGCCATCGCCCAGGAATCGTCTTCGAGCGCACCGTTCGTCACCACTCCGGACGAGGTGGTTGCCGAGATGCTCGCGCTTGCCGGCACCGGCCGCGGCGATTACGTCATCGACCTCGGTTCGGGCGACGGGCGCATCGTGATCGCCGCCGCGCGCCGCTTCGGCGCGCGCGGACTCGGCGTGGACCTCGACGAAAAGCTGGTCGCGCTATCGCGCGAGAACGCGCGC
Organism: Nitrosovibrio sp. Nv4; assembly: GCA_945906765.1. GTDB lineage: Bacteria > Pseudomonadota > Gammaproteobacteria > Burkholderiales > SG8-39 > RBG-16-66-20. The sequence goes on along the minus strand of CAMDRF010000115.1, from coordinate 5,435 downwards.
AGCGCCGGCGTCGCCGGGCGCACCGAATTTCGCGTGCAGGACGCGCTGCAGACCGACCTCTCGGGCGCCAGCGTCGTGACCATCTACCTGCTGCCGCAGCTCATCAAGGAACTGCAGCCGCGGGTGCTCGGCCAGATGCAACCCGGGGCGCGTGTGGTCACGCACGCCTTTTACATGCAGAGCTGGAAACCCGATGCGGTGCGCAAGGTGCGGCTGTCGCAGCGCCACGCCGGCCAGGGCGACGAGAGCACGATTTATCTGTGGATCGTGCCGGCGCAGGCGCGCGGGGCGTGGCGGGCGGCAGACTGGCGCCTGCGCATCCACCAGAACTTCCAGGAGATCGAAGTCGAAGCCCAAATCGGCGGCCGGCCGCTCGCGGTGCGCAACGCGACACTGCGAGGCGCTTTGATCGAATTCAGCGGCGAAGGATTTGCCTTCAGTGGACGCGTGAACGGCGATCGTATTGACGGGCAGATGACCCGCGCGGGCGCGGCCGTGCCGATTGCATTCAGCCGGCATGCATTCAGCTGGCGCTGAATCGCCGATTGCGGCGTAAAATGGGCCATGAAATACGTGCCCCTGTTCGCGCCGCTCGTCGCCGCGATTTGCTCCTTCGCCGCCTACGCCCAGGATCCGCTTAAGCCGGCGGCCGAGGCGCAGAATCCCGCGGCCGAGGCCGCGAAATCCGAACCCGCGCCCGCGCGCCAGCCCGGCCAGGAACCAGACCCCAAGATTCTCGAGGGCCTCTTCACCTGCATCGCCGAGGGCCTGCCGGAGGGCTGGAAGAAGACCTGGTTCGTGATCAGGGAGACAGGGCGCAGCAAGGACGGCTTGCAACGCAGCTTTGCGGCGGACTTCTTCTACGCGACGAACGTCAACGACCGCAAGGGCCGGCCGCTCAAGCCCTGCGGCCCGGAGCGTGTGCTCGAGGCCGTGGGCGCGCTGAATGACTACCTTCCCGAAAATCAGCAGCGCTGGACGGGGGCGACTTTCTCATTCATGAAAGATGGGAAGTTCGAGGCGAAATATGATTTCACGCCTCCCAGACCCGCGCCGGCGAAGCCCGCCGCCAGGAAGCCCGCGCCGTCCTGAGTGCGTAGCGCGCCATTGTCGAACGAGGCGCAGCCGGCCGCGAGCGCGGCCAGAGCGGACGCGGCAAGGACGAATCTGCGAATCATGCGGCCTCCGCCTGGCGCGATTCCGCGCTCGCCACCTCCGCCGCGCGCAATATCGCCCTCGCCTTGTGCTGCGTTTCCTGCCATTCGGACTGCGGATCGGAGTCGGCGACCACGCCGGCCGCCGCCTGCACGTGCAGTTTGCCGTCCTTCAGCACCGCGGTGCGGATCGCGATCGCCACGTCCATGTCGCCGTTGAAGCCGAGGTAGCCGACCGCGCCGCTGTAGACGCCACGCTTCACGGGCTCGAGCTCGTCGATGATCTGCATCGCGCGCACTTTGGGCGCGCCGGTCACCGTGCCCGCGGGGAAGCTGGCCTTCAACACGTCGATGGCGTCCAGCCCCGGGAGCACCTTGCCTTCGACGTTCGACACGATGTGCATCACGTGCGAGTAGCGCTCGATGGACATTTTCTCGGTGACGCGCACCGATCCGGTGGCGGCGACCCGGCCGACGTCGTTTCTGCCCAGGTCGATCAGCATCACGTGCTCGGCGCGCTCCTTGGGATCGGCGAGCAGTTCTTGCGCCGTCCGCACGTCCTCCTCGGGCGTCCTGCCGCGCGGGCGGGTGCCGGCGATCGGGCGCAGGGTGATGACGCCGCCGGAGAGCCGCACCAGGATCTCCGGCGAGGCGCCGACCACATGGTGGTCGCCAAAATCGAAATAGTACATGTAGGGCGAAGGATTGACGCCGCGCAGCGCGCGGTAGAGTTCCAGCGGCGGCGCGTCGAAGGCGCGCGAGGTGCGCTGGGAAATCTGCACCTGCATGCAATCGCCCGCGAAGATGTATTCCTTCGAGCGCCGGACTGCGGCGAGAAACTGCTCTTCGGTGAAGCTGCATTCAAGGCTTGCCTGCCGATGGGTCCTGTTTTCGTCAATAACACCGGCAGAAAATTCCTCGGCCATCGGCAAGGCCAAGCGGGCGCGCAGGCTGTCGAGCCGCGCGCGCGCCGCGCGCCAGGCGCCGGGTTCGCGCGGATCGGCGTAGACGACCAGGTAGAGCTTGCCCAGCACGTTGTCCATCACCGCGAGCTCATCCGACACAAGCAGCAGCAGGTCGGGGGTTTCCAGGGCGTCGGGCTTGGCGCCTTTCAGCGCCTTGGGCTCGACATGCCGCACGCTCTCGTAGCCGAAGTAGCCGACTAGTCCGCCACCGAATCGCAATGCGGCCGGGACCGGCGCCACCCGCTGCCGCGCGAGATAGGCGCGCAGGTACTCGAATGGATCCGCCCCCTCCACGCGCTCGAGGACGGCATCCGTGCCGCGGGCGTCGCGCAGCAGGCGGCGCACGGTGGCGCCGCGCACCTCGATGCGCTCGGCGCAGGCGAGGCCGATGAACGAATAGCGGCCGAAGCGCTCGCCGCCGACCACCGATTCGAGCAGGTAGGTGTAGGGGCCGCTGTTGGGGCCGCTTTTGGGTCCACCCGCGAGCTTCATGTACACCGCAAGCGGCGTGTAGAGGTCGGCGCGCGCCTCGGCGACCACCGGGACGCGGGTGTAGCCCTGCTTGGCGAGGCTCTGGAATTCGAGCTCAGTCATGAACAACTCCGGCGATTCACTGGCTAACTGCAGGGGAACTACAGGGTGCGGGGAAAATAACCCGCGGCAAGGCGGCTGTTAGCTGCGCCAGGAATGGGTTTCAAACCGTGCTGCGGGGAGTTGTTTCACGACAGGCGGACTATATCACGGCGAGGCGCGCTCGCAGATCGCGGATGGTCGCGGCATAGTCCTTCGCGCCGAAGATCGCCGAGCCGGCGACGAAGGTATCGGCGCCCGCCTGCGCGATCTGCGCGATGTTGTCGGTCTTCACACCGCCGTCCACTTCGAGCCAGATGTCGCGTCCCGAGGCCTGGATCCTTTTCCTCGCTTCGGCGATCTTGGGCAGCACCGAAGCGATAAACCGCTGGCCGCCGAAGCCCGGATTTACCGACATCAGCAGCACCAGGTCCAGTTTGTCCAGCGTGTGGTCCAGATGCGAGAGCGGGGTCGCGGGATTGAATACCAGCCCGGCCTTGCAGCCGCATTCCTTGATCAGCGCGATGGTGCGATCGACATGGTCGGACGCCTCGGGGTGGAAGCTGATGATGTTGGCGCCCGCTTTGGCGAACTCCGGAATGATCCGGTCCACCGGCTTGACCATCAGATGCACGTCGATGGGCATTTTCGTGCGCGGCCGCAGCGATGCGCATACCAGCGGCCCGATGCTCAGGTTGGGCACGTAGTGGTTGTCCATGACGTCGAAATGCAGCAGGTCGGCGCCGGCCGCCTCCACCGCGGCCACTTCTTCGCCGAGGCGCGCGAAATCCGCGGCAAGGATCGAAGGCGCGATGCGAAAGGTGGCGGCGGGTGAAACTGCGCTCATGGCGGCGGCCATTCTAGCTTGTGGACTTACAATGCGCGCATGGCCCAGGAAAAGCGCTACGAGGTTTCGGTGACGCCCACGGTGCAATACCTGCCCGAGCAGTCCGACGAGAAGAACGCCCGCTATGTGTTCGCCTACAGCATCAATATCCGCAATAGCGGCAACGCGACGGCGCAACTGATCAGCCGGCACTGGATCATCACCGACTCGCGGGGCCTGGTGCAGGAAGTGCGCGGCCTGGGCGTGGTCGGCGCGCAGCCGGTGCTGCGGCCCGGCGAAAGCCACGAGTACTCCAGCGGCACCGTGATCGCGACCCCGGTGGGAACGATGCGCGGCAGCTATCAGATGGTCGCCGAGGACGGCACCCGCTTCGAAGCACCGATCCCCGAATTCACGCTCTCAGTGCCGAGGGTCCTGCACTAAAAAACAGGGACAGACCACGTTTTCCGCTTATTCTTTCCGGAAAACGTGGTCTGTCCCTGTTTTCTAGGGTCTTTCGGCCGCCATGCGGCGCAGTTGCGCGGTGGTCTTGGCTAGCCGGTCGGCGAGGATCTTCACCAGCGCGATGGCCGCGTCTGGATTGCCGCGAATCACATTGACGAATACATCGCGGGAAATGCGCAGCGCCTCGACGCGCGTGCGCGCGACCGCGGTCGCGGTGCGCGGCACATCGCCGAAGATGCCGATTTCGCCGATGACATCGTTGCGCGTGAGGGTATTCACGAGCAGCGGGCCCTTTGGCGTCTGCACGGTGATGTCCACTTCTCCTTCCATGACGATGTAGGCGCTGTCGGGTGGATCGCCCGCGCTGAATATGCGTTGGCCCTCCTCGTAGGTCAGGCGGTCGCTGCTGAAGGCAAGCAGCTTCTGCATCGAGGGGTCGATGGTGCTGAAAATCGGCACCCGGCGGATCAACTCGAATTCCTGTTCCAGGCTCATGGCTCCCGTCCTTTTTCTCTAGCCGGCGTTCAACAGCTTGTGCAGCGCCCCGCTGCTGCTCTTCAGGTCCTGGAAGCATCCCTGCTCGGCGAGCCGGCCGCGCTCCATCACGAGCGTGTGGCCGAAGCGTTCGGCCAGATCGTTGCGTTGCAGCGCCCAAAACACGCAGCGCCCCTTGCTGGCCTGCAGAACGTTTATCACCATCCGGTTCTGCGCTCCGCCGTCCAGGACGGCGGCCGCCTGGTCGAGGATCAATACCGCCGGCCGCTTCAGCAGCGCGCGCGCGATCGCGATCTTCTGCCGGTCGGAGGAGGAAAGCCGCGCGCCACCGACGCCAACCTGGTAGCCAAGGCCGATTGACACCACCTGCGGCCGCAGCCGCTGCTCCTCGAGAACCTCGTGCAGCATCGCGCCGATGCGGCTGACGGCCTGCGACTGCCCGGTCGCCACCTTGCCGAAAAGAATATTGTCCTGCAGCATCGCGGCGCCGTTGTAGCGCGCGGCATCGAAGAACTCGATTCCGTCGCGCAGGTCGGCGGGAAGATGCCCGGCAAAGTAGCGGCGCGCCTGCAGGATGCGGGCCTCGAACGGTTCGTCGATGAGGCCCAGGCGGTGGCGGGCGGAGATCAGCTTGAACGGCAGCGCCATCAACAGGTCGCGGTCGGCTGCCGCGATTTTTTCAAGGCCCGCATCGGCAACCCGGGCCAGCACCGCCTTTACCTCGGGCAGATCGTCTTGCTTGATGAAACTGAAGCGCTCGAAGAATTCGTGCCCCGGCGGCAGGCCGCTGAACAACTCGACCATGGTTTCGGCCAGCTTGTGGCCGGTCTTGAGCATGTCGTCCGCAAGACCGGTCTCATCCAGCACACGGCGCACGTAGCTGTTGCCCGCCAGATTCTCGAGGTCGAACTTCGCCTTGCCGATGGGTGTGCCGAAAAGAAGATTTTCGGCCAGCGTCGC
>CAMDRF010000114.1 GCA_945906765.1 Nitrosovibrio sp. Nv4 | reverse complement strand
TCCCAGACCTGCGGCAGGTAGGTGGCGCGCTTGCCGTCGCATTCCAGGATCAGGCCGTCTTCGCCGGCGCGGATCTGCGCCAGCAGCTCGGGCTCGTCGCCGAAGGCCATCGGCTTGGGCGCCGAGAGCAGCGAGACTTCAATACGGCAGCGCGGCCATTCTTCGCGCTTCAATTTCGGGAAGCGCGGATCCTGGAACGCCGCCGCGCGCGCATTCGCGGCAACATCTTCGCCGACGGGCCGCGTGGCCGAGAGGCTGCCGATGCAGCCGCGCAGCGCTCCATCCTTGGTCAGGGTGACGAAGGTCGCCGCGTGCTGCAGGAGCCAGGGCAGGTGGTTGCGCTTCGCCGGCACCGAACTCAGGCCCAGGCCATTCAGGATCGAGCCCTTGGCGATCTCCAGCAACGTGCTGCCGGCCTGTTCGGCGCTAACCGCGTCGCCCTCATAGAGGGCGAATGAGGAATACCCGACCACGCGCGCCTTGGCGCCCGCGGTATCGCCGGAATTGCAGGCGGCCAGGCGTTTGATCGACAGCCCCTTGCCGCGGGCGACCGCGAGCATGCCATTCAGGCCCGTGGCGCCGCAGGCCTGCTCATAGTTCAGGTCCGCTGCAAGGGCCTCGATGCGCTCGAGCGTCGCGCTGTCGATGCGCTTCGCGTCCTCGTAGGTGTGATAGTGCGACAGGTCGGTGCTGATCACGAACAGCGTCTCCGGCCCGCCCCAGAGCCGCTCGATGACCTCCACGACCTCCTCGGTGAGGGTTGATCCCGCGGCAATCGGAACGAGCGAGAAATCACTCAGCATGCGCTGCAGGAAGGGTAACTGCACCTCGAGCGAATGCTCCTGGGCGTGCGCCGCGGCGCTTCGCACCACCTGCTTCAGGTCCGCGAGCGCGGCGATTGCCGCCGTGTCGAGCGGTATGCGGCCAAGCGGGGTCTCGAAGGCCTCGCATTCGGGCAGCGCAAGGCCGCGGCCCGCGACGAAATGCGAAGGGCCGATCAGCACCACGCGCTTGACGATGCCGCGCGCCGCAGTGAGCTCGTCATAGGCGCGCGCCGCCACCGGCCCGGAATAGACGTAGCCGGCGTGCGGCACGATCAGCGCCTTGGGAAAGCCGAGCTTGGGCTCGAAGTTCTGGACGCCGTCCAGCAACTCGCCAACCTCCATCGCCAGCTGCGGCGCATTGCCCGGATAGAACATGCCGGCGACCGCGGCCGGGCGAACCTGCAGATGCATGTTCAGAGCCATTTCAAAACCCCTCGCAGGGCGTGAATCACCGATTGCCGTCGCACGCTCGCGCGTCCGCCCCTGAAGCGCTTCGTTTCACTGTGAATCCTACGCCCTTGCGCCCAGCCGAAACATACCGTGCCGACCGGCTTTCCCGGGGAGCCGCCGCCCGGGCCGGCAATACCCGTTATCGACAGGGCGATCGTGCCGCGCGACCGTTTCAGGGCGCCGCGCGCCATTTCGCGCGCGGTCCGCTCGCTTACCGCACCGTGCCGAGCCAGCGTCGCCGCCCGCACGCCCAGCGCCTCGCGCTTGGCGGCATTCGAGTAGGTGACGTAGGCCCGCTCGAACCATTCCGAAGACCCCGCCACTGAGGTCACCGCCTGCGCCACCCATCCACCGGTACAGGACTCGGCAGTGACAAGGGTTTGGCCTCTTTTCTTCAACGCCTTTCCCGTTCTCCGGGAAAGAGAAGAAAGGTTCATAGAAAAACCCGTTTCACAATCGCTAGGACGAGAAGCGTATACCCGGCGGCAAGGAGGTCGTCGAACATCACGCCGAAGCCGCCCTTGAAGCGCATTTCCAGCTGGCGGATCGGCCACGGCTTCACCACGTCGAAGGCGCGGAACAGAAAGAACGCCGCCGCCTGCCACCAGGGATCCTGCGGCGTGATGGCGAGGATCAGCAGGAAGGCGACGACTTCGTCCCAGCACATTGCGCCATGGTCGGAGACGCCGAGGTGGCGGCCGGTCAGTTCGCAGGCCCAGACGCCCACGCCGAACAGCAGCGCGAGAAACGCGAGCAGCACGAGCGGCTCGTAGCCCTCGCCAATCGCCCACCACAGCGGAAACGCCACCAAAGTACCGGCGGTTCCCGGCGCAAAGCGCGACAAGCCCGCGCCGAAGCCCAGCGCAATGAAATGCGCCGGATGGCTGAACGTGAATTGCGCCGTCGGCCGCGCGATGATCATGGCGCGAAATGATCGAAGCCGCGCTCGACGGCCATCGGCCTGCCTTGCGCATCGAGCACCTGCAACCTGGGTTCTCCGGCCTGAACGCTGCCAACGCGCGACAGCGCGAGCTTCAATTCCGCGGACAGCGCCTCCAGCTCGCCGCGGTTTGACTGCGGCGCGGTAAACACCAGCTCATAGTCGTCGCCGCCCGACAGCAGCAGCCGGGCTTGCAGTTTTTCGTCCTGAATTTTTCTCACTTCATCGGACCGGGGAAGCAATGCGTATTCAACCATTGCCCCGGCACCGGACCTCTGCAGAATATGCCCGAGGTCCTGCGCGAATCCGTCCGAGACGTCGATCGCGGCAGTGGCGATCCCTCGCAGCCGCTCGCCCAGTTCCACGCGCGGCTCGGGTTTGTCCAGGCGCCTCGCTGCCGCGGCAACGCCCGGCTGCGCCAGCGCGAGGGCCGCGTCGCCGAGCTGCCCCGAGACCCAGATGTCGTCGCCGGGCCGGGCACCCGCCCGGAACAGCGCGAGGCCCGTCGGTACCTCGCCAAGGATCGTGACGCAGATGACGATGGCGCCAGGCACGGCGCCTTGCGCGGTCGAGCGCGTCGTGTCCCCGCCGATGAGCTCGACGCCAAAACGCCCCGCCAGCGCGAAGAACCCTTTGGAGAATTCCTCCAGCCATGCCTCATCCGCCGCCGGCAGCGCCAGCGCCAGCGTTGCCCAGCGCGGCGCGGCGCCCATCGCCGCCATGTCGGACAGGTTTACCGCCAGCGCCTTGTGGCCGAGTTTGCGCGCGTCCGCACCGGCGCGAAAGTGCGTTCCCTCCAGCAGCAGATCGGTGGACACCGCGAGCTCCATGCCGGCGCTCGGCCGCAGCAGTGCCGCATCATCGCCCACGCCCAGCGCGGCGCTGCGCGCCGGCCGATCAAAAAACTTTTTGATCAGGTCAAATTCGGACGGCAAGTGCCTAGACCGCCTGCCGGACGCGCGCGATTTCCCCGGCGCGCAGCTCGAGCGCCAGCTTCTCCAGCACGCCGTTGATGAATTTGTGGCCATCGGTGCCGCCGAAACTCCTGCCCAGCTCGATTGCCTCGTTCAGCACCACCTTGAAAGGCGTTTCCGGGCACTGCGCCAGTTCATAAGCGCCGATCAGCAGGATCACGCGCTCGACCGGCGATAACGATGCAAGGCTTCGGTCGAGGTGGGGCATGATCGTTTTTTCGAGTAATTCATTCCTGGCAACAACTTCCGCGATCAATTCCGCCGCGAACTTCTGATCGCAGCGCACCCAGCCCTCGAGCGTCTTTGCCTGTTCCAGCGGATCTCCGCCCGCGAGCTTCCAGGCGTAGAGCGCCTGCAGCGCTATCTCCCGGGCGCGACGACGGGCAGAAGGGCGGGCGGTCGCCCGGGTCGTGGTCGGCACGTCTTTCAGCGCCACTTCGCCGCCAGTTCCTGCCGCAGGCGCGCCATTTCCAGCGCGACGCGCACCGCCTCGGCGCCCTTGTCCTTGCGCGCGAGCGCCTGCGCCTCGTCGTCAGTGGTCAGAATGCCGTTGGCGACCGGCAGGCCGCACTCGAGGGCGACATCCATGATGCCGCGCGCCGATTCGTTCGAGACCACCTCGAAGTGGTAGGTGTCGCCGCGGATCACCGCGCCGAGCGCGACCAACGCATCGAAGCGGCCCGACTGCGCCAGCCACTGCAGCGCGAGCGGAATTTCGAGCGCGCCGGCCACGGCGACGAACTCGGCCTCGATGCCGGCGCCCCCGGGCTCCGCCCGGGCCTTCACGAGCTCGGCGCGCGCCGATTCAAGCAGCGCGTTGCAGATCTCTTCGTTGAAACGGGAATGAACTACGCCGATGCGCATCAAGTGCGCTCGACGTAGCCGGTAACTTCCAGACCGAAGCCGGCCATGCTCGGCATTTTGCGCGGCGCAGCCAGCAGGCGCATCTTACCGACGCCCAGGTCGCGCAGGATCTGCGCGCCGATGCCGTAGTTGCGCAGATCCATGCTGCGGCCCTGGCGCACCGGGCGTTGTCCGGTTAACTGCGCGGACAACTGTGTTTGGAGCGTTTCGCCGGACTGGCTGCAGTTCATGAGCACCATGACACCGGCGCCGGCGTTCCGGATCGCCTTGAGCGCCTCGCTGACGCCCCACGAGTGCGGGCCGGCAGCCGAGTCGAGCAGATCCAGCACCGAAATCGGCTCGTGGACGCGCACCAGCGTTTCGTCCTTGGCGCGGACCTTGCCGAGCACCAGCGCGAGGTGCACCGAACCCATTGCCCGGTCCTTGTAGGACACGAGATGGAATTGCCCCCACGGCGTTTCGATATCGCGTTCGGCGGCACGCTGCACCATGGACTCGTTGCGGCTGCGGTACTCGATCAGGTCCGCGATGGTGCCGATCTTGAGCCGGTGGCCCGCGGCGAACTCCACCAGGTCGGGCAGGCGCGCCATGCTGCCGTCCGCGCGCATGATCTCGCACAGCACCGCCGCGGGCGTAAGGCCCGCCAGGCGCGCGAGATCGCAGCACGCTTCGGTATGTCCGGCACGCACCAGTACGCCCCCGTCCTGTGCGACCAGCGGGAACACGTGCCCGGGTTGAACGATCTCAACCGCGGTCGCAGCGGCAGCCGAAGCAACGCGGATGGTAAGCGCGCGATCGTGCGCGGAAATGCCGGTGGCGATGCCCTCGGCGGCCTCGATCGAGGCGGTGAAATTGGTGCCGTGGCGCGAGCGGTTTTCGCTCACCATCGGCTTGAGTCCCAGGCGCTCGGCGTGCGCCGCGGTGAGTGGCATGCAGATCAGGCCGCGGCCATGCGTGGCGAGGAAATTGATCTTCTCGGGCGTGACGAAATCCGCGGCGAAGACCAGGTCGCCTTCGTTCTCGCGGTCCTCATCGTCGACCAGCACGACAACGTTGCCCGCGCGGATCTCGGCGATGATTTCGGTGGTCGGGCTGATCGTGGCGTGCTCGCGGCGCATGGCGGATTATATGCCCGCGTTGCCGACTTTTACTCCTTGACGGCGCCCTCGACAGCCTCGCTGCGCTCGCCCAGCTTTTCACGGATGCGCGCGCTCTTGCCCGAACGCTGGCGCAGGTAGTAGAGCTTGGAGCGGCGCACTTCGCCCTTCCTTTTGACCTCGATGCCCGCGATCAGCGGCGAGTAAGTCTGGAAGGTACGCTCGACGCCCTCGCCGGAGGAGATCTTGCGCACGATGAAGGCGGAGCGCAGCCCGCGGTTGCGCTTGGCGATCACCACGCCTTCGAAGGACTGCTCGCGCTTCTTGTCGCCCTCGACCACGTTCACGCGCACGGCGACAGTGTCACCCGGCGAGAACTCGGGGACGCTCTTCTTCATGCGCTGCATTTCTTCCTGCTCGAGCTTCTGGATCAGGTTCATTTTCCATTCTCCCGCTGGAATTCTTCCAGCAACTTTCTTTCGTCATCGTTCAGCTTCCTCGCCGCGAGGAGGTCGGGCCTCCGCAGCCAGGTCCTGCCCAGCGCCTGCTTCAACCGCCAGCGCCGGATGTTCTCGTGGTGCCCAGACAACAGAATCTCCGGCACCTTTTCGCCCGCACTTCCCTGCGGCCACATCTCGGGGCGCGTGTACTGCGGGCCATCGAGCAGCCCCTGCACGAAGGACTCTTCAATCGCCGACTGCTCGCCGCCGAGTGCGCCGGGAATCTGGCGCACCACCGCGTCGATCACCGCCATCGCGGCGAGCTCGCCGCCGGAGAGTACATAATCCCCGATCGACAGCTCTTCGTCCACCCGGCGCCGGAGCAAGCGCTCATCCACGCCTTCGTAACGACCGCACAGCAGCGTCACCGCTTCCCTGCCCGCCAGCTTCATCACCTTTTCGTGATCGAGCCTGCGACCCTGCGGCGAGAGGTAAATCACCTTTCCTCCGCCTGCTTCCTTCGCTGCATCCAGCGCCTTCTCCAGCGGCTCGGCCAGCATCAGCATGCCGGGCCCGCCGCCGTACGGCCGGTCATCGACCGTCCGGTAGTTGTCCCTGGTGAAATCGCGCGGGTTCCACAACCCGAGCGACCAGAGCCCCGTTTCCAGCGCCCGCCCGCTGATGCCGCTGTGCGTCACCGCCCCGAACATCTCCGGGAACAACGTCACCACTTGGAAGCGGATCACGGGTTTCCCCTCACCAGTCCGCCTCCCATGCCACATCGATCCGCTTTTTCTGCACATCGATTTTCTTCACGTACGCGGGCACGAAAGGCAGCAACCTGGTCCGCGCATCTTCCTTCGTTCCCTTCACTTCCATCACGTCGTGCGCGCCGTTGGAAGACATCTGCTTCACCACGCCGAGCACCACGCCCTGTTCATTCACCACTTCCAGCCCGACCAGGTCGGACCAGTAGTAGCGTCCTTCGCCCGCCTCGGGCCGCGGTATCGACACCGCCTTGCCCTTGAGCGTCCTGGCCTGCTCCGGATTTTCGATGCCCTCCAGCAGGGCAAGGAGTGTTCCGGAGTGCGCCCGGGACTCCTTCACCGCCCTTGCTTCGCCGTCGATCCACCAGACCGGCGCCGCCGCAAGCAATTCTGGGTCGTCCACCACCACCCTGAGCCAGCCGCGCACGCCGTACGGATCGGCGACGCGACCGTACTCGATCAAATCCTCAGGCTGCTTTTTTGGCCTTGCCAAACTGCTTCACGAGCCGCACCACGGTCGACGAAGGCTGCGCGCCCTTGCCTTCCCAGTACTTGATGCGCTCGACGTTGACGCGCAGCGACTCGCGCCCCGCGGGCGCCTTCGGATCGTAATAGCCCACGCGCTCGATAAAGCGGCTGGTAGCCGCACGACGCGAATCAGCCACTACCAGATGGTAGAAGGGCCGCTTGTTGGCGCCGCCTCGCGCCAGTCGAATAACCACCATGTAGAGATCCTCTGCCACTGCGAAAGGGAGCGGATTATACGCAGGATTTCCGGCTTGCGGGGGCTTTAAAGTAAAGTGAACAACGTTACACTGTTACATGCCAACCATCCGCCTGGAGCAGGACGTCTTCGAAGGCCTCCAGCAACTGGCCAAACCCTTCGTCGATTCGCCCAGCATGGTGATCCGCCGCCTGCTGGAAGAACGCGGCGTGCTGCGCGCGGCCGCAAAGGCGCCGAAAAG
>CAMDRF010000113.1 GCA_945906765.1 Nitrosovibrio sp. Nv4 | reverse complement strand
GAGTTGCCCAAGGGCACCGAGATGGTGATGCCGGGGGACAACATCAAGATGGTGGTGACGCTGATCACGCCGATCGCGATGGAGCAGGGCTTGCGCTTCGCGATCCGCGAGGGCGGCAAGACCGTGGGCGCCGGCGTCGTCGCCAAAGTTATTGAATAGCTGATTAGGGGCATAGCTCAACTGGCAGAGCGTCGGTCTCCAAAACCGAAGGTTGGGGGTTCGATTCCCTCTGCCCCTGCCACAGACACTCACGGACGATGACGGATACGACTGAAAATTCGGTGACGGACAAGATCAAGCTGGTGGCCGCGGTCGCGCTCGTGGTTGCCGGCATCGCCGGCTACTACCTGCTGGCGGCGAACTCCATCGTGCTGCGCGTTCTGGCGGTGCTCGCGGGTATGGTCGCGGGCTTGGCTGCGGCGTGGACGAGCGCGCAGGGCCAGGAGTTCCTCGCGTTCGCGCGCGAAGCCTTGGTCGAAGTGCGCAAGGTGGTCTGGCCGACGCGCAAGGAAACGATGCAGACGACCGCGGCGGTATTCGCGTTCGTGGTGGTAATGGCGGTGTTCCTGTGGGTCAGCGACAAGACCCTGGAATGGGTGCTGTATGACCTCATCCTAGGATGGAAGAAAACATGACCGCACAAGCTGCGAAGCGCTGGTACGTGGTGCACGCCTACTCGGGATTCGAGAAGTCGGTGTCGCGCGCGCTCGAGGACCGCATCAACCGCGCCGGCATGAAGGACAAGTTCGGCAAGATCCTGGTGCCGGTCGAGGAAGTCGTCGAGATGAAGAGCGGCCAGAAACACATGTCCGAGCGCAAATTCTTTCCGGGCTACGTGCTGGTCGAGATGGAAATGAACGATGACACCTGGCACCTGGTCAAAAACACCAACAAGGTCACCGGCTTCGTCGGCGGCTCGGCAATGCGGCCGACGCCGATTTCCGAGAAGGAAGTCGCCGCGATCATGCAGCAGATGCGCGAAGGCGTCGAGAAGCCCAAGCCCAAGGTGCTGTTCGAGAACGGCGAAATGGTGCGGGTCAAGGACGGCCCGTTCACCGATTTCCAGGGCACGGTGGAAGACGTGAATTACGAGAAAAGCAGGTTGCGCGTGGCAGTCACGATATTCGGCCGCTCGACGCCGGTGGAGCTTGAATTCGGGCAGGTTGAAAAAGCGTAGTTACCCCGGGGAGAGACTCGCACTAACACTGCGGCCTCGCTTGCACCCACATTAGGAGAGAAACGTGGCAAAGAAGATCGTCGGTTACATAAAACTTCAGGTCCCCGCGGGGAAGGCCAATCCGGCCCCGCCCATCGGGCCGGCGCTCGGCCAGCGCGGCCTCAACATCATGGAGTTCTGCAAAGCGTTTAACGCGCAGACGCAGAAAGTGGAGCCCGGCCTGCCGCTGCCCGTGGTGATCACCGCGTACACGGACAAGAGCTTCAGCTTCATCATCAAGACGCCGCCGGTCACGGTGCTGATCAAGAAGGCCGCCGGCATCGAGTCGGGCAGCCCCCGGCCGCATACCGACAAGGTCGGCAAGATCACGAAAAAGCAGGTCGAGGAGATCGCCAAGGTGAAAATGCCCGACCTGAACGCCGCGGACCTGGACGCCGCGATGCGCACCGTCGCGGGCAGCGCGCGCTCCATGGGCGTCATCGTGGAGGGCATGTAAATGACCACGATTTCCAAGCGCAGGAAGGCATTCGCGAACAAAGTGGACCGCGCCAAGGCCTATGCGGCCCTCGACGCGATGAAACTGGTCAAGGAGACGGCGACCGCGAAATTCGACGAATCGGTGGATGTCGCGGTCAATCTGGGCATCGATGCCAAGAAGTCGGACCAGACGGTGCGCGGCTCCGTGGTGCTGCCTGCGGGTACGGGCAAGATGGTACGCGTCGCGGTATTCGCGCAGGGTGACAAGGCGCAGGCGGCGAAGGCGGCCGGCGCGGAACTGGTGGGCATGGAAGACCTCGCCGAGAGCATCAAGGGCGGCAGCATGGAATTCGATGTCGTCATCGCGGCGCCCGATGCCATGCGCATCGTCGGCCAGCTCGGCCAGATCCTGGGACCCCGCGGCCTGATGCCCAACCCGAAGGTGGGGACAGTGACGCCGGACGTCGCGGCGGCGGTCAAAAATGCCAAAGGCGGCCAGGTGCAGTTCCGGGCCGACAAGACAGGCATCGTGCAATGCACGATCGGCCGCGCGTCGTTCTCCGCCGAGCAGCTGCGCGACAACCTCGCGGCGCTGGTCGAGGCGTTGAACCGCTCCAGGCCCGCCAACACGAAGGGAATTTTTCTGAGGAAAGTTTCGGTGTCGAGCACGATGGGATTGGGAGTGAAAGTCGATCCCGCTTCGCTCTCGGCGCAGTGAAGATACGAAAAGAACTTTGGGCAGCTGCTTGCTCAGTTTACGAGCGTGCAGCAGCCGTCAAAGACCGTAGGGGCACATGAAGGTTTTACCCGTGCTTAATAGTTTGCGGAACCCTACGCAGATGGCGTACCCGAAGCAGGAATGCAGAGTGGTTCCTGATTCAAGGTCGCCGGTTCATTCATTGACGAAAGGAGGGTGACCTTGGGTCTTAATCTTGAGCAGAAGCAAGCGGTCGTAAGCGAGATCGCGGCGCAGCTCGGAAGCGCGCAGTCGGTGATCGTCGCGGAGTATCGCGGCCTCGACGTCGGCGCGGTCACCGATCTGCGGGCGAAAGCGCGCAAGTCCGGCCTCTACCTGCGGGTGCTGAAAAACTCCCTCGCGCGTCGTGCCGTCAAAGGCACGCCGTTCGAGAAGCTGTCCGAACAGATGGTCGGACCGCTGATCTACGGCATTTCGCAGGATCCGGTCGCCGGCGCCAAGGTGCTCTCGGCGTTCGCCAAGGACAACGAGAAGCTCGTCATCCGCGGCGGCGCGATGCCAAACCTGCTGATGTCCGTCAAGGACGTAAGCGCGCTCGCCGCGCTGCCCAGCCGCGAAGAGCTGCTGGCGAAGCTTGTGGGCACGATGCAGGCGCCGGTCGTGAAGCTGGTGCGCACCATGAACGAGGTCCCGGGCAAATTCGTCCGGACGCTCGCCGCGGTTCGCGACGCGAGGGAAAAAGCGGCGGCGTGAGTTTGCGCGGCCAAACGATCTCAATTCAGGAACCTTTTAGAAAAATTCGGAGAAGACGATGGAACGAGCACAGATTCTGGAAGCGGTATCGAAACTGACTGTCCTGGAGCTTTCGCAGCTCATCAAGGACATGGAAGAGAAATTCGGCGTATCCGCCGCGGCCGCGGTTGCGGTAGCGGGCCCTGCGGCAGGTGGCGGTGCGGGCGCCGCCAAGGCCGAGGAGCAGACCGAATTCACGGTCATGCTTCTCGCGCACGGTGACAACAAGGTGAACGTGATCAAAGCGGTGCGCGAAGTAACCAGCCTGGGCCTGAAAGAGGCCAAGGACCTGGTGGACGGCGCGCCCAAGGCGGTCAAGGAGGGCATCTCCAAGGCCGACGCCGACGCGATCGCGAAGAAGCTGTCCGACGCGGGCGCCAAAGTCGAGATCAAGTAGGGCAGTTGCAGCAATCAGGATGGGGCCGGGCCGGGACGCAATCCCGCCCGGTCCCCCGCAGTTCACGTTGCGCACACATTTTTACCGGGACCGATCATGACCTATTCCCTCACCGAACGTAAACGCATCCGCAAGAGCTTCGCCAAGCGTGCAAACGTGCAGCCCGTGCCGTTTCTGCTCGCCACGCAGCTCGGGTCCTACACCGCCTTCCTGCAGGCGCATGTCGCGCCCGAGGCGCGCAGGAACGAGGGGTTGCAGGCCGCGTTCAATTCGATCTTCCCGATATCGTCCCATTCGGGCAGCGCGCGGCTGGAATTCGTCAGCTTCCAGCTCGGCGAGCCGCCGTTCGACGTGAAGGAGTGCCAGCAGCGCGGCCTGACCTACGCGAGCCCGCTGCGCGCCAAGGTGCGCCTGGTGATCCTCGACAAGGACGCGCCCAAGCCCGTACCGAAGGAAATCAAGGAGCAGGAAGTGTACATGGGCGAAATCCCGCTCATGACGACCACCGGCTCGTTCATCATCAATGGCACGGAGCGGGTGATCGTCTCCCAGCTGCATCGCTCCCCCGGCGTGTTTTTCGAGCACGACCGCGGCAAGACCCACAGTTCCGGCAAGCTGCTGTTTTCGGCGCGCATCATCCCCTACCGCGGCTCCTGGCTCGATTTCGAATTCGACGCCAAGGACATCGTCTTCTTCCGGGTGGACCGCCGCCGCAAGATGCCGGTGACGATCCTGCTCAAGGCGCTGGGCTACACGCCGGAGCGGATCCTCAAGGAATTCTTCGCCTTCGACACCTTCCAGATCGAACCGAACCACGTGCTGTTCGAGATCGTGCCGGAGCGCCTGCGCGGCGAAGTCGCGCGCTTCGACATCGCCGACAAGTCCGGCAAGACGCTGGTCGCCAAGGACAAGCGCATCACGGTGAAGCACATCCGCGACATGGAGTCGGCCGGCATCAAGCGGATCGCGGCGCCCGATGAATTCATCCTGGGCCGTACCCTGGCGCACAACGTCGTCACCGAAGACACGGGTGAAATCGTCGCCAACGCGAACGACGAAATCACCGAAGAGCTGCTCGCCAAGCTGCGCGAGACGCAGACCGGCAAGATCCGGACCCTGTTCACCAACGACCTGGACCAGGGCCCCTACGTTTCGCAGACCCTGCGCACCGACGAGACCACGGACCGCACGCAAGCCCGCGTCGCGATCTACCGCATGATGCGCCCCGGCGAGCCGCCCACCGAAGACGCGGTCGAGACCCTGTTCAACGGTCTGTTCTTCGGCGAGGAGCGTTATGACCTGTCGGCCGTCGGCCGCATGAAATTTAACCGGCGCATCGGCGTCGCGACCGAAGGCAGCTGGCAGGTGCGTTTCAAGAACCATTCGCTGCCCAAGGAAATCGAGCTGGAGGTGCGCGCGTACTTCAAGAACGCGCCCGAGCTCTCGCTCGGCAAGGTGAGCCTGGAAGGCGCGGCGACTGAAGCCGAGGCGCTGGCGATGGTGGAAAAGATGTACTCGGAGCTCAAGTCCAAGAGCGTCGACAAGCAGAAATTCGACTTCAAACTCGAGCAGCGCTTCACGCTCAGCCCGAAGGATATTGTCGAGGTGATCCGCATTTTGGTCGAGCTGCGCAACGGCCGCGGCGACATCGACGACATCGATCACCTCGGCAATCGCCGCGTGCGTTCGGTGGGCGAACTCGCGGAGAACCAGTTCCGCGCGGGACTGGTAAGGGTCGAAAGGGCGGTCAAAGAGCGACTTTCCCAGGCCGAGTCGGAAAACCTGATGCCGCACGACCTGATCAATGCCAAGCCGATCTCGGCGGCGATCAAGGAGTTCTTCGGCTCCAGCCAGCTGTCGCAGTTCATGGACCAGACCAATCCGCTGTCCGAGATCACGCACAAGCGCCGCGTCTCGGCCCTGGGACCGGGCGGCCTGACGCGCGAGCGTGCCGGCTTCGAGGTGCGCGACGTGCACCCGACGCATTACGGCCGGGTGTGCCCGATCGAGACGCCGGAAGGCCCGAACATCGGCCTGATCAATTCCCTGGCGCTGTATGCGCGCACCAACAAGTACGGCTTCCTCGAGACGCCCTACCGCAAGGTGAAGGACAGCAAAGTCACAGACCAGATCGAGTTCCTGTCGGCAATTGAAGAGGGCCACTACGTCATCGCGCAAGCCAACGCGGCGATCGACAAGGGCGGCAAGCTGACCGATACGCTGGTGTCCTGCCGGATCAAGAACGAATTCGAGTTGAAGGCCCCCGCCGACGTGCAGTACATGGACGTGGCGCCCTCGCAGATCGTTTCGGTGGCGGCATCTCTGATTCCGTTCCTCGAGCACGACGACGCGAACCGCGCGCTGATGGGCTCGAACATGCAGCGCCAGGCGGTGCCCTGCCTGCGCCCGGAAAAGCCGCTCGTCGGCACCGGCGTCGAGCGCACCGCGGCGGTGGACTCCGGAACCTGCGTTGTCGCCCTGCGCGGCGGCATCGTGGACTATGTCGATGCCAACCGCATCGTGGTGCGCGTGAATGACGATGAGACGGTGCCGGGCGATGTGGGCGTGGACATCTACAAGATGACCAAGTACACGCGCTCCAACCAGAACACCAACATCAACCAGCGCGCGGTGGTGAAGCCGAGCGAGCGCATCGCCAAGGGCGACGTGATCGCCGACGGCGCCTCCACCGATCTGGGCGAGCTGGCGCTCGGCCAGAACATGCTGGTCGCTTTCATGCCCTGGAACGGCTACAACTTTGAAGATTCGATCCTGATCTCGGAGCGCGTCGTTTCGGACGAGCGCTTCACCTCGATCCACATCGAGGAGCTCACGGTGGTCGCCCGCGACACCAAGCTGGGACCTGAGGAAATCACGCGCGACATCTCGAACCTGTCCGAGGCGCAGCTCTCGCGCCTGGACGAGTCGGGCATCGTCTACATCGGCGCCGAAGTCGAGGCGGGCGACGTGCTGGTCGGCAAGGTCACGCCCAAGGGCGAGACGCAGCTGACGCCGGAAGAGAAGCTGCTGCGCGCGATTTTCGGCGAGAAGGCGTCCGACGTGAAAGACACCAGCCTGCGCGTGCCCTCGGGCATCTCCGGCTGCGTCATCGACGTGCAGGTGTTCACGCGCGAAGGCATCGAGCGCGACAAGCGCAGCGCGTCGATCATCGAAGAGGAGCTGAAGCGCTACAAGACCGACCTCGCCGACCAGATGCGCATCGTCGAGGCAGACACCTTCGAGCGCCTTGAGCGCCTGCTCACGGGCAAGACCGCCAACGGCGGCCCGAAGCGCCTTGCCAAAGGCACCAAGGTCACCAAGGGCTACCTCGAGACGATCGAGCGCTACGACTGGTTCGACATCCGGCTCGGGAACGAGGAGGCCGCCGCCCAACTCGAAGGGCTGAAGGATTCGATCGCGCAGAAGCGCAAGGAATTCGACTCCATGTTCGAGGCCAAGCGCAAGAAACTCACGCAGGGCGATGAGTTGCCGCCGGGCGTGCTGAAGATGGTCAAGGTCTACGTTGCGGTGAAGCGCCGCCTGCAGCCCGGCGACAAGATGGCCGGCCGCCACGGCAACAAGGGCGTGATCTCCAGGATCGTGCCGGTGGAAGACATGCCGCATTCGGCCGACGGGACTCCCGTCGACCTGGTACTTAATCCGCTGGGCGTGCCTTCGCGGATGAACGTCGGGCAGATTCTGGAGGTGCACCTCGGCTGGGCGGCCAAGGGTCTCGGCATCAAGCTCGGCGAGCTGCTGAAGGCGCAGGCGAAGCTGGTCGAGCTTAGGAAATTCATCGAGCGCATCTACAACGCCAGCGGCAAGGAAGAAAATATCTCCAAGCTGAGCGACGAGGAAATCATGCAGCTCGCCCTTAACCTGAGGCAAGGCGTGCCGTTCGCGACGCCGGTGTTCGACGGTGCCTCGGAGGCCGAGATCACCGCGATGCTGGAGCTCGCCGGACTTCCGGTCTCGGGCCAGCTGACGCTGCACGACGGGCGCACCGGCGAGGCTTTCGACCGGCAGGTGACGGTGGGCTACATGCACGTGCTGAAACTCCATCACCTGGTCGACGACAAGATGCACGCGCGCTCGACCGGACCGTACTCGCTGGTCACG
>CAMDRF010000112.1 GCA_945906765.1 Nitrosovibrio sp. Nv4 | reverse complement strand
GATGCCGTTGGTCCACTCCTTGCGCATCGCCTCGCGCAGCGGCAAGCCCTCCTGCAGATAGACCGAGCGGCGGTCCGCGCGCATGCAGGCCTGCGGGAATCGCGCGATCTCGTGCGCAAGCGCTTCGGCACGTTGGCGCGAATCTCCGTCGGCCACCACGTGCTCGCATAAATTGATGCGTAGCGCTTCCTCCGCGGTCACCTTGCGTCCGGTGAGGATGAGGTCGAGCGCCCTTCCGCGGCCGACGATGCGCGGCAGGCGCACGCTGCCGCCGTCGATCAGCGGCACGCCCCAGCGGCGGCAATACACGCCGAAGTAGGCCGACTCCTCCATCACGCGCAGGTCGCACCAGAGCGCGATCTCGAAGCCGCCCGCGACCGCGGGCCCTGCGACTGCCGCGATTACCGGCTTGTCGAGTTTGAGGCGCGTCGGTCCCATGGGACCCCGCGGCAACTGCCCGTTCGGCCCGACTCGATCGTCGAGGGGGTAGTCGATGCCGTCGAGTGCGCTCGCGTTGTTGGCGGCGTGCTTGAGATCGAAGCCGGCACAGAAGGCGCCGCCTTCGCCCCAGAGAACTGCGACCGCCGCCTCCGGGTTCCGGTCGAACGAAACGAACGCCTCCACAAGTGCCTCGGCGCTCGCCGGATCCATGGCGTTCTTCGCTTCGGGCCGGGAGTGAATCACGGTCCAGACCTTGCCGTTCTTTTCGATGCGTACCGTCATGGGATTGCCTTGCCGCTGTCGCGCCATTTCACCGCAGCGTGGAAACCGTGTTTTTCCGCATACTTCCTGAACCACACACCTTCGGGAGAATGGCGCGTGATGCCATCGAACAGGGTGGCGATCATCTGCGTGTTCGCCAGGCCCATGTTCTCGTAGGCCTGGTTGATCATCAGTTTCTGCATCATCAGCTGGTTCTTCGGCACGCCGGCCATGCGCTTGGCGAGCGCGTTCACCGCGGCATCCAGCTTCGCGGCCGGAACAGCGTCGTAGACCAAGCCCATGGCCTTCGCGGCCTTGCCGTCCACGGTGTCGCCCGTCAGCAGCATGCGCTTGGCCTTTTCGGCGCCCAACCGGTACACCCACATCGCGGTCGTCGGGCAGCCCCAGACCCGCGCCGGCATGTAGCCGATCTTCGCGTCCTCGGCCATGATCACGATGTCCGCGCACAGCGCGATATCGCTGCCGCCTGCGACCGCGTAGCCGTGAACCTTGCAGATCACCGGCTTGTAGCTGCGCCAGATGGAGAAGAAGTCGTCGGTATTCGCCTTCATGCCGCGGTAGTCGCGCATCGGATCCCAGGGCATCGGCTGGTTCCAGCGGTTGTCCGGATCGCCCTCGGCGAACTGCTTCAGGTCGTAGCCGGCGCAGAAGGCTTTCCCGGCGCCCGCCAGCACGATGACGTGGACACGGTCGTCGTCGTTGGCCGCCTCCACCGCGCGCCGGATCTCGCGCGGCATCTTGTCGTTGATCGCGTTCAGCCGGGCCGGGCGGTTCAGAGTGATGCGGGCGATGCGGCCAGCTACGGAGTACTTCAGTGTTGTGTAGGCCATGGAAATCCTCCCTGCATTAGGATATCAATTCATGAGAAACGCGATCTGGTATTTCGATTTCATTTCACCCTTCGCCTACATCGGCCTGCACCGGCTGAAGGAGCTGCCCGCCGATCTGGCGATCGAATTCCGCCCGGTGCTGTTCGCGGCGATGCTGAATCATTGGGGCCAGAAAGGGCCGGCCGAGCTGCCGGCCAAGCGCCGCTATACCTACCGCTGGAGCCAATGGTGGGCGGGCAGTCTCGGCATTGCGCTGCGTTATCCCGCCGCACACCCGTTCAACCCGTTGCAGCACCTGCGCCTCGCCATCGCCTGCGGCTCAAGGCCCGATGCCGTGCGGAAGATTTTCGATTCGATTTGGACGACCGGCGAGGACGCCTCTGATCAACGTAGATTTTCAGACTTGTGTGACGAACTGCGTGTAACAGCGGACGCGCTCGCCGCCCCCGGGGTCAAGGAAGCCCTGAAGAAAAACACCGACGCCGCGATCCAAACGGGCGTGTTCGGCGTGCCGACCTTCGAGATCGATGGGGAGCTCTTCTGGGGCGCGGACTCGATGCAATTCCTGCGCGCGTTCCTCGCCGATCCGGCAATCTTGAAAAACGCAGAAATGAAGCGCCTGGACGAACTGCCTGTCGCCGCTGCTAGGCGTACTTCCTGAGGTCCTCGATCACCTTGCCGTCATTCGGCAAGCTCCCCGGTGGCACCAATTCCACCTCACCACGCAGCTTGGTCAATTCACGGATTGAACCGGCGATTGCCTCGCCCAAGCCCGCGGAACGGATTTTGGTTTCGCATTTCAAGGTCATGCGCTCATTGCCGGTTTCACCCTCGACGACCAATCGGGCCTTGAGGATCTCCGGGTGGCGGCGCACGATCTCGTTCACCTGCTTGGGCGTCACGAACATCGCACGCACCTTGGTGCTCTGGTCGGCGCGTCCCATCCAGCCGCGGATACGCGTATTGGTGCGCCCGCAAGGACTCGTACCTGGCAGGATCGCGGACAGATCGCCGGTGCCGAAGCGCACCAGCGGGTAGTCCCGGTTGAAGGTGGTAATCACCACCTCGCCCACCTCGCCCACCGGTACCGGGTCGCCGGTCCCCGGTCGCACGATCTCCAGGAGCAAATTCTCGTCGAGGATCATGCCGTCGTTGACCGAACCGTCCGGCGCCAGCGATTCATAGGCGAGCGAGCCAAGATCTGCCGTGCCGTAGCTCTGGGTCACGCGAATGCCGCGCTCCAGCATGGCCTTCCTCAGGGCGGGTGGGAGATATTCGGCTCCGACGTGCGCCTTCTTCAACGACGAGATCTCGCTCCCCGTCTCAGCGGCCTTCTCGACGATCAATTTCAGGAACGAAGGCGTACCGATGTAGGCGTTGATTTTCAGATCGCGAATCGCCGCAATCTGCATTTCGGTTTGCCCGACGCCGGCCGGCACCACGGTGCAACCGATCGCGAGCGCGCCGGATTCGAGCATCGAGCCGGCAGGCGTGAAGTGATAGGCGAAGGTGTTCACAACCAGGTCGCCGGCGCGAAAGCCACCGGCATACAGCGCGCGCGCCGTGCGCCACCAGTTCCTGCCGCGCCCCTCGGGCTCGTAAATCGGCCCCGGCGACATGAAGATCTTCGCGAGCTTCGCCACCGGCGTCGCGTTCAGGCCGCCGAGCGGCCGCTCCTTCGCCTGCAGTTCCGCGAGATCCGATTTGCGCGTTACCGGCAGCGCAGCGAGAGCCTTCCTGGATCCTATCTTCGCCGGATCCACGTCTCGCAGGATGCGGCCGAAGCCCGGCGCGCGCCGCCTGGCATACGCGATCAGCTTCGGCAGCGCCGCCATGAGGGCCGCCTCGCGCAGTTTCGGCGCGCGGGTCTCGAGCTTGTCGAAATGGTCGGCGGGAGGTTTCTTCAAAGCCAGCGCTTGCGGCGGCGGTAGGACTTCACGTCGCGGAAGCTCCTGCGGCCACCCGAGGAGAAGCCGAGGTAGAACTCCTTCACGTCCTCGTTCTGCGCCAGCGAGGAGCCTTCGCCGTCCATGACGACGCGGCCGTTCTCCAGGATGTAGCCGTAGCCGGCATAGCGTAGCGCGACGCTGGCGTTCTGCTCGGCCAGCAGGAAGCTCACTTTCTCCTTCTCGTTCAGCGCTTTCACGATCTCGAAGATCTCCTCCACCAACTGCGGGGCGAGGCCCATCGAGGGCTCATCGAGCAGGATCATCTTCGGATGCGCCATCAGCGCGCGGCCAATGGCGGTCATCTGCTGCTCGCCGCCGGAGGTATAGCCCGCGAGCGATCCGCGGCGATCCTTCAGGCGCGGAAAATATTCGTAGACGCGTTCCAGGCCGGCGCCGGTGTCATCGCCGCTGCGCGTATAGGCCCCGGTGAGCAGGTTTTCCTCGACCGTCAGGTGGGCGAAGCAGCGCCTGCCTTCCATTACCTGGATCACGCCGCGCTTGACCAGGTCGGACGGGGTCAGGCGGTCGATGCGTTCGCCCATGTATTCGATGTGCCCCTTGGTGACTTCGCCGCGCTCGCCCTTGAGCAGGTTGGAGACGGCGCGCAGGGTGGTGGTCTTGCCCGCGCCATTGGCGCCCAGCAGCGCGACGATGCCGCCCTCGCGCACGGTGAGCGACACGCCCTTCAGCACGAGGATGACGTGGTTGTAGATCACTTCGATGCCGTTTACCGAAAGCATCGTTGCAGCGGCGGTCATGGCAATCCTCGAAAAAACGGCGCCGGGGACCTACCCGACGCCGCCTTGCCTCTGAAAAATCAACCCGCTTCTTTGGCGCAGTCGCGCTTGACGATTTTCTTCTCGGCCGCGTACTTCTCGGCCGAAGCGCGGATCATCGGCTTGATGATCTGCGAGTCGGCGACCAGCGTGGTGCCTTTCTCGACGATCCACTTCTTGCCTTCCCAGGTGTGGATCCCGGCCACGCTTCCGCCATGGTGGTCCGCGCAGGAGGTGCTGATCGGCGACATGTAGCCCTCGAAGCCGAGCTTCTTGATCGCCGCGTTATCGAGGGCGAGGTTCTCCAGACCCCAGCGCACCTCTTCACCCTTGAGCGGCTTCTTGCCGTGTTTGATCTGGGCGCGCTTGACCGCTTCGATCGTCACCAAGGCCGCGTTCATGCCGCGGTTGTAGAGGACTTCACCGATGTCCTCTTTCTTGCCGGTGCCCTGGCCCTTGTCGTAGACGTACTTGAGGATGTCCTTGTGGACCGCACCCTGGCCCGAGGGCGCCATGAAGGTAAGCGCGTTATACCCTTTGGCGCCATCGCCCGCCGGTGTCACATCGGGCTCCGCACCCGACCACCATACGCCATACATCTTCTCGCGCGGATAGCCGGTGGCGACTGCCTCCTTGATCGAGGTCGAGTTCATCACGCCCCAACCCCAAAGCAATACGTAGTCCGGCCGCTGCTGGCGAATTTGCAGCCAAGTGGCCTTCTGCTCGACACCAGGATGCGTGACGGGCAGCAGCAGCAGCTCGAAACCGTGCATCTTGACGCGCTCCTGCAGCAGCGCGATCGGCTCCTTGCCGTAGGGCGAATCGTGATAAACGAGGGCGATCTTCTTGCCCTTGAGTTTGTCCAGGCCGCCCTCCTTCTTGCCGATGTGCTGAATCAGCATGTCGGAAGCGTCCCAGTAGGTGCCGCCGAGCGGGAAATTCCACGCAAACACGGTGCCGTCGACCGAATCCGCGCGCCCATAGCCCGCGGTAATGATCGGAATCTTATCGACGAAGGACTTGTCGGTGAGGGCGAACGTGATTCCGGTGGACAGCGGATGAAATGCCGTCGCGCCGGTCGGTCCTTTGCCCTTGAGCCGCTCGTAGCATTCGACACCGCGGTCGGTCGCGTAGCCGGTCTCGCATTCTTCCCAGGTGATCTTTACGCCCCCGATGCCGCCGTCGCGCGCATTGACCAGTTTCAGGTAATCCACAAAACCGTTCGCAAACGGTATGCCATTGGGCGCATAAGCGCCGGTCCGGTACGACAGCACCGGGAAGAACTGCTCCTTGGCCTGCGCGCCGGTCTTCTTCGCCTGCGCCAGCGCTGCCGTGCTGCCAAACGCCGCGGCTACGGCAAGACTCACCGCGAGTACCGCGTATTTCGCTGTCTGTTTCATCTCCATCCTCCTCCAGTTAACTCGAAACATGATGATAACTCTATCAATGCGGAAACGGCCAAAGACGCATCTTTTCCTTGCCGATGGCCCACAGCCGCGCCAGGCCATGGGGCTCCACGATGAGAAAAAACACGATCAGGGCGCCGAAAATCATGAATTCCAGGTGCGAGGCCATGGCCGTCGAAATCGGCGCCCCCAGCCAGGCCGGGGCCTGGTTTAGCACGATCGGCAAAACCACGATGAAGGCGGCGCCGAAATAGCTGCCCAGCAGCGAACCCAGGCCGCCGATGATGACCATGAACAGCAGGTTCAGACTCAGAGTCAGGTTGAAGGCCAAAGGTTCCCAGGAACCGAGGTGCACGAACCCCCACAGCGCCCCGGCGACCCCGACGTAAAAGGAGCTGATCGCGAACGCGGTCAGCTTGGCGTACACCGGGCGAATGCCGATCACCTCGGCGGCCACATCCATGTCGCGCGTCGCCATCCAGGCGCGGCCGATATGGCCGCGCACCAGGTTATTCGCGACGATCGTGAATACGATCAGCACGCACAACAGGAACAGGTACTTCTCGACCGGTGAATTGACCGTCCAGCCGAACACTTCGAGCGGCGCGGTCTGCACCGAACCCGAGTGGGCGTAGTTGGTGAACCACTTTACCCGCGCGAACACCCAGTCGATGAAGAACTGGGCGGCGAGCGTGGCGACCCCGAGGTACAGGCCCTTGATACGCAGGCTGGGGATGCCGAACAGCACGCCGACCGCCGCTGCGATCAGGCCAGCGAGCACCAGCACAACGAGGAAACTGAGCTGCGGAACGCGAAGCGCGAGGTTGTACGCGGCATAGGCGCCCACCGCCATGAAGGCGGCGTGGCCGAGGGAGATCTGGCCGCAGTAGCCGACCAGCAGGTTCAGGCCGAGCGCCGCCACCGTGAGGATCAGGAACGGGATCAGCAGGGATAGAAACACATAGTCGCTGATCACGAACGGCACCACGAGGAAGGCGAACGCCAGCAGCCCGAGCATGAGCACGCGGTCCTGCAGGATCGGCAGCATCTGCTGGTCCGATGCGTAGGACGATTTGAACTGCCCGTTTTCGCGATAGAACATGGTTAGACCCTGTCGATGTGCTTCTCGCCGAAGAGGCCCTGCGGCCTCACCAGCAGGAACAGCAGCGCGAGCACGTAGGCGAACCAGTTCTCGATGCCGCCACCGGCGAGGTCGAAGGCCTTGACCAGCGGCGGGCCGAGGAACACTTCGGCCATCTTCTCGCCGACGCCGATGATCAGGCCGCCGATGATCGCGCCCGGGACGGAGGTAAAGCCGCCGAGGATCACCACCGGCAGTGCCTTCAGCGCCACCAGCGAGAGGGAGAACTGCACGCCCAGCTTGGAACCCCAGATCACGCCAGCGACCAGCGCCACGATGCCGGCCACCGCCCAGACGATGACCCACATGCGATTGAGCGGGATGCCGATGGATTGCGCCGCCTGGTGGTCGTCGGCGACCGCGCGCAGCGCGCGCCCGGTCGGCGTTTTCTGGAAGAACAGCGCCAGGCTGCCGACCAGCGCCGCCGCCACGAGCGCCGCCATGAAGTCTTCCTTGTTCACCAGGATCCCGCCCTGGAAGATGCTCTGCAGGACCATCACCGGTTCCTTGGCGATGCCAAGCTCGATCGAGTAGATGTCGCTGCCCCAGACGGTCTGGCCGAAGCCATCGAGGAAGAAGGTGACGCCCAGCGTCGCCATGAACAGCGCGATCGGGTCCTGGTTGACAAGTGGCCGCAGCACCAGCCGCTCGATGAACCAGGCGAGCACGATCATGATGCCGATCGCAAGCACGATTGCCGCCCACAGCGGCATCCGCTCGGCGAGGCGCGCCACCGCGAGCGCGGCGAACAGCACCATCGCTCCCTGCGCGAAATTGAACACCCCGGAGGCCTTGAAGATCAGCGCAAAACCGAGCGCGACGAGCGAGTACAGCACGCCCGCCATCAGCCCTCCGAGCAGCACTTCGACGTAAAAGCCCGGCGGCGACGCACCGGTCATCAGCGGCATGAGCAGGCCGATCAGCAGCGCGGCGCAAAGCGCGATGACGGGTGCGTTTTTCTTCATGGCGTCAATGGCTCACGCCCAGATAGGCGTCGACCACCGCCTGGTTGGCGCGCACCTGGTCGGGCGTGCCATCGCCGATCTTCTTGCCGTAATCGAGCACCACGACGCGGTCGGAAATGTCCATCACCACGCTCATGTCGTGCTCGATCAGCACGATGGTGGTGC
>CAMDRF010000111.1 GCA_945906765.1 Nitrosovibrio sp. Nv4 | reverse complement strand
CGCGCGCAGGGTGTGGAGCGCGTCGGTTTGCAAGTAAAGCCAAAACAATGACTGCTGCGGCCGGCACTGCCGCGATGTTCGACGAGCGAATTGATCCGGGCAGGATTACGTCGTTCGTGCTTGCGGCGGCGATGCATATTGCGCTGTTCGCGGTACTGGTTTTCGGGGTGAGCTGGCAGAACCGTCCGCCGGAAGCCGTGCAAGTGGAATTGTGGAACGAGCCTGCGCCTGCGCCAGTGGAAACCAAACCGGCGCCCGTGCCAGAGCCGGTGGTGGTGAAACCTGAGCCGGTGATTCCGAAGCCCGAGATTGCGCTCAAGGCGCCGGAAAAATCAAAGCCGGTGCCGAAACCCGTCCCCAAGCCTGAGCCCCCGAAGCCCAGGGTGGACGATACGCAGAAACGCATGGGGGAGGAACTGGCGCGCGAGCAGGCATCGTTTGCCGTGGATCGCGAGCGGCAGCAGTTAAAGGACCAGCTGGCGCGCGACGCGACGACGTCGCAGAAGCGCGACCACGAGGCCTATGCCGGCCGGATCAAGGCGAAAATCCGCGGCAACATCATGCTGCCGCCGGACCTCAAGGGCAATCCGGAGGCGATCTTCGATGTCGTGCAATTGCCCACCGGCGAGGTGCTCTCGGTCAAGTTGCGCAAATCGAGCGGCCATGCCGGCTACGACGAAGCAGTCGAGCGCGCGGTGCTGAAGGCCTCGCCGCTGCCCAGGCCCGACCGGCCCGAGTTGTTCCAGCGTGCGCTGGAACTCAAGTTCCGGCCGCTCGATTGAATATAATCTAAGGATGTTCAGGCTTTTCGCTCGCCCCCTCGCCGCGATCGCGCTTCTCCTGGCGTTGTTCCTCTCTGCTGCGGCCCAGGCGCAACTCTCGATCGAAATCACCGGCGCCGGCGCGCAGCGCATCCCGATCGCGATCGCGCCCTTTGCCGGCGAAGGCGCGCTCGTACAGGGAAATGCGTCGGCGATCTCCTCCATCGTGCGCGCGGACCTGGAGCGCAGCGGCCTGTTCCGCGCGCTGGAAGTGCCGCCGCTCAGCCCGCCGCTCACCGAAGCCTCGAGCGTCAATTTCGTCGAGTGGCGTTCGCGCCTGGCCGACGCGCTGGTGCTCGGTTCGGTTGCGGCGCGGCCCGACGGGCGCTTCGAGGTGCGCTTCAAGCTGTTCGACACGGTGAAGGGACAGGACCTCTCCGGCGTCGCCTACACGCTGTCGCGCGAGCAGCTGCGCACCACGGCGCACCGCATCGCGGATTTCATCTACGAGAAGCTGACCGGCGAGAAGGGCGTGTTTTCTACCCGCATTGCCTACGTGGTGAAGCGCGGACCGAAATTCGAATTGCAGATTGCGGACGCCGACGGCGCGGGCGAGGAAACGGCGCTGGCCTCCTTCGAACCCATCATCTCGCCTTCGTGGTCGCCGGACGGCCGCCGCCTCGCGTATGTGTCGTTCGAGGCAAAGAAGCCGGTGGTCTACGTGCACTCGCTGCAGGATGGCAAGCGCCAGGTGGCGGCGAATTTCAAGGGCTCGAATTCGGCGCCGGCGTGGTCGCCCGACGGCACTCGGCTGGCGGTATCGCTATCGCGCGACGGCGGTTCGCAGATCTACCTGGTGAACCCGGACGGCAGCAACGTGCGCCGCATCTCGCAATCGGCGGGCATCGACACGGAACCGGTGTTCTCACCCAACGGTCAAAGTCTCTACTTCACATCGGACCGCGGCGGCAGCCCGCAGATCTACCGGATGCCGGCCGGCGGCGGCGAGGCGCAACGCGTGACTTTCGAGGGTACTTACAACGTTTCGCCGCGCATCAGCCCGGATGGCAAGGTGCTCGCGTACATCGCGCGCAACGGCGGCAAGTTCCAGGTCGCGACGCTGGACCTGGCGACGCGCCAGACCCAGATCCTGACCGACAGCGAGAAGGACGAATCGCCCAGCTTCGCGCCCAACGGCCGTATGATCCTGCTGGCGACTGTCAACGCCGGCCGCGGTGTGCTCTCGGCGGTGTCGGCCGACGGACGAATCAAGCAGCGCCTGACGATATCGGCGGGCGATGTGCGGGAACCGGCCTGGGGGCCGTTTGTTCGATAAACTGGAGAAACAAAATGCAAGTACTACGGATTGTTTTTCTTGGCGCCGCCCTTGGCACAATGCTGGCGGCCTGCTCGGGTGGACCTGTCAACGAACAGTCGCCCGCGGGCGTCGAGGAACGCCAGCCCGGCACGCAGCCCGCGGCGCAGGCCCAGCCCGTCAAACCGGGGAACGTGGCGCGTGTTGACCTAACTGCAAAACCACCCGTCAAGAGCCCGCTCACCGATCCGGGCAGCATCCTGTCGCGACGTTCGATTTTCTACGACCTCGACAGCTACGACGTGATAGACCGGTACAAGGACCTGGTCGAGGCGCACGCCAGGTATCTGCGCGACAACCCCAAGTCGAAGATGCTGATCCAGGGGAATACCGATGAGCGCGGCAGCCGAGAGTACAACGTGGGTCTCGGGCAGCGCCGTTCGGAAGGGGTGAAACGGATGCTGCTGCTGCTGGGCGCGAAGGAAGACCAGGTCGAGTCCGTGAGCCTGGGGGAGGAAAAGCCCAAGGTCGAAGGGCAGGGCGAAGAGGCCTGGTCACAGAACCGGCGCAGCGACATCCTCTACCAGGGCGAGTACTGATGCGCCGGGCAGCCTGCGCCGCGTTCCTTGCGGCGTGCGTCGCGCTGCCGGTGAACGCGCAGGGCATCTTCGACGACAACGTCGCGCGCACGCGGGTTGAGGAACTGCGCAAGCAGCTTGATGCGACTGCCAGGACGCTGGAGGAGCGGCTCGCCAAGGTCGAGGACCGGCGCGCGCTCATTGATCTCGCCTCGCAGATCGAGGCCTTGAAGGGTGAAATCGCGCGCCTGCGCGGGCAGCTCGAGGTGATCCAGAACCAGGTCGAGACGGCGGACAAGCGCGGCAAGGACCTCTATGTCGACGTCGACACCCGGCTGCGCAAGCTCGAACAGGCGAAGGAAGCCGCTGCGGCGGAGAAGCCTGCCGCGGAAGCGGGGCCTGCGTCCGCGGAGGTGAAAGCCTATGAAGCGGCGCTCAACCTGTTCAAGGCGGGCAACTATCCGCTTGCGGTTTCCGCTTTCCAGCTTTTTATCTACACGTATCCGTCCGGCAAACTCGCCCCGAACGCCCAATATTGGATGGGAAATACGCAAGCCGCCCAGGGGCAGCACAAGCAGGCGATCGCCACGCATCAGAAGCTGCTCGCAACCTGGCCCGAAGACGCCAAGGCGCCGGATGCGATGGCCGGAATCGCCAGCGCCCAGGAAGCGCTGGGCGACCGGCGCGGCGCGCAGAAGACCCTCGAGGGCTTGCTGGTGCAGTATCCGCAAAGCCCCGCGGCGGTGAGCGCGAAGCAGCGCCTTCAGCAAGGAACTAAAAAGTAAAAGCGGCCGTTCTCCTGTCCGGCGGACTGGATTCCGCGGCTACGCTCGCATGGGCCAGGCGCGAAGGCCATGAGTGCTGGCGCCTTTCGGTGGATTACGGGCAGCGGCATGCCGTCGAGATCGAAGCCGCGGTCCGCATCGCGCGCGCGCTCGGTGCCGCCGGCCACCGTATCCAGAAGCTCGACTTGACGCAGATCGTACGGCTTGCGCTCGAGCTCGGCGTGGATCCTGCGATGCCTGCCGCATCCGCAGGGCGGGATTCGAAGTCGCTGGCGTCGTGGATAGCACGCGCTACACTTGCTCCTGATGGATCAGTCACCCGCTCTTCTCGCGCCTTACGTAGTCTGGAGCGCGTTCGCGCTTGCTTTTGTGTTCGGTGCTATCGGAAACAAGACCAATTTCTGCACCATGGGCGCGGTGTCGGATTGGCTCAACATGAGTGACCTGAATCGCATGCGGATGTGGCTGCTGGCGATTGGCGTGGCCATCCTCGGCGCCAATGGCCTGCACCTCGCTGGCGTGATCGACCTGTCGAAATCCATTTATCCGGGACCGAACTTCACCTGGCTGTCCTATATCGTCGGTGGTTTCCTGTTCGGTGTAGGCATGACTCTGGGCTCGGGCTGCGGCTCCAAGACGTTGATCCGGATCGGCGCCGGCAATCTCAAATCCGTGGTGGTATTCGTTTTCGCCGGCATCGCGGCCTATATGACGCTGCGTGGGATCCTGGGCGCGTTCCGGGTTGGAGTGCTGGAGAAGGCCGCAATCAACTTATCCACAGGCCAGGACCTGCCGTCTCTCGCCGCAGGTTTGGGTGGGTCGAAACAGACTTGGATTGTCGTTTTCTCCATTGTGCTGGGCCTTTCCTTCATCGTATTCGCCTATGCATCCAGGGAATTCCGCCGCAATTTCGACTACACGCTGGGCGGCGCGGTCACCGGGCTGGTGGTGGTGGGCAGCTGGTATGTGAGCGGCCGAATCGGTTACCTCGCGGAGGATCCGAATACCCTGCAAGAGGCGTTCGTCGCCACCAACACAGGCCGCATGGAGGCGTTTTCCTTCGTCGCGCCGCTCGCCTGGTCGCTCGAATACCTGATGTTCTGGACCGACAAGTCCAAGATCATCACCTACGGCATTGCCTCAACCGCCGGGGTAATCGCCGGATCAGCGGTGTACGCGCTGGCCTCGAAGAGCTTTCGCTGGGAGGGGTTCCGCGATGCCGAGGACACCGGCATGCACATCATCGGCGGCCTGCTGATGGGATTCGGCGGCATCACCGCGCTCGGTTGCACCGTCGGGCAGGGCATTTCAGGTTTCTCCACCCTGGCCGCGGGTTCGATCGTGACCTTCGTGGCGATCATCGCCGGCTCCGCCGCCACCATGAAGTGGCAATACTGGCGAATGACCCGCGAGGCCTGATAAAATTCGCCCCCTTTCCAGCATTTTCCCCATGGGTCGTTAGCTCAGCTGGTAGAGCAGCGGACTTTTA
Source organism: Nitrosovibrio sp. Nv4 (assembly GCA_945906765.1). Lineage (GTDB taxonomy): Bacteria > Pseudomonadota > Gammaproteobacteria > Burkholderiales > SG8-39 > RBG-16-66-20. The sequence continues at coordinate 3,130 of CAMDRF010000111.1, read as the reverse complement.
ATCCGTTGGTCGCCGGTTCGAATCCGGCACGGCCTACCAAAAAACAAGCGTCTTAGTGATAGCACCTACTAACTATGCGTGAACCAGTCCCCGCACTAGTCCCCGTTCGTTCACGCGCTACCCCCCCCTCTGCGGGTTCACCTGCGGGTTCGTGCAAGGTAGTTGAGTCAAATCCAAGCCGGCCAAATAAAGAGAATCACCTTTTTCATGCGGCCCAACGCCCTACCTCATCGCCTCGCCCTGCGCCCGTAGCAGTTCGCGCACCGCCTTGAGCAGCTCCCTCATCGCGCCCTTGGCAGCTTTCCGGGCGTGGAGTTATTGGCGGTACTAGATCGGAACCGCCAATAAATGTCCCCACCCTAGCCGAGCAGGGCATAAGCAAAAAGACCTCTGCGCTGGCCGAACAACCGAAGGCGAAGGGCGCGGCAGGACCGGGGCGCGGGAAAGCCGGTTCCAAAGCGGGACCGGCTTTTAACGATGCGCCCACGCTCGCCGAGCAGGGCATAAGCAAAAAGACCTCCGCACTGGCGCAGAAGCTTGCTTCGTTGCCGGCCGAGCAGCTTGCGCAAGTGGTCACGGGCAGCGCGGCCGCTTGCTCGCGCAGTAGTGGTAGTAGGTGCCTTGCAGATTGATAATCATGTACTGCTCGCGCTTGTCATAGCAAACGCGCTTTACCAGACTGCTGCGCGATACCGTCTCGCAAGCGAAGGGCTTGTGTTCGACCGGGCCGCGATACTTGACGATACTTGACGTTGACTGTCTCGGCGTATGCAGTCGAGGAAAAGGCGATTGTCGCTAAGACAACAGTACTGATACGTTTCACGGTATTCCAACGCTAGCCATTTGGCCTACCAAAATCCAAACCAAATGCCGATGCCGTGAAGAATAGCTATGGGAAAGAATAATGCACCTGCAATCAGGAATCCCCATCTATTCCCGTTAAAACATACGTAGATATGAGTAAACCAAGCGGCAGTGCCAACCAGCATGAAGATAATCGCAATTTCACCTTCGCCTTTTTGCTTCCACTTTTGGACAAGTGATTTTATCGCTTACTCCCTCCGATAGGTGAATTTGGACGTTTTCGAGATCGCGCTTGCAGTTATGTCACGTAAGACGCCGAAGGATTATTTTTCGATTTTGTCCGCTAGCTCGGAGATGCACTCCAGAACCTGTGATTGCTCGTTTACGGTCAGGGTGGGGACTCCAAAGTAAACATGCCGAGCTACCAACCTTTCGGAATCCCATAGAAATGCTTTGCCCTTTTGCCGCCGATAGAATGACTGCGAGTGCAGAATCAAGAGGGATTAAATAGAGAAGTGATCGGTTGTTATCCCCCTTCATTACTTCTGCCAAAGGACGAGTCGCATCCACTTGGGGAGGCTTTATCCAGACGGATTCAATTTCTATAGCCCTTGGGGTGGACATACGCCCTTGTTTCGGGGCCGCAAACTCGGAGACCTCGCCTTTAAATGCAAACATCTTATTTGTATAGATGTTCACCGAAGTATCAATGGCGACGGTTGAAAGGTCGTTGGCTACGTAAACCGAAAATATACGCAAACCGCACCCGCGAAGCGTGCCGTCCTTCATGTATATCAAAGGTTGTCCGGATACCTTTGCCTCCAACATATTTTGCGCCAATGTGGGGTACGGTAGCACTGCACCAACGGTAAGGCAGAACGCGAGTGCATATCGTTTCATCGCAGCTCCTTATTTAGTCGCCACTCCCACGGCGGCACCGGGTCAGTATCCGCCCACAGGCCACGCTTTTCTAGCCTTGCATCGCGCTCAAGCGTATACAGTGAAAGCCTTTCGGCGCGGCGACCCTAATAGAGCAGTACCTGACGTCGAATCGGGTGGTTTACGACGCTGGATTGGGCGTCATATCCTCGTTCTGAATCATTTCTTGAACCGCCCTTTCTCGCACCAGAATTTCGTTTTGACGCCTGGTTGATTCTGAAAAAGAATTTGTGCTTGATCGCAATTTCCGCGATTGTAAGCTTCATTCTCTGCCGCATCGAAAGTGGCAACGTGCAGCCGCATACTCTCGCCGCCAGTCGTAACGCTATTTCGATACAGGGTATATACGTCGCCGCCAGCTACCGAGCAACCTGTTAGCCCAAGCAATGCTGTCAAGCAGATTATCAGTCGCCGCATGACATCTCCCTCAGTTATCACGCTTCATCCTTCTCCACTCCCACGGTGGCACAGGCTTATCATCGTGCCACAGCCCACTCTTGGCCGCTCTGGCCTCGCCCTCGATCACCTTGATCTGCGGATCGGTCAGGTACTTGGTGTAAGCCCAAGCCAGCCCTCGGCGTACCTGTTCGGCATTTACGTCCGTGCCGTTACAAGTCACCCGCGCCAGAGTTCTGCCGTACCTGTCCTTGCCCTTTTCGGCCAGCACCGCAGTCTTGTCTAGGCACAGGTCGGTAAGGCTTTGCTTTGATCTGTTACCGAATGCCTGCGCCTTCTCTGGCGCGTCGATCTCGGTGAGCCGCACCTTCACCTGCGCCTTGTCGTGCAGCACCGTGATGGTGTCGCCGTCAGCTACCGCAACCACCTTGCCGGTGAAGTCGGCATAGGCAGTCAGACTCGCCAGCGTCATGGCGGCAGCTGACAGATGGGCAAACAAGGTCATTTGACGCGTCAAAGGCAAATGCACCTTGGTGACCCCGCTCATTTTTTACTGAACCAAGCAAATGCGAGAAAACCGATCAGCAAAGCACTTCCGCCGAATCGCCCCCACTCTTCATAAGGCAGACTCTCATCGCCATACTTCTTATTTAGCTTGAATAGCCAAATAAAGCATGCAATGGGAATGACAACCCCCATGATGTTTCCTGCTATTTGCTTAAGTGTTAGCTGACCCAGAGGAACATCGCCCAAGGGCTGTGGGTCCATCCATAGGTATCCGATGATTCCGCCAAGGGTGATAAATAAGACCCTAAAAAGCATTCCCCACCCACGTAACAACCGCATGGATACTTTATCCATCAGGCTCTCGGTCTCAGTATCGTTATCGTTCATGGTGCCTAAGAAGCAGTCAGACTCGCCAGCGCGAATGCAGCGGCGAACAGGTAACGGGTTAGAGACTGAGCGCCCATGCGATAAAGCCAAGAGCTAC
>CAMDRF010000110.1 GCA_945906765.1 Nitrosovibrio sp. Nv4 | reverse complement strand
GGTGCGGTGCGCATGGAGCCCTCGCATGCGCACTCGGTCGCCACGCCGCTCGCGGCGATGGTTTCGCCGCGCACGACGCTCGCCGAGATCGGCGACGGGGAGCGCCGATACTTTGCGTTCCTCGGCACCGGCGGCGGACCGCAGCAGCGCTTCGGTGCGCGCGATCCGGCGATTCTCGAGCGCCTGCGGTTCCGCGAGGAAACGCTGGCGGCGGGATTCAAAGCGTTGCTGGATGCGCCGGTCGACCTGCTGGCGCTCGCGCGCGCGGCAATCCGCGAGGGCGACGACCTGCACAATCGCCTCTCGAGCGCCACGACGATTCTTTTTTCTGTTTTAAGTACCAGAAAATCCGATTCGGAGCACGCGAAAGCAGCTCTGCGTACCGTGGCCGAAGCGCCGCTCTACTTTCTCAACCTCTGGATGCCGGCTTGCCAACTGATGCTGCTCGCGGCCGAGGGCGAGCGTGGATCCTCGCTCGTTACGAGGCTCTGCGCCAACGGCAATGAAATTGGCATCCAGGTCGCCGGACTGCCGGGCGAGTGGTTCACTGCACCGGCGTCTCTCGTACAAGGGCCGTTCATGAAGGGCGCGCCGGAGAATCCGCGCATGCCGCCGGCCACGGGCGACAGCGGCGTGATCGACGCGTTCGGCCTCGGCGGCCAGGGATTGCGCCATGCGCCGAGCCTGAAGACCGCATTCCAGCCCTGGCTCGCGCCGGACGACGATATGCGCGCGCGTGCGATTCTGGCCGGCATGCATCCGATACTCGATACGCCATGCGGACTGGACGCGGCGGCGGTGGCGCGCACGAAGCGCACTGCGCTGCTGTCCACCGGCATGGTGTCGGCGGACGGGCGCGGATTGCTCGGGCGCGGGATCTGCGCGGTGCCGCTCGAGCCGTTCGCCGCCGCCGCGCGTCTGTCCCGCTAGGTCGTTACAGGCGGAACAGCCATTCCCCGCACCACGGCCGGCCGCGCGCCGATGGTGTCGTACCAGCGCTTTACCGCCGGAAACCCGGCGAGATCTACGCGATGCCATTCGTAGCGCGCCACCCACGGATACGTGGCGATGTCCGCGATTGAATACTCATCCGCCAGGTACGCCGCTTGCGTCAGGCGCTTCTCGAGTACGCCGTAGAGGCGCTTCGCCTCGTCGCCGTAGCGCTCGGTGCCGTAGGGAATCTCGTCCTTCTTCGCGCGCATGAAATGGTGCGCCTGGCCGAACATCGGCCCCACGCCGCCCATCTGGAACATCAGCCATTGCAGCGCGATGTACTTGGCACGATCGGTCTGCGGCAGGAAGCGGCCGCCGCTCTTGCCCGAGAGATAAACGAGAATCGCGCCGGACTCGAACAGCGGCAGCGGCTTGCCGTCCGGCCCCTCGCTATCGACGATCGCCGGAATGCGGTTATTCGGATTGATCGCGAGGAACGCCGGCTTGAACTGCTCATCCTTGCCGATGTTCACCGTGTGCATCCGGTACGGCAGGCCGCACTCCTCGAGCATGATGGAAACCTTGCGTCCGTTCGGCGTGCTCCAGGTGTACAAATCGATCATTTCAATTCCTTTTTCAGGACCAAACTATATTGCCGCGGAAATCGCCTGCTCGCGCGCCTTGTCGAGCAGGGCGGGTATTTCGGCGGGCGCCGATGCTCGGTTCGCTATTTCTCCCGCGTTGACGGCCGCTGCCGCAGCCAACGCTTTTTCAATTCTTTCGGTCTTCAATCCAGCCTGGGCAATCCTCGCCGCCTGCAAGAAGAGGACAAAGCGCTCCAGGCGCCGGAATGCGTCGGAGCGTTTGAACAGATTCAGGAATTCACTCGGCTGCGCCGGATTCAATAAATTCCGGCAACGACAGGCGAGCAACGCCAGCTCGCGCTCTTCGTTCGGCACCTTGAGGCGATCGCACAGGGCTTTGATTTCCTCTTCCTGCAGCGGCCAGCAAAGCAGCGCGAAGCGCACCGGCAGCGGACCAGACCAGGCTTTCGGCAACTGCCGCAGTTCGGGCAGCAGCTTCGGGCGCAGGCCGCATCGCTCCAGGGCCTCGAACATCAGCGCCGGTTGCGGCTCGGCGAGGCCCTTGGCGAATTCCTGCCAGACGCGTTCCGGCACCAGGTGATCGGTTTCGCCGGCGGCAACCATCATGCTCATGAGCGCCAGGGTTTCGTCGGCGATGCGAAAGCCGAAGCGCGCCGCAAAGCGCGCCACGCGCAGGATGCGCACCGGATCCTCGGCGAAGGCGTCGCTCACATGGCGCAACACGCCGTCGCGCAGATCCTTTTCGCCGTGATACGGATCGATCAGCCGGCCGTCGGATGTCTTCGCGATCGCGTTGATAGTGAGATCGCGGCGCGCGAGGTCCTGTTCGAGCGTTACGTCGGGCGCGCTATAGACGGTGAAGCCCTTGTAGCCGCGCCCGCTCTTTCGCTCGGTGCGGGCGAGCGCGTGCTCCTCGTGGGTCTTCGGATGCAGGAACACCGGGAAGTCCTTGCCGACCGGCTTGAAGCCGGCGGCCACCATCTCCGCGGGGGTCGCGCCGACGACCACGAAGTCCCTGTCCTGGACGGGAAGGCCGAGCAGCTGGTCCCGTACCGCGCCGCCAACGACGTAGATCGTAAAAGCCATCTTCACGGGCCGGAGGTGACCCTGCCGCCCTCTTTGATCGGCGTCGCAAAACGGTACTCGATGTCCCAGGGGAAATGGATCCACTTTTCCTGCTTGAATTCCTTGATGCAGAAATCGATGATCGGCCGGCCCGCGGGCTTGGCGTAGAGCGTCGCGAAATAGGCCTTCGGCAGCAGCTTGCGCACAATCTGAGCGGTGCGGCCGGTGTCCACGAGGTCGTCGATGAGGAGGTAGCCGTCGCCGTCGCCGGCCACGCCCTTCAGGACCTTCACTTCGCCCTGTACCGTCGCCGGGCCGCCGCGCATTTCTCCCGCTGTGCCCGCGTCGTAGCTGGTGACGCAGACCGTATCCACCAGGCGTATGTCGAGCTCGCGCGCGACCAGCGCCGCCGGCACCAGGCCGCCGCGCGTCACGGCAATGATCCCTTTCCAGGGACCTTTCAGGTGCAGCATTTCCGAGAGGTAACGGGCGTCGCGGTGCAGTTCCGCCCAAGAGATGATGATTTCGTCTTCGTACGGAATGCGCACCATGGCGCGGATTCTACCCGGCGGGACTAGCGGTTGGCGCCGCCCCGGAACGCCCAGCCGGTGAAGCGCGCCTCAATGAGCGCCGTGATCGCATACAGCACGATGCCCATCACCGCCAGCACGAGCAGCCCGGCGAACACGATCGGCACCTGGAAGGAAGCCTGCGCATCGAGCATCAGTTTGCCCAGGCCCTTGTTGGCGCCCACCGTCTCCGACACCACGGCGCCGACGAAGGCGAGCGTGATCGCGACCTTGAGCGAGCCGAAGAAGTACGGCAGCGAGCGCGGAATGCCGACCTTGCGCATGACGTCGAGCTTGGAGGCGCCGAGCGCGCGCAGCACATCCTCCAGCTCCGGCTCGGTGGTGGCGAGGCCGGTGGCGACATTCACCGCGATGGGAAAGAAGGAAATCAGGAACGCCGTCAGGATCGCCGGAATCTCGCCCAGGCCGAACCACAGGATCAGCACCGGCACCACCGCGACCTTGGGGATGGAATTGAAGCCGACCAGCACCGGGTAGATGCCGGCGTAGATGGCGCGGTGCCAGCCGATGGCGATGCCCAGCCCCAGGCCGAACAGGGTGGCGATCATGAAGCCGACGAGCGTGGTCCAGAGCGTGACCCAGGAGTTGTCGATGATCGGCGCGCGGTATTGCCAGAGCGCGGCGAAGACGTCGGAGGGCGCGGGCAGGATGGTGAGCGGCACCGTGAATACCGCGCAGACGATTTCCCAGAGTAGGAAGAGCACCAGCGTGAACGCGGCAGGCGACAGCACCTTGATGGCGAACTCCTGCCGCTCCACTATTTGTTCTTTCCTATATAACTTCTTAACTCATGAACCACATCCTGGAAGGCTTGCGTATAGGTCACCTCCAGATCGCGCGGGCGTGGCAGCTTCACTTCGCAGCGCTTGAGGATCCGGCCGGGCCGCTGGGACATGACGTACACGGTATCAGCGAGGAACACCGCTTCGCGCAGGTCGTGTGTCACCAGCATCACCGTGACCTTGCGCGCCGCCTGAATGTCGCGCAACGTGCACCACAGTTCCTCGCGCGTGAAGGCGTCCAGCGCGCCGAAAGGCTCATCCAGCAGCAGGATCTCGGGCTCGTGGATCAGCGCGCGGCAGATCGAAGCGCGCTGCTGCATGCCGCCGGAAAGCTCCCAGGGATGCTTTTCGGTGAAGCCGATCAAGCCGACCGAGTCGAGGAGTGCTCTTGCTTTTGCCTCATAGGGTTTCTTCTCCTTGTGAAAACTGGAGCGATACGGCTCCACGATCTCCAACGGCAAGAGCACGTTGTCCACGGCATTGCGCCAGGGCAGCAGGTTGGAATTCTGGAACGCCATGCCGACCGACTTGAGCGGCCCCGTCACCGGACGCCCCTCCACCGTGAGCGTTCCCGCGAGCGGCGGATGCAGCCCGGAGATCAGCCTCATCAGGGAGGACTTGCCGCAGCCCGAGGGGCCGACCACGGCGATGAACTCGCCGCGCGCGATCTCCAGGCTCACCTGCTCGATCGCCCTGACCGCAGCGGCGCCGCGGCCGTAGGCCATCGAGACCCGCTCCAGCTTGACCAGGGACTGCAACTACTTGACCAGCCTTTGCTCCTTCGGCGGCAAGTACTGGGCGGTGAAAATGTCGGCCGCCTTGGGCTTGTTGCCGTACTGGAAGGTGAGGCCGATCTGCTCGAAGGAGCGCTCCAGGCGCTTCATGTCCACCGCGCCCAGGCCGTTTTTCTGCACGTCCGGCGTGACGAAGTTCTTCGACAGCGACAACTTCAGGCGCTCGAGTTCGACCTCGCGCTTGGCGATCGGGTTGCGCTTCATCAGCGAATCGATCGCCGTCTCCGGGTTCTTGATGGTGTCCTGGATGCCGCGGATGGTGGCCTTGACGAAGCCCGCCACCGCTTTGGGCGAGAAGCGCATGAAGTCCGGATTGGCGACGATCACGTTGCCGTACAGATCGACGCCGTAATCGCGCATGTGCAGCACCACGATGTCCTCAGCGGCCACGTTGTTGGCGCGCAGGTTCATGAACGAGGAAAACCAGAATCCGGTAATCGCGTCCACCTTGCCCTGCGCCAGCATGGGTTCCCGCACCGGGAAACCGACGTTCTCGATCCGCACCTTGGACGCGTCGATGTTGTTCGCCTTGACGAAAATCGGCCACTGCGCGTAGGCGCCGTCGAGCGCGGGCGCACCGAGGATCTTGCCCTCGAGGTCCTTGGGGGTCTTGATGCCGCTCTTTTTCAGCGCGACGATGGAAAACGCCGGCGTGTCGTACACCATCATCACCGCCTTCACCGCCAGGTTGCGCGGGTTGTCGCGGTACTTCACCAGCGAATTGATGTCGGCGAAGCCCATCTCGTAGGCGCCCGAGGCGACACGGTTGATGCCCTCCACCGAGCCCGAGCCCGCATCGACGGTGACCTCCAGCCCCTCGGCCTTGTAGTAGCCCTTGTCGATGGCGACGAAGTAGGGCGCCGCCGGCCCTTCGAAACGCCAGTCGAGCGCGAAGCGGATCGGGGTGTTTTTCTGGGCGAGCGCGGCGCCGGAAAGCAGGAGCGCGGCGGCGAGGGCGAGCAGGCGCATGAAGGACTCCCTGAGGACGGGGTTTCTCTGAGAAGATAGTCTAACCTTTTCGAGCCTGAGTGTGGGAGAGGGCGGCGATGCGCGTTGTCGGGCGGAACGTCCGAAGGAAGGAGGGCCGCGCCAAGGTCACGGGCGCGGCGCGCTACGTCGACGACGTCCGGATGCCGGGGATGCTGCACGGCCGGACAGTGCGCTCGCCGATCGCGTGCGGCGAGTTGCTTGCCATCAAGACCGATTTCGAGGGGCCCGGGTTCACGAGCGTCTCCTGCCGCGACATCCCAGGGAAAAACGTCGTATCGCTGATTGCCGACGACCAGCCGTGCCTCGTCGAGCGCGAAATCCGCCACGCGGAAGAACCGGTCATGCTGCTCGCGCACGAGGACCGGGAAGCGCTACTCGCCGCGCGCGTCGACCTGGAGTGCCGGCTGGGCGCCCCCGTATTCGACCCGCTCGCGTCGCCGCGGTCGTTCAAGGACATCCTCATCGAGAAGGGGGACGTCGCGAAGGGGTTCGCGCAGGCCGCGCTGATCCTCGAGGGCGGTACCGCGCGGGGCTCCAGGAGCACGTCTCGATCGAGCCGAACGGCGTCATCGCGTGGCCTGAGAACGGCGGGATCGCGGTGCTCGGGTCGCTCCAGTGCCCTTACTACGTCCAGCGCGCGCTCGTCACGCTGCTGGCGCTTCCAGCGGAAAAGGTCCGCGTCCTGCAGGCCGAGACCGGCGGCGGATTCGGCGGCAAAGAAGAATACCCTTCGATGCTCGCGGGACACGCGGCGCTGCTCGCCCTGAAGTCCAAACGCCTGGTGAAGATCGTCTACGACCGCGAAGAGGAGATGGCGGCGACGACCAAGCGGCACCCTGCGATCGTGCGCCACCGGACGGCGGTGGCGAAGGACGGGCGGCTCGTGGCGCAGGACATCGAGGTGATCCTCGACGGTGGCGCGTACGTCACGCTGTCGCCGGTCGTGCTGTCGCGCGCGTGCATCCACGCGGCGGGCCCGTACCGGTGCGCGAACGTGCGCATCCGCGGACGCGCAATGTTCACCAACACCGTGCCGAACGGCGCGTTCCGCGGCTTCGGCGCGCCGCAGACGCAGTTCGCGTGCGAAGCGCACATGGAGCGGATCGCGGAGGCGCTCGGCGCGGACCCCGTCACGCTGCGGGAGACGAACGCGCTGCGGCCCGGCGACACGACGGCGACCGGCCAGCGCATGCACGACGACTGCGCCGCGCTCGAGGTGCTGCGCGAAGCCGTGAAACGTACGCGCTTCCGGGAGAAACGGCGCAAGTGGCAGCGCACGGGGCGCGGCATCGGGCTGGCGCTCTTCTATCACGGTGCAGGGTTCACGGGGTCGGGCGAGGTTATGCTCGCGTCGAAGGCGGCGCTCGAGCTGACCGAGCGCGGGGCCCGGATCCTGACGGGGACGACCGAGATGGGGCAAGGGCAGCGGACCACGCACGCGCAGATCGTCGCCGAGGAGCTGGGCTGGCCTTACGACGCGATCGAGGTCGCGGACGTCGATACGGCGCGCGTCCCCGACAGCGGGCCGACGGTCGCGTCGCGCACGTGCATGATCGTGGGCGGAATTCTGCAGGCCTGCGCGAAAGAGCTCAAGGCGAAGCTCGGCCGGCTGACGCCGCGCGAGTACCTGAAACGCAACGGCCCGCTGGTGGTGACGCGGTCTTACGAACACCCGTCCGACATCGTCTGGAGCGACGAGACGTACCGCGGCGATGCGTACGGCACGTTCGGCTGGGGCTGCGAGGTCGCCGAGATCAAGTTAGATCCGGACACCTATGAGGCGCGGCTGACGAAATTCACCGCGGTGGTCGAAATCGGCAAGGCGATCCACCCTGTCCTCGCCGCCGGGCAGGTCGAAGGCGGCGCTGCCCAGGGAATCGGCTACGCCCTTCTGGAAAAGGCGATTCTCCGCGACGGCCGGATGGCGAACGCATCGATGACAAACTACATCATCCCGACGACGATCGACACGCCGCCGATCGAGAGCGTCATTCTCGAGCGCCCCTACCGGCACGGGCCGTTCGGCGCCAAGGGCGTGGGCGAGCTCCCCGTCGACGGCGCCGCCCCCGCGATCGTCAACGCGCTGCGCCACGCCGGCGTGGACCTCCGCCGCATCCCCGCCACCCCCGAGCGCATCATGCAGGCCCTGTGCGCTTCACGCTGAACGGGAAGAAAACTGGCGTGCAAGCGCCGCCGATGGCGCGGCTGCTCGACGTTCTGCGCGAAGTCTGCGATTTGCCCGGGACCAAGGAAGGCTGCGGCGAAGGCGAGTGCGGCGCCTGCACCGTCCTCCTCGACGGCGAGCCGGTGGTAAGCTGCCTGGTGCCTTTCGCGCAGGTCAGGGGCCGCGACGTGACGACGATCGAGGGCGTGAAGTCCCCGCTGCAGGACGCGTTCGTGTGCG
>CAMDRF010000109.1 GCA_945906765.1 Nitrosovibrio sp. Nv4 | reverse complement strand
CCATTTCTTCGACCGAACCAACATGCAGCCGGGCCGTCTGTTTCATCGTGCACCTCGCTCTCGTTTCACATCGGACAGGAAATCGGCGATCAGGGCCTCCAAGCTGGAAAACCGATAGGACTCTTCCCGATTTCGGACGTGCCGGTGGTCGCCTTTCCCGCGTTCATTGTCGTAGCCGATAACACGCTTGCCTGGGTACCCGTAATAGAGACGGTACTTGAAGGCATGCGAACTTCCCGGAACGGAGGCCGGCACAGTCCAGATGCTCATTTCGACAATCGCGCCGTCAGGGTATTCCGCCCGGTCATAGAACGCCCGGATTGCCTTCATCATATGGCGAAACATGCCATAGGACGCTTATGGCGTCAAATGACATAGAATCGAGCAAGCATCATGTCCTTGCCTGAAAAAATCCCCAAAGCCATGGCAGATAAATTCTCTGCCGTCACGAAACTGACCGATGCTTTCTGTGCAAAGCACCTCGGTGAGGAATATCGCCAGATGATCCGGCAGGTTGTTGGCGCCTTGGCCAGAAAGCGACCCTCGCCGTTGTCAAGGGGCAACGAGAATGCCTGGGCAGCCGCTGCCGTGCATGCGGTCGGGCGTGTCAATTTTCTGGATGATCCTTCCCAAACGCCGCACTGCAAGCCGAAAGTCATTTATGAGTTTTTCGGGATCGCTCAAAACACCGGGCAGAACAAGTCCAGGGAAATCCGGGACATTCTCAAGATGGAGATCTTTTCACCTGATTGGACATTGCACAGCCGACTCGTTGACAACCCCATGGTGTGGATGCTGCAGGTCAACGGTTTGATGATCGACATTCGCCGATCCCCCATCGAATTGCAGCAACTGGCTTTTGAGAAAGGCCTGATTCCTTTTATCCCCGCCATGCAGACCGAAAAGACTCGATGAGCCGAATTTCGCTGGTGGCGCGAGACCTAGATCGGTGTCGCGAGCAGCGACGGCACGAGGCCGGTGTCGGCGATGACGGTGACGGTTTTCAGACGTGCCGCGTCGCCTTCGAGGCGGGCTTCGATGCGGTAGCGCCCGACGCTGAAGAGGCGCGACTCGCCTTCGAGGGTGGTCTGGAAGAGGCTGTAGGAAACGTCGAAGGTCCAGGCGCCGTCTTTCTCGCCGGTAAAGCGCAGCGGTCCCAGGACGTGGCGGTCATAGTGCGGGTTGTACACGTTGACATGGCGGTAGGAGTCGACGCGGTCGCGCAGCATGTCCTTGTTGTCGCACCACATGAGGACGTTGGGCAGGCCCTGCTCGACGTTCTCGCGGGTGACGACGCGGTAGTCGCAGTCCTCGGTGAAGAGTTCGACCCAGTCCTCGAGCCGGTCTTCATCAATCGCCATGGCGTATTCGGCCATCAAGGCGGTGAGCAGTTCTCTTGTTTCCGGCGACACGGTCATCGCAGATCTACCGGATTCCGCCTGCGGGTTCAACACCCATGAGTTCCGCCCAGTAGGACCAGAAGCCGCGGATCGGCGCCTCGGTGACGCGGTGCGCCTGGTCGGCAACCGGACCGCGGCCGCCCATCTCGATCACCTCGCAGCCCTCCGGCGAACTGCGCGTGGCCTTCTGTATTACCTCGATCGCTTCGCCGTCCTCCATGCTGACGAATCCCGCCGGGCCGACGAGGTTGGCCGAGATCAGGCGGTGGCGGGTCATCGCTTCGTCGTCGTCCACGTAGCCGAACAGCGTCTGGAATACTTCATGCGCGCCGGGGCCCTTGGGGCGGATCTGGCGCGTGCCGAGCGTGTTGTTGATCTGGATGAGCAGCGCGTTCGGGAAGAAGGTGGGCGCGGCGAGATTCATGCCATCGGGAAACTCATTTTTATAGTTCAATAATTTTTTATCCCGGAGCTGCATGCGATCCAGCCTTGCCGCGGTATCCGCATACGCCGCCTTCGCTTCCTCCTGCGAGTCGCTCCCGGCATAGGCGTGATTCATGTTGTGGCGGTGGCGCGCGTCCATTTTGACGCCGCCTTTCTGCGTCGCACGGTCCACGCCGTAGGTGACGAAGAATTCGTGTAGCAGGCTCGCATGGTAGGTGTCGCGCAGGTTCTCCGCGTAGAGCTTCCAGTTGCCGGCAATGCGCTGGCGCGAATAGCCGAGGATGCGGACCGGGCGTGACAGGAAACGCCGGACCATGCCGATGCCGAATTCGCCGAGATAGGCCTCGATCGTCTCTGCACGGTCCGAGAACGTGCCGAACAGCATGCCGTGGCAATTGGCCACCTTCAGGCGCTGCGGCGATACCGCCTTCATGTCGAAGTCTTCCGGCATGCCGCCTTCGCCCTTGAGGCCCTTGCGAAAGGGCAGGCCGGTGAGTTCGCCGGCATTCGAGTAGCACCAGCGGTGATAGAGGCACACCAGGCGCTCGGCGTTGCCGCGCAGTTCGCGCACGATCATCGCGCCGCGATGCGAGCAGCGGTTGACGAAGGCATGGATCACGCCATCCTTCGCGCGCGAAACGATCACCGGGGTGTCGCCGACCCAGGTGGTGCGGAAGTCGCAGGGGTTGGGAATCTCGGCTTCGAGGCACAGGTAGCTCCAGGCCGGACCGCGGAAGATGCGCTCCATCTCGAGCGCGTAGATGTCCTCGTCGTGATGCAGCCAGAAGGGCACGCGCGAGTAGTCGTTGCGGGGCCAGGCGATGTCAGGTTTCATGCTGCTCCCCCATCCATGCGGTGAAGTCCTCCAGGGCCGACGCGAGATCGTAGCGCGGCGCGTAGCCGAGGTCCGCGACGAGCCTGCGGTTCGAAAACCGCGTGCGCGTGCCGGGCGAAAGCGGAATCACGTTGCACGCGCCCGGGTCCGCCGACTCGCGCCAGCGGAACGCGGGGTAGCGTTTGGCGAGCAGTGCGCACCACTCGGGCAGGGCCCATGCGGAACCCGCGCCCAGATGATACAGCCGGTGCGCAGGCGCGGCCGCGTCGTGCACGGCGAGAAGGGCGCGGGCAAGATCGGGCGCATAGATGTAGTCGGTGGGGCCGAGCGGCGGAAACACCGCCTCGCCGCCGGCAACCGCGATGCGCGCAATCTCGGTGGGCGGCGAGAGCCGGTCGCGCGCGTTGGTGGCGTGCTCCCAGCGGCCGAACGCGGTGGCGAGGCGGCCGACGCGCACATCGAGATTCCACAGAGACGCGAGCCGCAGGCAGGCGCGCTCGGCGGCGTACTTGGTGATGCCGTACATCGATTCGGGCACTGGGCGGTGGTATTCCTCGTCGAGGGGCTCGGCGACGCCGATCCCGGCCGCGCCGTAGAGCGCGCCGGTGCTGGCAAGGACGAAGCGCAGAACGCCGTGCTGCCGCGCGGCCTCGAGAACGTTGATCGTGCCGATAAGATTTACTTCGGCGATGCGGCGCGGCTCGCGCGCGTCGCGCTGCGCGCCGGCGGTGATTGCGGCAAGATGGAAAACGCTCGTCGGTTTGTGCCGGAAAAAAACCTTGTCGAGACAATCCCGGTCCGTGACGTCGCCTGCTTCGAACCGGAAATTTCCGCGGAAACTCGCCAGCGGCGGCGAGAGATCGAAGATCAGCACTTCTTCGCCGCGCGCGAGGAGCTGCTCGGCGACGTTCAGGCCCATGAAGCCCGAGCCACCGGTAAGCAGGATCATTTCTTGAAGCCGAGAATCCCGGCAGCCGCCGAGCGGGGATCGCGCACGTGCGGACGTCCTTCATCCACCTTGATCAGAAAGTCAAGCAGCGCGCGGTTGAACGCCTCGGGCTCCTCGATGTTTATCGTATGCCCGGAATACGGCAGGACCATCAGGCCGGAAGTGCGGATGTTGCGCTTCATCAGCAGGGCGGGCTCGAGGCAGGGATCGTCCTCGTCGCCGGTAACGATCAGCGTGGGCACGTCGATCTTCTTCATGCCGTCGGTCAGCTCATAGAGCGACGGGCGCTTCATCTGCACGCCGCGCATGGTGAGCGCCTGGCCCTTGGGCGAGTGTTCCTGGAGTTGGTTCGAGAACTCGGCCCAGCCGCGCGGATCCTTGTTCTGGAACTGCACGCGCGTCGGCCCGAGCGCGTATTTCTTCGCCGTTTCGCTCCAGTTGGACTCGAAGGAGGCTGCGGCAGCCTCGCATTCGGCCTGGAACTTCTCTTTCTTGTCAGGCTCGGCGCCGTAGCCACAGCCGGCGATGACCAGCGAGCGTGCGCGCTGCGGATACGCGATTCCCACGTGCAGCGCCGCGAAACCGCCCATCGACAGCCCGACCACATGGGCGCGCTCGATATTCAGGTGATCGAGCACCGCGATCACGTCGTCGCGCGCATGCGCCTGGGAATAGCGCGCGCCGTCCTCGGGAATGTCCGAGGGCGGAAAGCCGCGCGCGTTGTAGGCGATGCAGCGGAAATAGCGCGCGAAGAACCGCAGCTGCGGCTCCCAGCTGCGGTGATCGCCGGCGAATTCGTGGATGAATATGACCGGCGTGCCGCTGCCGGCCTCCTCGTAATGCAGACGGGTGCCGTCTTTGGCGGTGGCGTAGGTCATGGCGGGGTAAGATTTATCATGAAATCGTGGAATCCCGAAGCTGTCGAAGCGGCGCTTGCCTCGCAGGGTATACGACTGGCGCCGGGACGTGCCGCGAAGATCGCTGCGGCTCTGAATGCGGCCGCAGTGGCCGATCCGCTGCGCAATGCGCTTGAGTTCGAGGTCGATCCCGCGACCCACGCGCTCACCTTGAGCCGGCACCGATCCAAGTGACCGGGCCCGCGGATTTTTCCTTCGAGGCCTGTCGCGAGCGTATCGCGCGCTGGCAACCTCGCATTAACGCGTTCATCCGGATCGAAGACAAACCGCGGGGCGGCGGCGGCGGGCCTCTCGCTGGCGTCCCGCTGGCACACAAGGACATGTTCTACCGGACGGGGCAGGTCTCGAACTGCGGCTCGAAGATCCGGCGCGGCTGGGTCGCCTCGGAGACTTCGACCGCGCTCGAGCGGCTGGATGCCGCTGGCGCGCTCCAGATCGGCACGCTCAACATGGCCGAGTTCGCTTACGGCCCGACCGGGCACAACGAGCACTGGGGCGATTGCTGCAATCCCTGGAACCCGGACTACATCACGGGCGGCTCCTCCAGCGGCTCGGGCGCGGCGGTGGCCGCGCGCCTCGTTTTCGGCGCACTGGGCTCGGATACCGGCGGCTCGGTCCGCATCCCCGCCGCGGCCTGCGGGGTAACCGGACTGAAGACCACCTGGGGCCGGGTGTCGCGCGCCGGCGCCATGCCGCTGTCGCACTCGCTCGACACCGTCGGCCCGCTGGCGGGCAGCGCCGAGGATTGCGCGCGGATTCTTCAGGTCATTGCCGGTTTCGATCCGAAAGACCCGGTCAGTTCGCGAGAGCCCGTGGATGACTATTTATCGGGTCTTGCAAACGAGGGATTGCGCGTTTCAGTTTCCACGTCGTGGATTGAACGCAACGCCGAAGCTGAAGTGGCGGCCGCCGTACTCGGCGCCGCGCGAGCACTACGCTCCGCCGGCGCAACGCTGGTGGAAGTCGAGCCGCCCGATTTCGACCTGCTTTCGGCACATTGCATCACTGTCATGCAGTCCGAGGCCTCGGCGCAGCACGCGCCCTGGATGCGCGAGCGCCCCGGTGATTACTCCGCCGCCGTGCGCGCTCGTCTCGAAGCCGGCTTCGCCGTGCCGGCTGCCGCCTATCTCGAGGCGCTGCGCCTGCGCGGGGCCTGGCTGGAGCGGTTCTGCTCTCGCACGCTCTCGAACGCCGACCTTTATCTGCTGCCGGCGATGAACGTCCGCGTACCGACACGCGAGCAGACTGGAGCGCGCGGCGGCGCCGGCATGCCGAAGTTGCTCGCGGAAGTCTCGCGCTTGACGCGCTGGGTCAACTACCTCGGCGTTCCAGCGCTGGTCCTGCCCTGCGGCTTCGACTCGAACGGATTGCCCATCGGCTTGCAGTTTGTCGCGCGGCCCTTCGCGGAGGCGACGCTGCTGCGCGCGGGGCACGCGTTGCAGCGCGCGACCGACTGGCACCGGCGGGTGCCGCCGGGCTAGGCCCCGCCCCCGGCCTTCCAGGCGTCGAGGATCTCGGCGCCCGTGGCGGGCCACACGCCCTTGTGCCGCATGATGTACGAGAGCACGGTTTCGAGCGTGCCGATGCGGTAGGGCTGCCCGATGACCCAGGAATGCAGCGATATCGGCATGATGCGGGCGCCCTGGGTTTTGCTTTCCCCGTAAAGCACGTCGAAATGGTCGATCAGCTGGTCGCGAAATTCATCCTCGTCGTGGTGCATGCCGATCAGGATCGCGGCGTCGTCCACATCGGCGGAATGCGGCATGGAGTGGAGGGTCTTGCCGCCGGCCTTCATCGCGTAAGGCATATCGTCGTTGACCCAGTCGCAGACGTAGTCGATGCCTTCGGCCACGCGCACGCCCTCAGGCGCAGTCTGAAGAAGACGGAAATAAACCCGAACAAGACGCGTCAGAGACGATGATTGAAAGAAGACGGATGAGCAAGAAAATGCACGTTCATACCGGCTGAATTAAGACAGTTTCGGCTCGGCGGCCACCAGCGCGCCGCTCTTGAGAAAGTCTCGTCTGGTAACAGTCATTTTCCATCCTCCTTTTTTCGCGTTGACGGAATGATTGCTTTCATCTGCCGCTCGCCGTGCGCGACCGCTGTTGAACCGCACGGAAAAGAAGTGTGAACAAGGCAAGCGCCGCAAGGGACACGACGGTTGTCGCGGTGCCGATTGCATACAGCGTCGGTTGCAACTGGCGGTCGAACTGCGCAAAGATGATCAGCGGCAGGGTCTGTTCAGTGCCGGTGGCGAAAAAGCTGCGCGCGAATTCATCGTAGGAGAGGGTGAAACCGAACAGCGCGGCGCCGATGACGCCGGGAAGCACCAACGGGAACGTGATGCGCCAGAACGCCGTCCACCGACTTGCGCGCAGGGTGAGCGCGGCCTCCTCCAGGCGCCGGTCGAAGCGATTGAATGCCGCCAGCATGATGAGAAACCCGAAGGGCAGCGTCCACACGAGGTGCACCGCCAGGGTTGTCGTGTACCAGGCGAGCGGGATCTCGAAGACGCGCGCGACGATGGCGACACCGAAACCAACGAGTATGCCGGGCGCCATGATGCCGAGCAGGATCAGGTAGAAAAACGCGCTGCTGCCGCGGGCGCGCGCGCATCGCCTGGGCGGAGGCGAGCGACAGCACAGCGGTTGCCACCGAGCAGGTCAGCGCGAGGATCAAGGAGCGGTACATCGGCGGTTTGAAGTCATCGATCATCGAAACGCGCAGCAGTTCCTCGTACCAGTGTAGCGATACGCTGCGCATTGGAAAAGTGGTGCCGCCGTCGGGTCCGGTGAACGACAGGACGGCCATGATCAGAATCGGAAACCATTGATAGGCGAGAAACAGGATCGTTACTCCCCCCAGGGTCAGGGTGATCAGACGCTGGCGCATCCTCCAATGCATCATAGGGTCCCGAGTCTGCGCACGTCAACGACTCGAAGCAGCGCGGCCACGCCCGCCAGCATGCACAGCATCAGCAGCACGGCGATCACCGAGGCGAAAGGGAGCTGCCCCCAATCGTAGGACAGGAGCACCAGATTGCCGAGAAAGGCCTGCTTGTTGCCGCCGATGGCCGCCGCGGTCGAGAAGTCGGCCATCACGTTGAGGAACACGAGAATCTGCCCGATCAGGACGCCCGGCAGGCTGAGGGGAAAGGTGATGCGCCAGAAGACCTGAAACGGCGGCGCTTTCAGGCTCTGCGCCGCCTGCAAAAGCGAGGGCGGTATGTTGCGCAGCACGTACACCACCGGACCCGTCGCCAGCAGCGTGTAGAAGGAGACTTGGGCCATGGTAATGCCGGTGCGCGAAAACAGAAAAACCTCGATCGGCCGGTCGATCACGCCCAGGAATATCAGTGTCTGGTTGATCACTCCGTTAATCCCCAGAAACGGAATCCAGGCAATGGTGCGGATCAGCACGCTGGTCCAGAACGGCACCAGCAGCAGCACGAAGAGGAGGATCTGCAGTCCGGTGCGCCGCACTTTCGTGACGATGAAATACGCGATGCAGTAGCCAAGCACTAGCAGCCTGTCGGACTTAGCCGACCGAAATAATCTGAGTGACCGAAACGATACGTTGATGGGCTTGTCATAAGTGTGTCCTGTTTGATGAAGAGATTGTTGC
>CAMDRF010000108.1 GCA_945906765.1 Nitrosovibrio sp. Nv4 | reverse complement strand
CACGCGGAACGCCGTGCCGCAGTTTGGGCATCTTGTAGTGAGGTTCACCTGCGCCTGCCTCCCAGCAATGCCCAACCCTCGTCGATCGCGAGCACGGCAGCATCGAAGTCGCGCGCGTAGGCGGCGGCCACTTCAGCCGCCTGTGATTCAAGGATTCCGGAGAGCAGGATGTGCCCGCCGGGCCGCGTGCGCGCGGCGAGCACCGGTTCCAGGGCGATGAGCGGGCCGGCGAGGATGTTGGCTAGGACCAGGTCGAATGTTCCAGGAGGAAGGGACTCGGGCGCCGCGACGTTAAGGACAACGCCATTCTCAGATGCGTTCGCGACAGCGGTAATCAGTGCCTGCGCGTCGATATCGGTGGCGGCGATTTCACCAGCGCCAAGTTTGCCGGCGACGATGGCCAATATACCTGAGCCGCACCCATAGTCCAGCACGCGCTCCCCGCTGCGAATGCTCTGTTCAAGGTGCTGCAGGACCAGTCGCGTGCTGACGTGGCTGCCGGTGCCGAAGGCCAGACCCGGATCGAGCCGCACCACGATCGCCGCCGGGTCCGGCGGCAGATGCCAGCTCGGCACGATCCACAGGCGCTCGGCGATGCGGATCGGGCCGAACTGGGACTGCGAGCGCCGCACCCAGTCTTCTTCCTCGACCCGCGCCACGGTGAACTCCGGCGGCGCCATCGCGGCGGCTGCAGCGGCGGCGGCAACGAGTGCGGCAGGATCGGCGGCAGCGCTGGTGAGCGCGACGACACGCATCCGCGCGCCGGGTTCCAGCGCGGCCGGGTCATTCGAGGTGGATTCGAGAGAAACTGATTCGGCGCCTGCCTCCAGCAGTGCCTCGGAGAGCGTCTCGGCCTGCACCGGATCCAGCTCGAGCGTGATCGAGAGCCAGGCCACCGGACTATTTCTTCTTCTTCGTCTCCTCGGCGAGCTTCTGCTCGAGGTAATGGATGGAGGTGCCGCCGCGCAGGAAGCGCAGGTCGTGCAGCAGGTCCAGATGCAGCGGGATGTTGGTCTGGATCCCCTCGACCGCCATCTCCGAGAGCGCGATGCGCATGCGCCGGATCGCCTGCTCGCGCGTGGCGCCGTAGGCGATGACCTTGCCGATCATCGAGTCGTAGTTCGGTGGCACGGTGTAGCCCGCGTAGACGTGCGTATCCACGCGGATGCCCGGCCCGCCGGGCGGGTGGTAGGACGTGATCCGCCCCGGCGAGGGCGTGAAGCGGTAAGGATCCTCGGCATTGATGCGGCATTCGATCGCGTGGCCGCGCAGCTCGATGTCTTTCTGCCGGAATGGCAGCTTCTCGCCGTTGGCGATGCGGATCTGCAGCTGAACCAGGTCCAGACCGGTGATCATCTCGGTCACCGGGTGCTCCACCTGCAGCCGCGTGTTCATTTCGATGAAATAGAACTCGCCGTTCTCGTACAGGAATTCGAAAGTGCCGGCGCCGCGATAGCCGATCTTGCGGCAAGCCTCGGCGCAGCGCTGGCCGATCCGGTCGCGCTGCTTGGCGGTCAGCTCGGGCGCGGGCGCCTCCTCGATGATTTTCTGGTGACGCCGCTGCATCGAGCAATCGCGCTCGCCGAGAAACACCGCGTTCTTGTGCTCGTCGGCCAGCACCTGGATTTCGATGTGGCGCGGGTTTTCGAGGAACTTCTCGATGTATACCGTGGCGTTGCCGAACGCCGCGAGTGCCTCCTGGCGCGTGAGGTTGACCGCGTTCAGCAGCGCCGCCTCGGTGTGCACGGCGCGCATGCCGCGCCCGCCGCCGCCGCCCGAGGCCTTGATGATCACCGGGTAGCCAACCTTGCGCGCGATCTTCACGATTTCGGCGCCCTGCTCCGGCAACGCGCCTTCCGACCCTGGCACCACCGGCACGCCCGCCTTGATCATCGCCTGCTTGGCGCTGACCTTGTCGCCCATCAGGCGGATGTTTTCGGGACGAGGGCCGATGAAGACGAAGCCGCTCGCCTCGACCTTCTCCGCGAAATCCGCGTTCTCCGAGAGGAAACCGTAGCCCGGATGGATCGCCTCGGCGTCGGTGACTTCCGCCGCGCTGATGATCGCCGGGATATTGAGGTAGCTCGCCGACGCGGGCGCCGGGCCGATGCAGACCGATTCGTCGGCGAGCTTCACGTACTTCGCTTCCGTATCGGCCTCGGAATGCACCACCACCGTGTGGACGCCCAGCTCGCGGCAGGCACGCTGGATGCGCAGGGCGATCTCGCCGCGATTCGCGATCAGGATTTTCTCGAACACCGGCTAGCCGATGATGAAAAGAGCCTGGCCGTACTCGACCGGCTGGCCGTTTTCGACCAGGATCGCCTTGATGGTGCCGGAGGCGTCGGCTTCGATCTCGTTCATCAGTTTCATGGCCTCGATCACGCAGATCGTTTCACCCGCCTTGATCGTGGCGCCCACCTCAACGAAAGGTTTCGCGTCAGGCGATGGCGAACGGTAGAAGGTCCCTACCATTGGCGACTTGACGACGTGGCCCTCCGGTGGCGCCTCGGGTGCGGTTGCCACCGGGGCCGCGGCAGGGGCCGCCGGGGTTTGCGGCACGGCGCCGCCCGCCTGGACGGCCGCGGCCGGTGCGCCTACGACCAGCGGGGTCACGCTGACTGCCCCGCCCCGCGCAATGCGGACCTTTTCCTCCCCCTCGGTGATCTCGAGCTCGGCGATGCCCGACTCCTGGACGAGATCAATGAGCTTCTTCAGCTTGCGCAGATCCATGGTTTGCTCTTTCCCGGCGGGCGTCGCCCGCCGCTCCGACTACCGGGATTTCAACCGCGCGATGGCATAGTCGAGCGCAAGGTCGTAGCCCCGGCTGCCCAAGCCGAGCACGCTGCCAACCGCTACCGCCGTGAAATGGGAATGCGCCCGCCACGGCTCACGCGCATGAATGTTGGACATGTGAACTTCGATGAACGGGATCTGCACCGCGGTCAGGGCGTCGCGCACGGCGATGCTCGAGTACGTGAACGCCGCCGGGTTGAGGAGGATGAAGCCTACCCCGTCGCGCTTGGCCTGCTGCACCCGGTCCACGAGCACGCCTTCGTGGTTGGTCTGGAAGCACTCGACCTTGACCCCGTCCGCCTTGCCCGCCGCCACAAGGCGGCGCTCGATCATCGGCAGGGTTTCGCGTCCGTAGATCTGAGGTTCGCGGGTCCCAAGGAGGTTCAGGTTTGGCCCGTTCAGGACAAGGATGCTCTTGAATTTGGTTTTTTTCATTATGTTCGCAGCAGAAAGCGGCATTTTAGCCGAAATTGCACCTTTCCTCCGGACCCCGCCCGGCTCAGGTCCTGGCCAATGGGCCGAGGATCGCGTCCAGATCGCCTTGGTGGAATGCCCCTAATTTCCGGTGCAGGACATTGCCCTGCCGGTCCGTGACCACAGTATATGGCAGGCCGCCGGCGGTGTTGCCAAGTTTGCGCATCAAATCCAGGCCATCGGCCTCCGCAAGAAGGACCGGATAGGGGATATTGAGAGATCTGGTGAAATCGCGGACTTTAGAGGCATTATCGATGGCGATGCCGACAATTTCGAGTCCCAAGAAGGCATATTTCTCTCTGGCAGCCATCAGCAGGGGGATTTCCTCCCGACAGGGAGCGCACCAGGTCGCCCAGAAATTGCAGATCAGGATCCGGTTTCGCCACTCGTTCAATTGACGAGGACGGCCGGCAAGGTCGACCAGGTTTGCCGAGAACAAAGCGATGTTTCCAGGGGCGGTTTTTTCGCCCGCCCCGTCCCTGTTCACCTGTTGCAGCAGGAACGGTCCAACGAGAAATCCGGTCGCGGCCGCTGCCAGGCCAGCGGCACCCAGGATCAGCGCCTCACGCCGGCCGTGCTTCATCCGCCGCTTCGCCGGGCCCGTTGTCGACCATGGCGCGTACTTGCGCCATTCCGGCGCGTAGCGTAACCCGGCCGGCAGGGGTAGTTTTCAGCGCTGAACGCTCATCGCGGGGATCGAACACCGACAAGCGCAGCGGCACGCCCTGCCAATCGAGCGCTATCACCGCCACGGCGCGCGCCCGATCGCCGCTGTAGCGGCGCTCGTCGCTGGCTTCATAGGGAAGATTGCGATCGATGAGAAACAACTCCACTTCCTTGGTACTTTCCGGGAACAACTGCAGCTCGATTTCGGCGTAAGGCCCGGCAGTACCCGCGAGCACCGGCCCGGTCAGATAGGGATTGAAGCGTTCCAGCGCACGCATCACCTCGAGCGCGAGCTCGCGCAGCCCGGCGATGCGCCCCGGATGCTCATCAGCCTGGTAGAGCGCGAGATAGGCGCGCAACTCGGCCTCGATTTCGTCGTTGCCGGGAAGCGCCTCGGTATTGGCGGCGCCGAGCCCGCGCGCGGCCTTCCTCTTGGCGAGCGCGAAATCATTGATGCCGTCCTCGGCCATGAGCCGGGCCGCCGCGGCCGCGATGCGCGCCCGCATGCCGTTTTGCCTTGCGCCGTTGCGACTCATGCGGAAGAAACCATGCGGACGATCATAGCGCAGTGCTCGCGTACAATCGCCGCCTTCCCCCGTCCGGCAGCGCTCGCAGTGCATCTCCACATTCTTGGCGTTTGCGGCACCTTCATGGGTGGCATCGCGGCCATCGCGCAACAGGCCGGATTCCGCGTCACCGGCTGCGATGCGAACGTTTATCCGCCGATGAACGGCCAGCTGAGCGCGCTTGGCATCGAGTTGATCGAGGGCTACGGCGCGGATCAACTTCGCCTGGCGCCGGACCTGTGGGTGGTCGGCAATGTTGTGACCCGCGGCAATCCGCTGATGGAGGCGATCCTCGACCGTGGTGATCGCTACGTTTCCGGCCCGCAATGGCTTGCAGAGGACATATTGAATAGTAAGTGGGTGCTAGCTGTCGCTGGAACCCACGGGAAAACGACCACTTCCTCGATGCTGGCCTGGATATTGATGTGCGCGGGCCGGAACCCAGGCTTCCTCATCGGAGGCATTGCGCCGGATCTACAAGTCTCGGCCCGCTCCACCGACGCCGAGCATTTCGTGATCGAGGCGGACGAGTACGACACTGCGTTCTTCGATAAGCGCTCCAAATTCGTCCACTACCGGCCTAGTACTGCGATTTTGAACAATCTTGAGTTCGATCATGCAGACATCTTCGTCGATCTTGCAGACATCGAGCGCCAATTTCATCATTTCGTGCGTACGATCCCAAGTGCTGGCCGGCTGGTGGTAAATGGAAGGGATGCGACGCTGAAGCGTGTCCTTGCCCAAGGATGCTGGACGCCAACGGAGGAGTTCGGCGTTGCGACCGGATGGGAGGCGGGCGTTCCGGACCGCGAGGGAGCCTTCGAGATTGCGTGGCAGGGCAGGGCCGTCGGGCGACTCAAGTGGGCCCTGGCCGGGGAATTCAACCGGTTGAACGGTCTCGCCGCCGTTGCCGCGGCACGCCATGCCGGCGTTGCCCCGGAAGTCGCAATCGAAGCACTCTCCAGATTCGGCGGCGTACGGCGGCGCCTGGAGTTGAAAGGCAAGGTGCGCGGCGTACAGGTGTACGACGACTTCGCGCATCACCCGACCGCAATCCGCGAAACCATCGCCGGACTGCGCCAGCAGCA
This sequence comes from Nitrosovibrio sp. Nv4, assembly GCA_945906765.1. Taxonomy (GTDB): domain Bacteria; phylum Pseudomonadota; class Gammaproteobacteria; order Burkholderiales; family SG8-39; genus RBG-16-66-20. The sequence goes on along the minus strand of CAMDRF010000108.1, from coordinate 2,886 downwards.
TCGCGACGGCCGCATCCTAGCCGTATTCGAGCCGCGCTCGAACACGCTCAAGAACGGCGTCATGAAAGATGCGCTTCCGGGGAGCTTCGCGGGTGCCGACCTGGTCTACATCTACAGCGCCGGCCTGTCGTGGGATGCCGGAGCGGTGTTCGCGCCGCTCGGTGCCCGCGCCCATTGCGAAGCGGATCTCGACGCACTGGTTGCGGCGATAGCAGCCGAAGCCCGAGACGGCGACCAGGTACTGGTGATGTCGAACGGCGGCTTCGGCGGCATCCACCAGAAACTTCTTACCGCGTTGGAGAGGAGCTGACCTTGCCATGCTGATCTACCTGCACGGCTTCAACAGCTCACCGGCATCCCACAAAGCGCAAGTGATGAAGACGCATATGGAGAACAGGGGGCAGGGGCATCGCTACGCCTGTCCCGCGCTCCCCGACACGCCCGGGGAAGCGATCCTCGCAATCGAGGCGGCTATCGCGGAAAATCCGGCTGGCCGCGATCCGCGCCACGTCACGTTTCTCGGCAGCTCGCTCGGCGGCTTTTACGCCACCTACCTGGCGGAAAAGCTGGGCTGCCGCGCCGTGCTCATCAATCCGGCGATCGCGCCGCATCTCGGGCTCGAGGCTTACCTCGGAACGCAGAAGAACCTGCATACCGGCGAGCCCTACGAACTGACGCGTGCGCATCTCGAAGGCTGGCGCGCCTTGGTAGTGGAACGCATTGACCCCGAGAAATACCTCCTGCTGCTGGAAACCGGCGACGAAGTCCTCGACTGGCGCGAAGCGGCGCGCAAGTACGAAGGCGCGCGCGCGGCGATACGCGACGGGGGCGACCACTCGCTGCAGAGTTTTGCCGAGCACATTCCCAGGATTCTTCGGTTTGCAGGCCTCGTCTGACCCCTTAAATGGGTCACAACACAGTTTCGTGTCCTATATAAGAGGTCAGCGCCCGACCCTCTCCCATTGCGTGTTCGGACCGCGGCCCAGGCAGCGTACCGCCCCTTGCGCGCGCAGATCCCGCAAGGCGCGGATCAGCGTCTTGCGGCTGATCCCCTTGCAGACCCGCTCCAGTTCGCCGATCGTGAACCGCGGCAGCAAATGATGGATCGCGTTCTTGACCAGCTCGCGCTTGGCGCCCTTCGCCGAAGAGATCGTGCCCACCCGGGCTTCGAAATCGTTGTACGCGGCGATCAGGGTCCCCAGGAAGTAATCCACCCAGGGCCTCAGATCGTGGCTGCCCTCGTGCCAGCCCTGGGAGCTCTTGTAGAGCGCCTCGTAATACGTCTCCTTGCTGTCTTCGACGATGCGCTCGAGGCTGATGTAGCGGCCCACGCTGTAGCCACATTGGTGCAGCAGTAGCAGCGTGAGCAGCCGTCCGACCCGGCCGTTGCCGTCCGCGAACGGGTGGATGCACTCGAAGTCGAGCACGAATGCGGCCGCCGCGAGCAGCGGCTCGATCTCTCCCGCCGCGATCTCCCTGGCGTGCAGTTCCACCAACCGCCCCATGTACTTTGGGGTGGCGAGCGCCGATACCGGACGAAAGCGAACGACTTGTTTTCCGTCAGGGCGGACTTCAAGGATAGCGTTGTCGCTCCGCTTCCAACCGCCCGACTTCGGATCTGCGTAACGGTAAACGCCACGGTGAAAACTGCGAATCAGTTCTGTTGATATCTTCAGTCGTTCCGGTTCCGCGTGGACCCGCGCGAGCACATCGCGATAACCGGCCACCTCTTTTTCGGCGCGATCCCTGGGCTTCGAGCGCTTCAGCACCAGCGGATCGATACGGCCCTCCGCGACCGTCACCCCTTCGATCCGGTTCGACGACTCCACGCTCTGCACGATCGAGGCGCGTCTCAAGGTGTTCAAGACCTCGGGCGACTGGCGCGCGTAAAGCCCCTCGCGTCCACGGAACTCGCCCAGCAGCCCCGCGTTCGAGAGCAGAGCGTGCGAGATCGGCATCTCTCGCAAATAGCCGTGCTCGAATGACTTCACAGCTTCAGCTCCTCCTGCGGCGCGCCGCCGCGCGCAAATGCGATGCCGCGGTCAACCACGCTTGAGATCACGATAAAAATTCTCGTGGCTGCCCAGCAACAGCAGCACCCGCGTTTTCGGACTCCATTCATAGGCAAGCAGCATCTGCCGGCGGTTGAGCGGAAATTTGTGGACGTAGACGCCCGCCAGGTCGCCCTTTTTCGCCTCGCCGATCTCTGGCTTGGCGACGATGGTGCGCACCGCGTTGTCCACTACGGTTTGGTGGCTGCTGGCGAGCTTTTTATATACCCGCCTGAACGCCGGCATTTGCAGTACGGCGACGTCAGCCATGGCGAGTACGGCAACGTCAGCCGTGTCGGCGTGGCGAGCGCGTTTTGGACGTCGCCTTCTTCGCCGGCTTGAGATCGAACGGCTCGGCGAGCGCCCGCTCGCTGTGTTTGCTGATCAACAGCTCGCGCACGAAGTCGACCGGCAGATCGGGGTTTTCCAGAGCCGTCTTGCCGACCAGCGCCCAGAACTCGATCTGCTGCGGAATCGAACGGCGCTCCGCGCCGGCCACGCGCTGCGCGGCGAGATAGATGTCGTCGTCGATACGGATCGCCGTGCCCATGCCGCCACCTCAATGCGTAGTGAATTGCGACAATTGTAGCAAATCGATACGTTCACGGTCCAGATCGAGCCGCTCAGTAGGTCTTTTCGATCGACTTCCTTACCACGGTGGCGATTCGGCTGCCGTTCCAGAGGTAGCCGAAATGCGGGCCTTGAATGCAGTTTGACAGGACAGGCGGTCGGAAGACGCCTGCACATTCGCCGCCCGGGTCGCGGACACTGTCGTACACAATGCCCCAGGAGTCCGCCGCCTTGAGCTCGCGGCCTAGAGCTTGTCCCGCCGCAT
>CAMDRF010000107.1 GCA_945906765.1 Nitrosovibrio sp. Nv4 | reverse complement strand
GTCCTCCCAGTTCTTCATGAACAGGCCGGCCACGTCGTAGCCCTCGCGCTTCAGGAGCAGCGCGGTCACCGCGGAATCCACCCCGCCCGACATGCCGACGACGATTCGCTCACCCATAGGTTCTGGAAAGCACGGTCAAGGGGAAATTGCAGCCGGCGAGATGATCGTCCACGCATTGCTGGACCAGAGGCGAACGGTGTTGCTCCGCCCTTTCCCTCAACTCCCGGACGTTCAACCAATGCAGACCGAGAATTTCCTTGTCCAAAGGTAAGCTCTCGACGCCGAGAACCTTGCCTGAAAAGCAGAAGCGCAGAAAAGTGACCTCCATCGGCTGGTAGAACCAGCGGTAGATACCGACCAGCGCCGTCGGATCAAAGCGGTGCGCGGTCTCCTCCATCACTTCCCGCGCACAGGCGGCGATCAACGTTTCGTCAGGGTCGAGGTGCCCGGCAGGCTGATTGAGCACGCGCCGCCCGTCCTGCAGTTCTTCGACGAAGAGGAATTTTCCGTCGCGCTCGATGACCGCCGCGACCGTGACGCTGGGCTTCCAGATGCTCATGCTACGCGGCGCTATGATATCATTGTTCAACTACTGATATCAGTTGCACCAGTCATGATCAGAACCATCATCAGCCTGGATCCGGAGGACAAGCTGTGGCTCGACCGCGCGGCGCGGCGCGAGCGCGTGCCAATGACGCGCCTGGTGCGCCGCGCCATCCGCCGTATGCGTCAAGCACAGGAGGCAAACCCGGAAGGCTTCGACCGTCTGCTGCACGATACCGGCGGCTTGTCGAAGACGGGAGACGGGCTGGCCACGCAACGGCGCCTGCGCGCCGAGTGGAGCAAGCGCAAATGAAATGGCTGATCGATTCGGTCATCCTGATCGACCATTTCAACGGCGTTGCCGCAGCAACAGCGTACCTTGCCGGCGTCCGCAGCGATGCTGCGGTATCGGTGATCACCCGCGCCGAAGTTCTGGCCGGTTTCGACCGGCACGCGGCGCGCACGGCAAAGCGGCTGCTGGACTGCTTTCCAACCATGCCGATCGACCAGGCCGTCGCCGATTCGGCCGCGGAATTGCGCCGGAGTAAGGGCTGGAAGCTGCCAGACGCATTTCAGGCGGCGATCGCGCTCCACCATCGCCTGAAGCTGGTGACGCGGGACCGTCGCGATTTTCCGCCGGAGAAGCATCGCTTCGTCGTCGTGCCGTACGACGTGTGAGCGGACGGACTCGCGCGGCGCTTCATTCGATTACCTCTGTCGCGCGCAGCAGCACCTCTTCAGGTCAGGCCACTTTGCGTATGTTCTTGCGGATGAAATCGGCCATGCGCGCGACGCCCTTCTCGATCATCTCGTTCGAGGCGGCGTACGAGAAACGCACGTGCTGGCCCTCGCCCGGCACGCGCGCACCGAAATGGATGTCGGCGAGCACTGCCACGCCGGCCTCGTGCAGCAGCCGCTTGCGGAACTCCTCGGAATCGGCCGCGCCGATCATGCGGCAGGCCTCGGTGACGTTCGGCCAGGCGTAGAACGCGCCGCCGGGCGTGCGGCAGGTCACTCCCGGGGTTTCGTTCAGCAGCCTTACGATCAATTTCCCCCGGTCCAGGAAACTCTTCTTCATCATTTCGGCAGCATCCTGCGGACCGTTGATCGCCTCGAGCGCCGCCCATTGCGAGATCTGCGAGGCGCAGGAATCGGTATTCGTGATCCAGCGCGTCAGGGTCGGCGCGAGCACCGGGTTGGAGGTGAAGCCGATGCGCCAGCCGGTCATCGCCCAGGTCTTGGAGGCGCCATCCGAAATAATGGTGCGCTCGTACATGCCGGGAACCTGCGCGATGGAGAAGAACTCGCCCGAGTAGCACAGGCGCGAATAGATTTCGTCCGCGTAGATCCAGACTTGAGGGTGCTTTTGCAGTATCTCTCCTATGGTTTGTAATTCTTTTTTTGAAAGTAAACCACCAGTGGGATTGTGCGGATAATTCAGGATCAGCAGTTTCGTCTGCGGCGTGATGAGCTTCTCCAGCTCGGCCGGATCGAAGGCGAAATCGCGATTTTCCCTGAGCTGCACCGGCACCGGTTTCGCGCCGCAGGCGATGATCTGCGATTCGTAGATCGGGAAGCCCGGGTTCGGGTAGATCACCTCGTCGCCCGCGCCGTGGTCGGTGGTCGAGAGGATGGCGTAGGCGATGAAAGGCTTGGCGCCCGCGCCGATGACCACATCCTCGGGCCGGATCGGCAATCCGCCGCGCATTCCCGCCATGTACTTCGCCGCCGCTTCGCGCAGCGCATCGATGCCGGCCGAGGGCGTATAGCCGTGCTTGCCCTCGCGGATCGCGCGGATGCCGGCTTCCTGGACGTGCAACGGCGCCGGGAAATCCGGCTGGCCGATGCAGAAGCTGATGATGTCCTTGCCCTGACGGGCGAGCGCGGTGACTTCGGCGAGCACCACGAAGGCGTTCTCGGTGCCGAGGGATTGCGCACGCTGGCTGATTGCAGGCATGGGGATTCCGTCAAAACCCGTATTTTATCCACGGTATGATTCGGCATGCTCGTCAACTGCGCCGTCTACCAGGAAGGCAAGAAACTCGCCGACATCGCGCAAAGCGAAATCCACGACTACCTGGCAAAACCCGGCTGCTTCGTCTGGGTGGCGTTGCGCGACGCCTCCGATGCCGAACTCGACGAAATGCGCACGCAGTTCGACCTGCACGAACTGTCGGTGGAGGATGCGCGCCACGGCCACCAGCGGCCCAAGATCGAGGAGTACGGCAGCGAGATCTTCACCGTGCTGCACGTGGTGGAAAGGCTGGGCGAGGAACTCCGCGTCGGCGAGGTGAGCGTCTTCACCGGGCCGAACTTCGTGCTCTCGATCCGCAACCGCACCGAGCAGGGCTTTCTCGGGGTGCGCGCGCGCTGCGAGCGCGAACCAGAACTGCTGCGCCACGGCTCGGGCTACGTGCTCTACGCGCTGATGGACGCGGTGGTGGACCGCTATTTCCCGGTGCTCGATGCGATCGAGACGGAGCTCGAGGCGATCGAGGAGCGCATCTTCGCCAACACCGCGCCGCGCGCCAACATCGAGGCGCTCTACTACGTCAAGCAGAAGGTCACCACGCTCAAGCACGCCACCGCGCCGCTGATGGATGCGGTGGGCAAGCTCTACGGCGGGCGCGTGCCGATGGTCTGCCAGGGCCTGGGGGAATACTTCCGCGACGTCTACGACCACCTGGTGCGCCTGAACCAGTCGCTCGACTCCCTGCGCGACACGGTGACCACGGCGATCCAGGTCAACCTCGCCATGATCACCATCGGCGAGAGCGAGGTGACCAAGCGCCTCGCGGCCTACGCCGCGCTGGTGGCGGTGCCGACCATGATCGCGGGCGTCTACGGCATGAATTTCAAGAACATGCCGGAATTGAACTGGATCTACGGCTACCCGTTTGCCGTCAGCCTGATGGTGGTCATCGACGCCGTGCTGTTCCGGCGCTTCCGCAAGGCCGGCTGGCTATAACCGCAACTCGGCGCGTACGGCCTGCCATGGCACGCCGACCCGTCCGTCCTGCGCCTTGTCGAGAAGCTTCAGTTCGAGGAGGCGCGAAACATCGGTGTGCACGTTCTTGTAATCCCGCTCCAAGTGCTTCGCCAACGCGAATATTGACGTGGGTCCGACGGCTTTCAACTGCCTTATCAGCTCCCAGCGCGCAGGCGAGAGGTTTTTCATGAGCAAGGGCAAGTCGGCGAACGACAGCAGCGCGAGCGGCGCCGGCGGCGGCGTACGGCCCGAGGCGAGGTGCCAGGCCGCCTCGAAGCGGTCCAGCGCATCGGCCTGCGTGCTAAGCCTGACGTAGAGCGGCTTCGGCATCGCGTTCGAAGTCGTACCTGAGTTTCTCGACCGATTTGAATGCATAGGCGCCCCCGCTTTTGTATTCGACGAGCAGGCGATCGCCCTTCAGGCAGGCCAGGCGGTAGTTCGTCCGGGAACGAAACGTCAGCTCGAAACGCACGCCATCGCCAAGGACAAGACACTCCTGGAACATATGGCTTTATACACCATATCCGAGTAGGTGTAAAATGACCCGTCATGGCCGCCAACGAAGCATTTTTTAACCTCTATCGCCACGGCTTCGCGCGCGTCGCGCTGGCCACGCCGCTGGTGCGCATCGGCGACCCGATGGCGAACGCCGCGGCGACGCTGGCGCTGATGCGCGAGGCGGCAAAGCGGCAAGCGATCGTCGCCGTGTTCCCGGAGCTGGGGCTCTCGGCCTATAGCTGCGAGGACCTGTTCCACCAGCAGGCGCTGCTGCGCGCCTCCGAAGATGCGCTGGCCTGGCTGCTGGCGCGCAGCAGGAGCCTGCCGATCGCCACCTTCGTCGGCCTGCCGCTCGTCGCCGATGGCCTGCTCTACAACTGCGCGGCGCTCATCTGCCGCGGCAAGCTGCTCGGCGTGGCGCCCAAGACCTACCTGCCGAACTACCGCGAGTTCTACGAACTGCGCCAGTTCACTCCCGCGCCCGACGACACGCGGGAGATTGAGATTGCCGGTCATAGAACCTATTTTGGGAAATTGATCTTTAAACTCAAGGAAGACCCACGGCTGCGCCTCTTCGCCGAGATCTGCGAAGACCTGTGGGTGCCGGCGCCGCCCTCCTCTTGCGCCGCGCTCGCGGGAGCGACCGTGATCGCCAACCTGTCGGCCTCGAACGTCGTCATCGGCAAGCACCAGTACCGCAAAGACCTCGCCGCCAACCAGTCGGCGCGCTGCATCGCCGCCTACCTCTACAGCGCGGCGGGCGCGGGCGAGTCCACCACCGACCTCGCCTGGGACGGCCATGCCATGGCCTTCGAGAACGGCTCGCTGCTGGCCGAGTCGGAGCGCTTCGCCACCCGCGCGCAGCTGACCTTCGCCGACCTTGACCTGGAGCGCCTGGAGGCCGACCGCATGCGCCAGAACTCGTTCGGCGAATCGGCGCGGCGGCATGCCGGCGAGATCGCGCGCTTTCGGACCATTGAGTTTTCCTTGCCTGTCTTTAAGGGCATTTTGAATCTTGAAAGAAAAATAGAGCGCTTCCCTTACGTGCCCGGCGACCCGGCGACGCGCGACGCGCGCTGCGAAGAGGTCTACCGCATCCAGGTCGCGGGGCTCGCCACGCGCATGCGCGCCACCGGCACGAAGAAGCCCGTGATCGGCGTCTCGGGCGGCCTGGACTCGACCCAGGCACTGCTCGTTTGCGCGCGCGTCATGGACCAACTTGGCCTGCCGCGGAGCAACATTCTCGCCTACACGATGCCGGGTTTTGCCACCAGCACGCGTACCCGCTCCAGCGCCTGGCAACTGATGCGCGCCGTGGGCGCCACGCCGGAGGAGATCGACATCCGCCCCTCCTGCATGCAGATGTTCAAGGACCTGGGCCACCCCTACGCCAAGGGACGCAAGCAGTACGACATCGCGTTCGAGAACGTGCAGGCGGGCGAGCGCAGCAGCCACTTGTTCAGGTTGGCCAACCATCACGGCGGCCTGGTGGTGGGCACCGGCGACCTCTCGGAGCTGGCGCTGGGCTGGGCCACATATGGTGTTGGTGACCATATGTCGCACTACAACGTCAACGTCAGCGTGCCCAAGACCCTGATCCAGTACCTCATCGGCTGGGTCGCGCAGTCCGGCCAGTTCGGCGAAGCGGTGAACAAATCACTGGTTCGCGTTCTTACGACTGAAATATCTCCGGAGTTGAAACCAAATCAAAGGACAGAAGACGTCATCGGCCCCTACGAGCTGCAGGATTTCCACCTCTACTACACGCTGCGCTTCGGCTACGCCCCCTCCAAGGTCGCGTTCCTCGCCTGGCATGCCTGGAAGGGGAAGTACAAGCTCGGGGAGATACGCAAATGGCTGGAGGTGTTCCTGCGGCGCTTCTTCCAGACCAGCCAGTTCAAGAGGAGCGCCCTGCCCAACGGCCCGAAGGTCGGCTCGGGCGGCTCGCTCTCGCCGCGCGGCGACTGGCGCGCGCCGTCGGACGGCAATGCATCGGTCTGGCTGGCGGACCTGAAACGAGTTCCTTCGGAGACTTGAAGAAAAAAAGAAAAAGGGGTCAGTACAACTTTTCGAGTGCCGAAAAGTTGTACTGACCCCTTTTTCTACTGCGGCTTGATGCCGGCGGCCTTGATCACCCGCTGGTAGGTATCGATCTCCTCGCGCACGAACTTCGCGAATTCCACCGGCGACATGTCCATGCCGTCATTGCCAAGCGCAAGCAACTTTTCCTTCACGCCCGCATCGGCGAGCGCCCGCCTCACGTCGGCCGAGATCTTCTGCACGACGTCCGCGGGCGTACCGGCTGGCGCCCAGAGGCCGAACCAGAGCGGCGAATCCGCGCCGCGCACGCCCGCCTCGCCGGTGGTCGGCACCTCGGGCAGCGTCGGGTTGCGCTTGGCCGAACTCACCGCGAGGGCGCGCACCCTGCCGCCCTTGATCGCCGACATGCCCGCCGAGATCGGCGACCAATAGCAATCCACCGAGTCGCTCAGGAGTGCCGCGATCACTTCGGGCGTGCCCTTGAACGGCACCTGCGTCACCTGCATTCCGGCGGCAGCGATGAAGCGCTCGGTGTTGAGGTGCGTGCCGCTGCCGATGCCGGCGTGGCCGAAATTGAGCGCACCCGGCTTGGCCTTGGCCGCGTTGACAAGGTCCATCAGGGTCTTGTACGGGGAGGTCGAATTGACCACGAGGACGTTCGGTTGCACGGTTAGCGGCACGACTTCGATGAAGTCCTTCAGCGTGTCGTAGGGCAGCTTGGCGAAGATCGCCGGGTTAACCGCGTGCGCCGACGAATTGACGAGCAACGTATAGCCGTCAGGCGCGGCCGTCGCCACCACGTTGGAGCCGATCGAGCCGCCCGCGCCGGCGCGGTTCTCGATCACCGCCGGCTGCCCCCAGTATTCCGACACCTTCTGCATCACGATGCGCGCGACGATGTCGGTGGAGCTTCCCGGCGTGAAGGAGATGATCAGGCGGACGGGTTTGTTTGGAAATGTTTGCGCAAATGATATGGAACTGAAAATTGCGAGAAAGAGAAAACCCAGATTCCTAAGACAGTCCATCGCCCACCTCCACATTTTCCGGTTTCAATTTGATGCCGGACGCCGCCGCCTGCTGCAGCAGAAGCGTGGCAAAATCCTGCTCGCTCCAGCCTTGGCCGATCATCGACTGGATCAGGTCGCGCGTCGCGCTGGCGAGCGGCATCGGCACTTCGAAGCGCCGTCCCGCGTCCAGCCCCAGGTCCATGTCTTTCCTCAGCAGATGGGGCGTAAACGTCACCTTGAAGTCCAGGTTGACGAAGGCCGGCGCCTTGTAGCGCGTGAAGGTAGAGCCCATCACGCTCTGGTTCATGAAATCGAGGAACGCGTGGCGCGGCACACCCGCCTTCTGCGCGAGAACCGTGATCTCGGCCAGCGACTGCGTCACCACGCCGAGGAACACGTTGTGGCAGATCTTGACGATGCGCGCGAGCTCGCCCTCGCCGACGTAACTTGAATTTACGCCAATAAGGTTCAGAAAAGGCCGGGCCAGATCAAATGCCTTCTTCGGGCCCGAGCACACGAAAGTCAGCTTGCCCGCCTTGATCACCTTGGCGTTGCCGGAGACGGGCGCGGCCAGGTATTGAATATTTTCTTTCCCCAGGAGTTCACGAAGTTCCGCGGAGCCTTCGAGCGAGATCGAAGAGCACTCCACGATCATCTTCGGCCTGGCTCTTCCCGCATTTTTACCGCCCGCCAGGAGCTTCGTGACGACTTCCTTCACATCCTTCCAGGTCGCCACCATGCAGAACACAATGTCGCGCGAGGCCAGTTCCGAAAGCTCGTCCGCGACCTTGGCGCCGTACTTCTTCAATGGCTCGGCTTTTTCCTTGGTGCGGTTCCAGACCAGCACGTCGGCGCCGCCCTTGGCGAGGCGCCCGGCCATCTCGTAGCCCATGCGTCCCGCGCCGATCCAACCAACGGACAGTTTCTTAGTAGGCATTTGCGACCGGTAACTCCTGTGCGGGATACAGCGAAATGATCTTTGCGCCCTCGGGCGTGAGCACGACTTCCTCCTCGATGCGCGCCGCCGAAACGCCGTCCTTCGCCGGACAGAAGGTCTCGACCGCGAACACCATGCCGGCTTTCAATTCGTAGGGCTCGATGAACGAATTCAGGCGCGAAATGAGCGGCCGCTCGTGCAGGCCGAGGCCCAGGCCGTGGCAGAAATTCAGGCCGAACGCGGAGATCTCGGTTTCGAAGCCGATCTCGGTGCACTTCGGAAACATCTTCGCGACCTTTTCAGTCGAGACGCCGGGCTTGAGCATCGAGATGGCGCCGTCCATCCAGTTGCGCGCCTTCTTGTAGGCGTCCTTCTGCGCCGGCGTCGCTCGCCCCACCGAAAACGTGCGGTAGTAGCAGGTGCGGTAGCCGATGAAGGAATGGATGATGTCGAAGTAGGCCTGGTCGCCGGGGCGGATGAGGCGGTCGGTGAAGTTGTGCGGATGCGGCGAGCAGCGCTCGCCCGCGATGGCGTTAACGGCCTCGACGCAGTCCGAGCCCATCTCGTAGAGCCGCTTCGAGGCGAGCCCCACGATCTGACTTTCCTTCACGCCGGGCTTCAACGCCTCGGCGATGTCCTGATAGACGCCGTCCACCATCGCCGCGGCGGTGTTGAGCAGCGTGATCTCGTCGTGACTCTTCACCTCGCGCGCCGAGAGCATCATCT
>CAMDRF010000106.1 GCA_945906765.1 Nitrosovibrio sp. Nv4 | reverse complement strand
GCTCGATGCCGGGCGCACCGCGCATGCGATCGCCGCCGCCGCATCCATGTCGGCCGGGCTGACGGCCAATTTCGGTTCGATGATGAAGCCGCTGCAGGTGGCGCGCGCGGCGCAGGGCGGTGTCATCGCTGCGCGGCTCGCCGCGAAAGGTTTCACGGCCTCGCCCGATGCGCTCGAGCACCGCGGCGGCTTCCTGAATGCCTTCTCACCCGCCGGCCGCGTGCGCACCGACGGCACGCTTGGCGAGTGGCATATTTTGAAGAACGGTTTGAATATCAAGCGCTATCCGGTTTGCTATGCGTTGCACAGGTCTATTGATGGATTGCTTGGTTTGAAAAGCAGATTCGACACAAGCAAGGTCAAGGAAATCGAACTTTCCATCGGCAGGCTGCAGGCCGGGATGCTGCGCCACAGCCGGCCGCAGAACGCGCTGGATGCGAAGTTCAGCGCCGAGTTCGCCGCCGCTTCCGCGGTGGTCGCGGGGCGCGTGGGCCTGGCCGAACTGAGCGACGAGTTCGTGCGCTCAGCGCCGGTGCAGGCGATGTTTTCCAGGATCAAGGTCAGTCCTGTGGACGATCCCGATCCGGACGAGCCCCTGTTTTCGCGCAGCGACTCGGTGCGCGTCACGCTGGCCGACGGCACGGTGCTGGCGGGCGACCCGGTACGTCACGCCCTGGGCCATGCGCACAATCCGCTCGGCATGGACGAATTGCGTCTGAAATTCAACGATTGCGTCGCCGGCGCGCTGCCGGTCTCCCGCCGCGATGTGCTGTTCGAGCGTCTGGCGGACCTGGAAAAACTTCCTTCAGTAGCCGCGCTTTACACCTGACGGGCCTTGAATTATCCTGCCAACTGGTTGTCTAGTTGGAGGAAGCCATGGGAATTGTTGTGGGGGCCTTCGAGGCCAAAACCAAGCTCGCCGAATTGCTCGATAAAGTCGAGGCGGGAGAGTCCGTCACCATTACGCGGCATGGCAAGGCGGTCGCGCATATGGTGGCAGTCAGGACGGAGGACGAGCAGGCGCGTCTGCAGGCGCTGATCGACGAAATCAAGCGCACCCGCGTTGGCAAGGATCGCGGCGCCAAGCCCGGTAGCACGATTGCCGAACTCATCAAGGCCGGCCGGCGCTACTGATGGCTTTTGTCGTGGACGCGTCGGTCACCTTGCCGTGGTTCCTTGTAGATGAGCGCACGGCTTTCACCGACTCGCTGCTCGACGCAATCAACAGGATCGAATACTGGGCGCCGTCGGTGTGGCGCCTGGAAGTCCCCAATGCCCTGCTGGTTGCCGAGAAAAAACGCCGCATCGATCGCGCGCGCAGGCTCGAGGCCCTGGATCAGGCGTCGCGGCTTCGCGTAAAGGTGGACCCGGCTCTGCCGGACATGCAGGCCATCAGCGCCGTGGCGGAGCGGCGCCAGCTCAGCACCTACGACGCGGCCTATCTCGAACTCGCAATGCGGCAGGGTTTCGGTCTGATCACGCTTGACCGGCAGCTCGCACAGGCCGCACTTGCCGAAGGCGTTGCGGTGCAGTCACCTGGCCGCTCGGGGGCGGCGCAGCGGCGGCGGCGCTACAATGTTTAGTGGTACAAGACTGAAAAACAACTAAATACGTGGCAAAACAACAGATTTACGACGCCTCCGCGATCCAGGCCCTGAAGGGGCTGGAGCCCGTGCGGCGCATGCCGGGCATGTACACCCATACGATCCACCCGCTGCACATCGTGCAGGAGGCGATCGACAACGCCGTCGACGAGGCGCTGGCCGGCTTCGGCAAGAAGATCGGCGTTTCCGTTTCCAAGGACGGCTCGGTCGAGGTCGAAGACGAGGGCCGCGGCATCCCGGTGGACCTGCACAAGGAAGAGAAAAAACCGGCGGTCGAAGTCGCCTTCACCATGCTGCACGCCGGCGGCAAATTCGCCAAATCCGGCGAAGGCATCTACCACATCTCCGGTGGCCTGCACGGCGTCGGCGTCGCGGTGTCGAATGCCTTGTCGAAGCGTTGCGAAGTGACGGTCTACCGGGATGGCCAGAAGCACAGCATCGCTTTTGAGGGGGGGGAGTTAAAAAATAAATTACGCAGTGAAAAGATAAAAGAGAAGCGCACCGGCACGACGGTGCGCATCTGGCCGGACCCGAAGTATTTCGATTCGCCCAACATCCCGATGGGTGAGTTGGAGCACCTCATCCGCTCCAAGGCTTATTTATTGCCCGGTCTGACCACGACTTTAAAAATAGAGGGCAAAGCCGACCAGTCCTGGCGTTTCGAGAAAGGCATGGCGCAGTACTTCGAGCGCATGCTGGATGGCCGCGAGCTGGTGGCGCCGCTGTTCTCGGGCGCCAAGCACTACGACGAGAAATCGGCTGCCGACTTCGCCGAGATCGAAGCGGGCGAGGGCGCGGAATGGGCGATCGGCTGGGTCGCCGAGGGCGACATCTTCGCCGACAGCCACGTCAACCTGATCCCGACGCGCTCGGGCGGCACGCACGAGGCGGGCTTCCGCAACGGCATCTTCGAGGCGCTCGCCGCGTTCATGGAGACGCGCACGCTGCAGCCCAAGGGCGTCAAGCTGATCGCCGACGACCTCTGGCAGCGTGCCTGCTTCACGCTCTCGGCGCGCATCGTGCGCACCCAGTTCCACGGCCAGACCAAGGAAAAGCTCACCACGCGCCACGCCGCCAAGCTGCTGGAACTCTGCGTGCGCGACGCCTTCGAGCTGTGGCTCAACCAGCACCCGGACGAGGGCAGGAAAATCGTCGAACTGGCGATCGAGCAGGCCTTGGCGCGCCTGTCCAAGGGCAAGAAGTTCGAGCGCAAGAAGGGCTCGGGCGTGGCGACGCTGCCCGGCAAGCTGGTCGAGTGCGCCTCCGACGATACTTCACGCAACGAATTGTTCATGGTGGAAGGCGATTCCGCGGGCGGCTCGGCCAAGGAGGCGCGCGATAAGGAGACCCAGGCGATCCTGCCGCTGCGCGGCAAGGTGCTCAATTCCATGTCGAAGGACGCGCGCACGGTGCTCGCCAACAAGGAACTGCAGGCGATCGCCACCGCCATCGGCGTGGATCCGCACGGCTCGGAGGACACGCCGGACCTCTCCGGCATCCGCTACGGCAAGGTGATCATCATGACCGACGCCGACGTGGACGGCGGCCATATCCAGGCGCTGCTGCTGACGTTCTTCTTCATGCACGCGCCCAAGCTGGTCGAGACCGGCCACATCTACGTATCGCAGGCGCCCCTTTTCAAAGTGGAGATTCCCTCGCAGGGCAAAGGTAGAGATGGGAAAGGCGCCGCTCGCCGCATCTATTGCCTGGACGACGATGAACTGGAAGAAACGCTGCGCGCGCTGAGGAAGGAAAAGGTGAAGGAGGGCTCCTGGGAAATCTCGCGCTTCAAGGGCCTCGGAGAAATGAATCCCGAGCAGCTCTGGGAAACCTCGATGAATCCGGACTCCCGGCGCTTGGTTCGAATGGAATTTAATTCAAGTAATTATTCAAAGGTTAAAGGGATTTTTGAAAAACTGATGGACGCCGGTGAAGCTGAAGAACGCAGGAACTGGATGCGCGAGCACTGGAAGAGCGTCGAGGCCGATGTCTAAGAAGCAGAAGCCGCTATGGGAGCGGGGCTATAACGGCCACGTCTATTGGCTGGCGAAGAAAAAGCTCGGCAAGGTGACGCTGCATTCCGATAAAGACGCCAAGCACAAATACACCTGGGAAGCCGCGGGCCGCGCTGGCGGCGGCGATGACCTCGACAAGGCCAAGCGCGCGGTGGAAGCCGCGGTGGCGATGGCCGACAAACAACTGGATCTCTTCAGCTGACCATGGACACTTCCAAGACTCCCGACCTGTTTGCGCCAGACAACGGCGACGATTCCGCGCCGATCGAGCGCCACGCCTCGCAGGCCTACCTGGGGTACGCCGTATCCACGGTGAAGGCGCGGGCCCTGCCGGAAGTCGCCGATGGCCTGAAGCCCGTGCAGCGCCGGATCCTTTACGCCATGGGCGAAGCCGGCGGCGCGAACGCGGCCACGGTGTTCGCCAAGTGCGCGCGCTACGTCGGCGAGGTGCTGGGCAAATACCACCCGCACGGCGATTCCTCGACCTACGAGGCGATGGTGCACCTCGCGCAGCCGTTCTCGATGCGCTATCCGCTGATCGAGGGCCAGGGCAACTTCGGCAGCCGTGACGGCGATTCGGCCGCGGCGTATCGATATACAGAAGCCAGGCTTTCAAGGTTTGCGGAATTGCTTTTAAGTGAAATACATGAAGGAACCGTCGACTTCGCGAAGAACTACGACGGCAAGTTCGAGGAGCCGCAGTTGCTGCCCGCGCGCCTGCCCTTCGGCCTGCTCAATGGCTCCTTCGGCATCCCGGTCGGCTTCTCCACGCGCATTGCGTCGCACAACCTGAAGGAAGTCGCGGCGGCCGCCGCGCACGTCATCAAGCACCCCAAGGCGACGGTGAAGGAATTGCTGGAGATCCTCCCCGGCCCGGATTTCCCCGGCGGCGGGCAGATCATCGCGGCACGCGACGAGATCCGCACCGCCTACGAGACCGGCCGCGGCCCGATCGCGATGCGCGCGCGCTGGACCACCGAAGCTCTGGCGCGCGGCCAGTGGCGCATCGTCATCACCGAGCTGCCGCACGGCGTGTCCTGCCGCCAGGTGCTGGAAGAAATCGAGGCGCTGGTCAACCCCAAGCCCTCCACCGGCAAAAAGGAAACCACGCAGGAGCAGCGGCGCCTGAAGCAGTTCATGCTCGAGCAGATCGAGACGGTGCGCGACGAATCCGACCGCAAGTCCAAGCTGCGCCTGGTGATCGAGCCGCGCTCCTCGCGCCAGAGCGCCGAGGAGACGATGAAGACCCTGCTCGTGCATACGAGCCTGGAATCGCGCTTCGCGCTCAACCTGACCTGGATCGGGCTGGATGGCCTGCCCGAGACCAAGGACCTGGTGACGATCCTGAAGGAGTGGGGCGAGTTCCGTGTCAGCACGGTCCGCCGCCGCACCCAGCACCGGCTCGACAAGGTCGAGGAGCGGCTGCATATCGTCGAGGGCCGCCTGCTGGCCTTCGTCAGGATCGATGAAATCATCAAATTGATCCGTTCTTGTGAAGATCAGGCTGAGGCGAAAAATAAATTAAGAGAAAAATTCAAATTCACGGAACGCCAGGCGGAGGACATCGTCAACCTGCGCCTCGGGCAGCTCACCAAGCTGGACGGCGTCAAGCTGAACGAGGAACGCAAGGCGCTCGAAGCCGACAAGAAGAGCTTGAACGAGATCCTTGGCGATGAAAAGGTCCTGAAAAAACTGGTTATTTCCGAATTGGAGCAGGATTCAAAAACCTATGGCGATGCGCGCCGCACGCTGATCAAGGCGGACGAACGCACCTCCATCGAACGCACTGTGGTGGAGGAGCCGATCACGGTGATCCTGTCGAAAAAGGGCTGGGTGCGCGGCCGCGGCGGCCATGGCGTCGACATGGAGACGGTGAATTTCAAGGACGGCGACGCGCGCTGGCTGGAACTCGAGTGCCTGACCACGGACACGCTCACGGTGCTCGCCTCCGGCGGCAAGTGCTTCAGCGTCGATGCCGCGGCGCTGCCCTCCGGCCGCGGCGACGGCGCGCCGATGAATACGCTGATCAATTCCGGCCCGGACGACATCGTCTGGATCGGCCTGGGGCAGGCGGAGGCACGGCTGCTGATGAGCAATTCCGCCGGCAACGGCTTCCTGTGCAAGCTGGGCGACCTCGCCACCAAGACCAGGCAGGGCAAGGACTTCATGAGCGTGCCGGAGGGCGCGAAGGTCCTGGCACCGGTGTTTTTCAAGGATCCGTCGGGTAAAAGTCTTGTCGCTGCGCTGTCATCCGACGCGCGCCTGCTCCTTTTCCCCATGGACGAACTGCCGGTGCGGCCGAACGGCGGCGTCGGCGTTCAACTGATCGCGCTGCCCGACCACGTGACACTGGCGGGCGTGGCGGTCACCGATGGATCTTCATTGACGGTTTCGGGCTTTAAGCGCACCCGGAAAACTGCGGAAATCGGCAGGAAAGACCTCGCGGATTACCTCGGCAAACGGGCCCAGCGCGGCAAGGTCTGCGACGTCGGCTTCCGCCCCGATGAGCTGGGCGGCTGAGAAAAGCTTATCGTTCTCATAAGTGCTACAATCGTAGCAACGATGAGAACGGATTCAAGCGCATCTGAGGCTGCCCGGGAGGGTTTGGCGAACCTCCTGTTCGGCGCCTACCGCCATCGCGTCCTGTCTCTGCTTTACCTGCGGCCCGGCGACCGATTGCATGTGCGCATGATCGCGCGCCTGACGGGCGTGCCCGCCGGATCGCTGCACCGGGAACTGCGCCAGCTGGCGGAGGCCGGGCTGCTGGTCGCCGAGCGCAGCGGCAACCAGGTGCTTTACTCGGCGAACGAGGCATCGCCGGTCTTCCGCGAGCTCTCCTCGATGCTCGACAAGACCGCCGGATCGACCCCGACCCTGCAGGAGCACGCGGCACAGTACACCGTCGAGCCCTCGGGCAGCCTTCCCGCGCTCAACGCCGGGGCCCTGGCTGCAATTTGCCGCAAATATGGCGTGAGGAAGATGTCGCTATTCGGTTCGGCGGCCCGCAACGAACTGCGCCTCGATAGCGACGTGGATCTGATGGTTGAGTTCAAGCGCTCGAGCAAGACGACGTACTTCGACTACGCGCGCATGCAAGACGAACTCTCCCTCCTGTTCGGCAAGCGCGAAGTGCACATCGCCGGCCCCGAGATTCTGGAGAACCCTTACCGGCGGAAAACCATTCTGCCGGACCTGCGCACCCTCTATGAAACCTGAGGACCGGGACCTTGCCCTGCTCTGGGACATGCGCAAATTCGCGCGCCAGTCGCACGATCTGGTGAAGCGGATTGCATTCGAGCGGCTGGATGAAGACCCGATTCGGAAACTTGCGCTGGAGAGGGCGCTTGAGGTCCTTGGAGAAGCGGCGCGCCGTGTGAGCGCGGAATTCAAGGATCGGAATCCGCACATCGGTTGGCGGGCGCTGGTGGGACAGAGGAATGTCCTCGCCCACGACTACGGCAAGATCAATCACCGGCGCCTGTATGACACGACGCGCCGGATAGTTCCTTTGTTGCTGGCCGATCTCGACCGCATTCTGGGCGAGCCCTGACATGATCAAGATACCGATCTCCCTCCGTCCCGCGACCGCTCCCGTGGCGATCATCGCGGTTGCCGCGCTCGTGCTCTGGCTCGGGCCCGCGCTGCCGCCTTCGCTCGCGGGCCTGAAGGAGACCGGGGCCTACTTCGTGCCGCTCAACATCCTGGTCGCCCTGCTGCTGTCCGAGCGCGGGGTCTCCTACCACGGCGACCACCGCTGGCTGTTCATCGCCGCGGGCGAGCTCCTGCTGGGGGCGTGGATCGCCTCCTCCGGCCGCAGCGAACTTTCGGGCACAGCCTGGCAATCACTGCTGGAGCACCGGCTGCTGCGCTCCCCACCCGCGCCATTCCTCGGGCGGGTACTTTTCTGCGCCGCATTCGCCACCGCGGTATGGCGCGCCTGGCCCCCGCATATTGCCAAGCAGGACCGCCCGGTGTCGCCGATCGCGGTCGGTCAGGCGGGCGCGCTGGCGGCATTTTTCATCGGCTGCGAATGGGCCGCCAACCACGCGGTGTTCGGCGTGTTCACGGCGGCGGCCGGCGCGATCCTCATCGTCGCCATGCTGCAGGAATCGCACCGGCTCGCCTTCAACGACGAGCTGACCGGACTGCCGGGCCGGCGCGCACTGCAGGAGGCGATGGCGGGCCTAGGTCCCACGTACGTGCTGGCGATGGCCGACGTGGACCACTTCAAGTCCTTCAATGACACGCACGGCCACGACATCGGCGACCAGGTGCTCAAGCTGGTCGCCGCGCGCCTCGCCGAGGTCGAAGGCGGCGGGCGCGCGTTCCGCTACGGCGGCGAGGAGTTCACCGTGCTGTTCGCCGATGCGACGCTGGAGGAGGCCATGCCGCACCTGGAGGAGATATGCGCTTCGGTGGCGGCCTACCGCATGGCGGTGCGCGGCGAGGACCGGCCCAAGGCGAGGGAGCAGGGTGAGAAGCTGCGCGGGCCCGGCGCGGAGGAGACGCAGGCGCCGGACAAGATTCTCTCGGTCACGATCTCCATTGGCGCTGCGGCGCCGGGAGACGCTGGTTCCGAGCACGCGAGCACGCCTGCCCAGGTGCTGAAGGCGGCGGACGAGGCGCTCTATCGTGCCAAGCGCGGCGGCAGGAACCGGGTCAGCAAATGAACCGCGTCATGTTTTTAGTTTTATTACCATTTATTTTTACAAGCACGACGTTCGCCGAAGTCACCCGCATCGAAATCACGGCCCAGGCGCCGTTCGCGGGCGGCAAGGCTTTCGGCACCACCGGGCCCTACGTGCGCGTCGCCGGGCGCTTTCACGGCGAGCTCGATCCGACCCATCCGGCGAACCGCAACATCGTCGACATCAGGCTCGCCCCGCGCAACGCGCGCGGCAAGGTCGAATACTCGGCGGACTTCGAGATCCTGCGGCCGGCGGATCCGGTCAAGGGCAACGGCACGCTGCTTTACGACGTCAATAATCGCGGCAACAAGCGCGTGCTGCACCTGTTGAACGACACGCCCGCCGGCAATTCGCTCGCCACGCCCGAATCGGCGGGCGACGGTTTCCTGATGCGCCACGGCTTCACCATTGCCTGGAGCGGTTGGATACCGGGTTTGGCGAATTTACTCCCGAATTTACTTCCTCACGCACCGCAACTCCTGCGGCTCGAAGTGCCCGGCGTGGCGGCGATCGAGCAGCCGGTGTGGGACGAGTTCCTCTTCAACGACCCGGCGCCGCAGGAGATCCTGTTCAACGCTGCCGCC
>CAMDRF010000105.1 GCA_945906765.1 Nitrosovibrio sp. Nv4 | reverse complement strand
GACGGCAAGCCGGCGATCCCCGCGCTGGCCAACGCCGACATGCTGGCCTCGATGATGACCTTGTCCGGCGTGTTGATGGCGCTCTACCGGCGCAAGGAAACCGGCCGCGGCGACTACCTCGACATGGCGATGGCCGACAGTCTGCTCGCCTGCCTGCCGAACAACATGGGCGCCGCCATGACCGAGCGCCGCCAGCCGGTGCTGAAAGAGGAGCGCGCGCTCGGCGGCAATGCGCTCTACAACATCTACGAAACGAAAGACGCGGATTACGTCGTACTTGCCGGCCAGGAACTGAAGTTTGCGAAGAACCTGCTCGAACCGCTGGGGCGTCCGGATCTCGTTGAACTTTGCAAGCTGCCGCCTGGACCGGGACAGGATCCGGTGCGTCGTTTTCTCCAGCTTGAATTCAAGAAAAAAACCAAAATGGAGTGGATCGAATGGTTCACGGGCCGCGATGTCGCTTTCGCGCCGCTCAGGACGCTGCCGGAAGTGCTGGAAGATCCGCACTTCAAGGCGCGCGGCATGGTGCTGAAAGACGCGCGCGGCTGGGACCACCTCGGCGTGCCGATCAAGTTCGCGGATGAGCCGGCGCAGCCGAATTTCGATGCACCGGCGCACGGCCAACACTCGTCGGATATCCTGCGCGGCCTCGGCTATGCCGAGAGCGCAATCGCCAAGCTCGTGTCCGACGGGGTGGTAAGCGGCCGTTGAGCTATCATGCTTCACTACAGCAGGAGGAGGAAGACGGCTTGGCGAATGACGTAATCCTCGAGACGCGGGGGCTGACCAAGGAGTTCAAGGGCTTCGTCGCCGTCCAGGACGTGTCCTTGAAGGTCCGGCGTGGCAGCATCCATGCGCTGATCGGGCCCAACGGCGCTGGCAAGACCACCTGCTTCAACCTGCTGACGCACTTCCTCGAGCCGACCCGCGGCCAGATTCTCTATAACGGCCGCGAGATCACCGGCTCCAGCCCGGCGAGCATCGCGCGCATGGGCCTGGTGCGCTCGTTCCAGATTTCAGCCGTGTTTCCGCACCTGACGGTGCTTGAAAACGTGCGCATCGCGCTGCAGCGCAAGCGCGGTGCATCTTTCGATTTCTGGCGCGCCGAAGGCGTGCTGAACGAACTGAACGCGAAAGCGCGGGAGTTGATCGAATCGGTGGGCCTGGCTGAATTCGAAACCACGGCGGCGGTTGAGTTGCCCTACGGGCGCAAACGCGCGCTCGAGATCGCCACCACGCTCGCACTGGACCCGGAAATGATGCTGCTGGACGAGCCTACCGCGGGCATGGCGCACCAGGACGTCGATCGCATTTCGGCGCTGATCAAGAAGGCGGCGGTGAACCGCACCGTGCTGATGGTGGAGCACAACCTGTCCGTCGTGGAGCACCTGTCGGACCGCATCACCGTGCTGCAGCGTGGCGAAATCCTTGCCGAGGGCGACTACAAGACTGTCTCGGTAAACCCGGAAGTGATCCAGGCGTACCTTGGGGCGGGGCATGGCTGAGCCGGCGAACCAGGCCTATACGTCGCTGCTGGCGGCCAAAGGGCTCAACGCCTGGTACGGCGAATCGCACATTCTGCACGGCGTGGATTTCGAGGTGCACAGCGGGGAGGTGGTTACGCTCCTCGGCCGCAATGGCGCTGGCAAGACGACGACGCTGAAGTCGATCATGGGGATGGTCGAAAAGCGCACCGGTTCGGTGCTGTTCCAGGGCCAGGAGACGGTCAAGCTGCCCTCCAACCGGATTGCCCAGCTCGGCGTCGCGCTGTGCCCGGAGGAGCGCGCCATTTTCGCCAGCCTGAACGTCGAGGAAAACCTGCTGCTGCCGCCTGAAGTCGCGGCCGGCGGCCTGAGCCTGGAGCGGATCTACGAACTGTTTCCGAACCTGAAGGAACGGCTGAAGAGCCAGGGCACCAAACTCTCGGGCGGCGAGCAGCAGATGCTCGCGATCGGACGTATCCTGCGCACCGGCGCGAAAATGCTGCTGCTGGACGAACCCACCGAGGGCCTCGCGCCGGTGATCGTGCAGCAGATCGGCCGCACCATCGCGCGCCTGAAGTCCGAAGGCTTCACCATCGTGCTGGTGGAACAGAATTTCCGCTTTGCCGCGACCGTCGCGGACCGGCACTATGTGATGGAGAATGGCAGGGTGGTGGACATGATTCCCAACGCGCAGCTCGATGCCAACATGGACAAGCTGCACGAGTATCTCGGGGTATGAGAGAGACAACTTTTCAAAGGAGAAACAGGCAATGAAACTCAAGCAGACAGTAATCGCGGCGGCAATCGCCGCCATCGCGGGCACGGCCGGTACGGCCAGTGCCCAGGTGTCAGACGGCGTCATCAAGATCGGCGTCATGAACGACATGTCCAGTCTGTATTCGGACATCGCGGGGCCTGGTTCGGTGATCGCCGCGCGCATGGCGATCGAGGATTTCGGCGCTGCCAGGAAGGGCATGAAGGTGGAAGTTCTGTTGGCTGACCACCAGAACAAGCCCGATGTCGGCTCGCAAATCGCGAACCAGTGGTACGACGTCGACAAGGTGGACGCGATCTTCGACGTGCCGACCTCGTCGGTGGCGCTGGCAGTCAACGAAATCACCAAGAAGAAGGGCAAGGCGTTCCTGGTCTCAGGCGCCGCAACCTCGGATCTGACCGGCAAGGCCTGCTCGCCGAACACCATCCACTGGACCTACGATACCTGGATGCTGGCCAACGGCACTGGCAGCGCGATCGTCAAGACCGGCGGCGATTCCTGGTTCTTCCTCACCGCGGACTACGCATTCGGCCACGCGCTCGAGCGCGATACCGAGGCGGTGGTGCTGAAGGGCGGCGGCAAGGTGCTGGGCAAGGTGCGCCACCCACTCAACGCGCAGGACTTCTCCTCGTTCCTGCTGCAGGCGCAGGCCTCCAAGGCCAAGATCGTCGGCCTGGCGAACGCCGGCGGCGACACCACCAACGCCATCAAGCAGGCGGCCGAGTTCGGCATCGTCAAAGGCGGCCAGAGCCTGGCCGGCATGCTGGTGTTCCTGTCCGACATCCACGGCCTGGGACTGGACATGGCGCAGGGCCTGATTTTCACCGAGACCTTCTACTGGGACCTCAACGACCAGACGCGCGCCTGGACCAAGCGCTTCGTCGCGCAGTCGAAGGGCAAGTACCCGACGATGGTGCAGGCCGGTGTCTATTCGGCGGTGACGCATTACCTGAAGGCGGTGGAAGCGGCAAAGACCGATGACGGCACCAAGGTGATCGCGCAGATGAAGGCGATGCCTACCGACGACCCGCTGTTCGGCAAGGGCACGATCCGCAAGGACGGCCGCAAGCTGCACCCGGCCTACCTGGTGGAAGTGAAGAAGCCCTCCGAGTCGAAGGGACCGTACGACTACTACAAGGTGCGTGCCACCATTCCGGCGAACGAGGCTTTCCGCCCGGAAAAAGACGGCGGCTGCAACCTGTAGAACTGTTGAGCCGAACACATGACCGAGATCTTCGGCGTCCCGACGCAAGCGCTGTTCGGGCAGTTGCTGATCGGCCTGATCAACGGGTCGTTCTACGCGCTGCTCTCGCTCGGGCTCGCCGTGATCTTCGGTCTGCTCAACATCATCAATTTCACGCATGGCGCCCAGTACATGATGGGCGCGTTCGTCGCTTACCTGCTGGCAAACAAGGCCGGCCTCGGATACTGGTGGTCGCTCGCGCTGGTGCCGCTCATCGTCGGCGCCACCGGCGTCGTCATCGAGCGCCTGATGCTCTCCAAGCTCTACAAGCTGGACCACCTCTACGGCCTGCTGCTCACCTTCGGCCTGGCGCTCATCATCCAGGGGCTGTTCCGCAACGAATACGGCACCTCGGGCCTCCCGTATCCCATGCCGGCCGAGTTGTCCGGCGGCACCAACCTCGGTTTCATGTTCCTCCCCAATTACCGGGCCTGGGTTATCGTCGCTTCGGCGATCGTGTGCCTGGGCTCCTGGTTCGTGATCGAGAAGACCAAACTGGGCTCCTACCTGCGCGCCGCGACCGAAAACCCGGCGCTAGTACAGGCTTTCGGCATCAACGTGCCGCGCATGATCACGCTGACCTACGGCTTCGGCGTGGCGCTGGCGGCGTTCGCGGGCGTGATGGCGGCGCCGATCTACCAGGTCAGTCCGCAGATGGGCGCCGACCTGATCATCGTTGTCTTCGCGGTGGTGGTGATCGGCGGCATGGGGTCGATCCTGGGCTCGATCCTCACCGGTTTCGGCCTGGGCATCATTGAAGGCCTGACCAAGGTGTTCTACCCGGAGGCCTCGAACACGGTGATCTTCATCATCATGGCCATCGTGCTGATGTTCAGGCCGGCCGGCCTGTTTGGAGCTCAAAAATGAGCTGCGGAGCGCAGAAATAATGCCGCGCGCCCAGAAAATCGCGCTCGCGGTGATGGCGGCCTTCTTCCTGCTCGCGCCGCTTGCGATGTACCCGATCTTCCTCATGAAGGCGATGTGCTTCGCGCTGTTCGCCTGCGCCTTCAACCTGCTGATCGGCTTCGGCGGCCTGCTGTCGTTCGGGCACGCCATGTTCCTCGGCACTGCGGGCTACGCCACCGCGCACGCGGCTAAGGTCTGGGGCTTCCCGCCGGAGTTCGCCATCCTCTTCGGCACCGCCTGCGCGGCAGTGCTGGGGCTGGTGACCGGATTGCTCGCCATCCGCCGCCAAGGCATTTACTTTGCCATGATCACGCTGGCGCTGGCGCAGATGATCTACTTTTATTACCTGCAGGCGGCATTCACCGGCGGCGAAGACGGCATCCAGGCGGTGCCGCGCGGCGTGCTGTTCGGATTCATCGACCTGTCGAACGTCTGGGCGATATATGGCACCGTGTTCGTTATTTTCATGGCGGGCTTCCTGCTGATTTACCGCGTGATCCATTCGCCCTTCGGCCAGGTCCTCAAGGCGATACGCGAGAACGAGCCGCGCGCGCTGTCGCTCGGCTACGACGTCAACCGCTACAAGCTGCTCGCCTATATGCTTTCGGCGACCCTGGCGGGTCTTGCGGGCGCGACCAAGGCGCTGGTGTTCCAGCTCGCTTCGCTGACAGACGTGCACTGGAGCATGTCGGGAGAGGTGGTGCTGATGACGCTGCTCGGCGGCCTGGGCACCGTGTTCGGCCCGGTGGTCGGCGCCTTCATCATCATCTCGCTGGAAAATTACCTCGCGCAGCTGGGCGCCTGGGTCACCATCGTCCAGGGCGTGATCTTCGTCATCTGCGTGCTGACCTTCCGCCGCGGTGTGATCGGCGAACTGGGGAGCTGGCTGAAGAAGCCGCTCTAGGAATCCATTGCGTGGGAAGGATTGCGTCCGAACCCCTCCTGCGGTGGCGCTAAGATGATTCCATGACCAAGCTGCATGACCTTGCCGCGCACTGGCGCGTCGCGCCGCAGGACCTCGACCCGGTCGAGACGCGCGAGTGGCTGGAGGGCTTCGATGCGCTGCTGGCGCAGGAGGGCCCCGAGCGCGCCAGCTTCATCCTGCGCAAGCTGCTCGACCACGCGCGCGCGCGGCGCGTGCGCATGCCGCCGGTGCTCAATACGCCGTACAAGAACAGCATTGCGCTGGAACACCAGCCGCAGTTCCCGGGGAACATCGAGCTCGAGCAGCGCCTGTCGGCGATCATCCGCTGGAATGCGCTGGCGATGGTGGTGCGCGCCAACAAGGTATCGAGCGAACTGGGCGGCCACATCGCCAGCTACGCCTCGGCGGCGGACTTGTTCGAGGTCGGCTTCAATCATTTTTTCCGCGCCGGGCAAGACGGGGATCTCGTCTATTTCCAGCCCCACTCGGCGACCGGTGTCTACGCAAGGGCCTACCTCGAAGGCCGCCTGACCGAAGAGCAGCTCGAGCATTACCGGCGCGAGACGGCGGGGCGCGGGCTGTCCTCCTACCCGCATCCCTGGCTGATGCCCGCGTTCTGGCAGTTCCCGACCGGTTCGATGGGGCTCGGCCCGTTGCAGGCGATCTACCAGGCGCGCTTCATGCGTTACCTGGAGAATCGCGGCATCCTGAAGACCGCCGGGCGCAAGGTCTGGGCCTTTGTCGGCGATGGTGAAATGGACGAGCCCGAGTCGCTCGCGGGTCTCTCGATCGCCGCGCGCGAGGGTCTGGACAACCTGATCTTCGTCGTCAACTGCAACCTGCAACGCCTGGACGGCCCGGTGCGCGGCAATGGCTCGATCGTGCAGGAGCTGGAAGGCCTGTTCGCCGGCAGCGGCTGGAACGTGATCAAGCTGATGTGGGGCAGCGACTGGGACCCGCTGTTCGCGCGCGACCATGACGGGGTGCTGCTGCAGCGCCTGCACGAGACGGTGGACGGGGAATTCCAGACCTACGCCGCGACCGACGGGCGCTTCAACCGCGAGCACTTCTTCAACAAGTACCCGGAGCTGCGCGACCTGGTGGCGCACATGTCGGACGAGGACATCGACCGCCTGCGCCGCGGCGGGCACGACCCGGTGAAGATTCACGCGGCTTATCACGCGGCGTCTCGCCATGCCGGGCAGCCGACCGTGATCCTCGCCCAGACCAAGAAAGGCTACGGCATGGGCAGCTGGGGCCAGGGCAAGATGGGCACGCACCAGCAAAAGAAACTGAACGACGCCGCGCTGCTCGAGATCCGCGACCGTTTCGCATTGCCGCTGCCGGATGACGACGTCGTCAACGTCCGCTTCCACCGGCCGCCGGAGGACGCTCAGGAAATGCGCTACCTGCACGCGCAGCGCAAGAAACTCGGCGGCTATCTGCCGGCCAGATCCAGCGTAGCGCCCCGCCTGCCGGTGCCGCCGCTCGAGGCGTTCGCGAAGATGCTGGCCGGCACCAGCGCACGCGAGCAGTCCACGACGATGGTGTTCGTGCAGCTCCTCGCGCAATTGCTCAAGGATCCCGCGCTCGGCAAGCACGTGGTGCCGATCGTCGCGGACGAGGCGCGCACCTTCGGCATGCAGACGCTGTTCCGCCAGGTCGGCATCTACTCTTCGGTCGGGCAGCTCTACGAGCCGGAAGACCACGACGAGCTGCTCTACTATAAGGAGGCGAAAGACGGCCAGATTCTCGAGGAAGGGATCACCGAGGCCGGCTCGATGGCTTCCTGGATCGCCGCGGCGACCAGCTATTCGGCGCACGGCGTGCCGATGCTGCCGTTCTATATCTACTACTCGATCTTCGGCTTTCAGCGCATCGGCGATCTCGCCTGGGCGGCGGCCGATTCGCGCTCGCGCGGTTTCCTGGTCGGCGCCACCGCCGGGCGCACGACGCTCTCGGGCGAGGGACTGCAGCACCAGGACGGCACCTCGCACCTGATCGCCTCCACCATCCCGAACTGCGTCGCCTACGACCCGTGCTTCGGTTATGAGCTGGCGGTGATCCTGCAGGACGGCATGCGGCGCATGGCGCAGGAGCAGGAAGACGTCTTCTATTACGTCACGGTGATGAACGAGAACTATGCGCACCCGCCGATGCCAGCCGGCGCGGAGGAGGGCATCCGCAAAGGGATGCATCTCTTCCGGCGCGGCACTGGCGCCGGCCGCCGCGTCAGCTTGCTCGGCTCGGGAACCATCCTGCGGGAAGTCATCGCGGCGGCCGAGACACTGGAAAAGGAACACGGTATTGCCGCTGACATCTGGAGTGTCACAAGTTTCGGAGAACTGCAGCGCGACGGCACGTCGTGGGCTGCCCGGTGCCTTGCCGGCGCGACGCACGTGGTTGCAGCCACCGATTACGTTCGAGCAGTCCCGGAAATGATCCGTCAGTGGGTGCCGGGCCGCTACACGACGC
Organism: Nitrosovibrio sp. Nv4; assembly: GCA_945906765.1. Taxonomy (GTDB): domain Bacteria; phylum Pseudomonadota; class Gammaproteobacteria; order Burkholderiales; family SG8-39; genus RBG-16-66-20. Next base: position 1,349 of record CAMDRF010000105.1, on the reverse strand, counting down.
TCGGGACCGACGGCTTCGGCCGCTCCGACACTCGCGCCGCGCTGCGCGCCTACTTTGGCGTCGACCGGGACGCCATTGTCCGGGCGGCTCTCGCCAAAGTCGACTGAGACGTTTGGTTTCAAACCTGATGTAGAGAACGCTTCCAGGAGGCGGCAAACGCTTCGCTGACTTGTGTCTCTGCGCGTGTAATATCGTCGTCCCCGACGAGAGGGAACTGCCCCCGCTTGTTCTTGGAGAGGCGCCCGTTATTTTGCGCGATATAGCGGATCAGCTTTTCCAGTTCAGGCTGTGGCGCATCGAGCCATCGCCTGAGCGACTGATGTGCGCTGTCATAGGCGCGCAGGTAAGCAAGTTCGTCGGCCAGATCCTGGTCGATCGCGCGTTCCAGGCATGCAAAGGTGAATTCGCACAACTCGGTGGCATCGAAAAACGCGTACAGGTACAAAGGCTGTTTTTTGACGTCGATATGGTCTGCATCCGAGTCAAGACGGTAGTCGAGCATGGCGGTGCGCGGAGCGGAGTAATGCCTGAGTACCTCGGCATAGCGCGCGATATCCCGCGCCATCGCCGCCGACACGGGAACCACCGCGCCTGGCGGGGTAAATCCCCCCAGACGCAAAAGATGATGCAACAGGAAGCGATGCAGCCGCCCATTGCCGTCGAGGAATGGATGCACGAAAACAAACCCGAAGGCTGCGCTTGCGGCGGCTAGTACCGGCGGATAGCTGCCGCTCTTGACGAGTTCTCCCACCTGGACAACACCTTCCATCATGCTGGTTACGTGAGCGGGAGCAGGGGGGATGTAGTCTGCTCGGCGTTCTGACCGGCCGGAGCGCGACAACCAGTTTTGCTTTGGGCGATAAGAGAATTCGGCGCGCTGGCGAGGCACGATGACGTTTTGCCACTCGACAAAGGTTAGCTCTTCGAGCGGCATGTCTTCGCCGGCACGCTCCAGCAGGCGGCGGAAGCGCTCTGCTCTTTGTGAATCGGGAACTTCTTTTTCTTTAAACCTACGGTTTTCAGAACGAGCGCGGCAGGCCGAGCACGTGTTCGGCGACGTAGGACAGGATCAGGTTGGTCGAGATCGGCGCTACCAGGTAAAGGCGGGTTTCCCTGAACTTGCGCTCGACGTCGTATTCCGCGGCAAAGCCGAATCCGCCGTAGGTCTGGATGCAGACGTTGGCCGCTTCCCAGGACGCTTTGGCGCAGAGATGCTTCGCCATGTTGGCTTCCGCGCCGCAATGCTGCTTCTGGTCGAATAGCGCCGCTGCCTTGTAGCGCATGAGGTTGGCCGCTTCGATCTCCATGTAGGACTCGGCGATCGGGAACTGGATGCCCTGGTTCTGGCC
>CAMDRF010000104.1 GCA_945906765.1 Nitrosovibrio sp. Nv4 | reverse complement strand
GCGGTTCCTGCGCGAGGCCCGCTCGGCCGACCGGCTGAACCATCCCAACATCGTCACCATCTACGACGTCGGCGAGCAGGACGGCGTCGCCTACATCGCGATGGAGCTGCTCGAAGGCAAGTCCCTGCAACAGATCCTGCGCGACACGCCGCGCCTGCCGATCGCCACGATCGTGGAGCTGGTGGCGCAGGTCGCCGACAGCCTGGACGAACGCCTGCGTGCAGCGTTTCGCTACCTGTCTGAATTCGCCACCGTATTGAACGAAGCGAGCCCGGTGTCGGACGGCAAGCAGGGCGTGATGTTTTTCGGCGATCGCAGCGGCATGATCCTCGGCGATGGTTTTACCGACATGCGCACGCGCGACCTGGTCAATATCAGGCACCACGGCCAGGCCAAGCTGCACTTCGGGCCCGAAAAACTGGACGACGACGTGCTGGACGAGTTCGGTACCTGGGTACTCGGCGCGGACGATGCATTCGAAAGATTCCTGAAGAGGCGCACATGAGGCGATTGATTCTTGTACTGGGCATTGCCCTTGCCACGCTTTGCGGAGCCCAGGGCTATCCATCAAAACCCCTGCGCTGGATCGCGCCCTCGCCGTGACCAGCGCAAAGCGCTCGCCGTACGTGCCCGAGGTTCCGAGCATGGATGAAGCGGGTGTGACGGGTTACAACGAGGCGGGCAGCGACCTGTGGTTCGGCGTCGTCGGGCCCGCGGGAATTCCCAAACCCATCGTGCGCAAGCTCAATGAAAAATTGATCGAAGCGTTGCGCGCTCCCGACATGCGCCAGCGCATACGCGTGCAGGCATTCGATCTGTGGACCAGCACGCCCGAGGAATTTACCGGCGTGCTCAAGTCCGATCATGCGAAATGGGGCAAGATCGTGCGCGCCGCCGGCGCGAGAATCGACTGATGACCGGTTTGCCGCTGAACCTGCGCGCTCCGGAGGGTGTGCCGGATTCGCGCGGCCTGAACCTGTTCGACGCAGATCCCTCTTATCGCGGGCTGCTCGAGCTGCACCTCGAATCGAAGCTATGCGCCCACCTGTTGCCGCATTTCATCCGCCTTGGCGCGATGGCGGGCGCCGAGCTGGATGAAATGGCGCTGCAGGCGGACAAGAGTCCACCTGTATTGAATGACCAGAAGATAGAAAAAAGCCTGGCATACAAAAAGCTGGAGGAGGTTGCATTCGGCCAGTACGGCCTCGCCGCGATGTCGCATCGTGGCGGCGTACTCGACTGGCCGGAGCAGATGCCGCCGGCGGCCAAATACGCCCTCACCTACCTCTACGTGCAGGCCGAGTTCGGCGTCTGCTGTCCGCTGTCGATGACCGACGCGCTGACGCGCACCATCCATAAATTCGCCGATCCGGCGCTGGTGGCCCGCTACCTGCCCGGCCTCACCTCGCAGGATATGGACGCGCTTACGCAGGGCGCGATGTTCATGACCGAGCAACAGGCAGGTTCTGACGTTGGAGTTATTTCTACAATTGCAAGAAAACAAGGCGAACAGTGGGCCCTCTACGGCGACAAGTGGTTCTGCTCCAATGCCGATGCCGGGCTTGCGCTGGTGCTGGCGCGTCCTGAAGCCGCGCCAATGGGAACCGCGGGCCTGTCGCTGTTCCTGCTGCCGCGCACGCTGCCCGACGGCTCGGCCAACCGCTACCGGATACTGCGCCTGAAGGACAAGCTCGGCACGCGCGCCATGCCGAGCGGCGAAATCAAGCTTGAGGGGGCGCTTGCCTGGCTGGTCGGCGACCCGCAGCAGGGCTTCAAGCAGATGGCCGACATGATCAACATGTCGCGCCTGTCTAACGGCATGCGCGCCGCTGGCCTGATGCGCCGCGCGCTGACCGAGGCACTGTTCGTCGCCCGGCGGCGCGAAGCGTTCGGCAAACCGCTGATCGAGCTGCCGTTGATGCGCCGGCAGTTGCTCAAGCTGATGCTGCCGGCGGAAGCCGCCCGTTCAGTGCTCTTTTTTACGGCACAGGAACTTGAAAAAGCGGATGCCGGAAACGACGCGGCGCGCCGCTGCGTGCGCCTGCTTACGCCGTTGATCAAATTCCGCGCCTGCCGCGATGCGCGCAAGGTCACCGGCGATGCGATGGAAGTGCGGGGCGGCATCGGTTACACGGAGGAATGGTCGGATCCGCGCCTGCTGCGCGACGCCCACCTGGGCTCGATCTGGGAGGGCACATCGAATATCGTCGCGCTCGACGTTTTGCGCGCGATCCGGCGCGAGCACAGCTTGGAAGCGTTGCTGCCAGAATTGAACGAGCGCATCGAGCGCGCCCCGAGACTGCTCGCGGGGCGGCTTGCCGCATCGCTCGACAAGGCCGCCGAATTCGCGCACGAAACAGCGCTCTCGAAGAATGAGGCCCAGGCGAGGCAGGCGGCGAGCGGCCTGTACTACGCCTGTGCGGCAGCGCTGCTCGCCGATGAAGGCACGCGCCTCGGGGAACAAGGCGACGCGCGCCGCCAATTGATTGCCTTCCTCGCTTATGTGCACCGCCTCGCGCCACGCGATCCGCTGCGCCGCGTAACCACCGGCTTCGAAGCGGAATTCGCCGAAGCGCTGCTGCCTGAAACACCGATTGCGCCGGATGCTGCTGAGCGTATCCTGACGCGCCTAGCCTGAAGGACACCGATGCCCGGACCGCTCTCGCATATCCGCGTTCTCGACCTGTCGCGCGTCCTCGCGGGTCCATGGGCGGCGCAGAACCTCGCGGATCTCGGCGCCGAGGTGATCAAGATCGAGCGCCCCGGTACCGGCGACGACACGCGCGGCTGGGGTCCACCCTGGATGAAGGACGGGGAAGGCAAGGACACCACCGAGTCGGCCTACTTCCTTTCGGTAAACCGCAACAAGAAATCGGTCACGCTGGATATCTCCAGGCCCGAGGGACAGAAAATTGCGCTCGAACTCGCGGATAAATGCCATGTTTTGATCGAGAACTACAAGGTTGGCACTTTGAAGAAGTACGGCCTAGGGTACGAGAAAATAAAGTCTACAAACCCATCCATCATCTACTGCTCCGTCACCGGCTTCGGCCAGGATGGCCCCTACGCGCCGCGCCCAGGCTACGACTTCATCTTCCAGGGCATGGGCGGGCTCATGTCGATTACTGGCGAACGCGACGGCCAGCCCGGCGCCGGACCGCAGAAGGTCGGCATCGCCATCACCGACGTGCTCACCGGGATGTATGCAAGCGTGGCGATCCTTGCCGCGATCACGCACCGCGAGCGCACCGGGCAGGGTCAGTACATCGACGCGGCGCTGCTGGACACCATCGTCGCGTTCAACGCGAACCAGATCGTCTCTTACTTTTCGTCGGGCAAGATTCCGCAGCGCTACGGCAACGCACACGCGCAAGTCGTGCCTTACGAAGTATTTCCGACCGCGGACGGCCACATCATCCTCGCTGTCGGCAACGACAGCCAGTTCACGAGCTTCTGCCAGGCCGCCGGCTGCGCCGAGCTCGCCGAGGAGACCCGATTCAGGACCAATTCCGCCCGCATCGTGCACCGCGGCGAGCTGATCCCTCTGATCACCGAAGTCATGCGCACGCGCACCAAGCGCGAGTGGATCGAGGCGCTGGAAGCCGCCAACGTGCCTTGCGGCCCGATCAACAACATGAAGGAAGTGTTCGAGGATCCGCAAGTGCAGCACCGCAAGCTACGTGTGGACATCCCCCACCCGCTGGGCGGCGCGGCACCGGTTGTTGCAAGTCCCCTGCGCCTGTCCGAGACGCCGGTCGAATATCGTCTTGCGCCGCCGACCCTGGGGCAGCATACCGAGGAGGTACTAAAGGACCTGTTGGGGAAATCGGACGCCGAATTGGAGCGGCTCAAGGCCGGCGGGATCGTCTGAGGCCTTTATCCCGGACCCTGCGGATCGCAACCTCCAGCGGTTTCAGGTCCTTTGCGGCGACGTCCCAGATGATCACCGGGTCGGTGCGCCAGTATTGGTGCGAAAGAATGTCCCGCATGCCGCTGATCTGCCGCCAGGGCACTTCGGGGGCGAGGGCCTCAAGGTCGATGCCCCCGGCCTGCGCCCCTTTCACCGCCTCACCGATCTGGGTCAACCGTGCGATGACCGCGTCGCGCGCCATGGCACCGCGCAGAAATGCGGCTCTGCCCCCGCGCGTGTAAGCCCGAATGGCCGCCAGGGCATCGAGAATGTCCGTCAAATACTCTGCCGGCCGGCGCGCCATGCCCTTCAGAGCACGCGGATCAGATCCGCCCGCGCGGCGGCGAACACTGCGGGCTTGAGCGAACGGCGCGTGAATACGTCGACCTGCCTGCCGAAGAGTGATTCGAGGTCATGCTTGACGCCGACCAGATCGACGAGCGAGCGTCCCGCCACCAGCTCAACCAGAAAATCGAGATCGCTGTCGGGCCGCGCATCGTCCCGGGCCGCCGAACCGAACAGCGACAGTGAGCGCACTCCGTGTGCGGTCGCAATCGTGCGCAACAACGGCTTTTGCGCTTTCACCTGTTCGCGCATTCCAGACTCGCGCCGCTCCACAACCTTGATATCCAGACCAAGGCCATGCAGCGCCTGCATCACCTTGTCGAGCTGCGCCGTCGCCTTGCCGCGCTCCAGTTCGGCCAGGAACCTTACCGACAAGCCGAGCCGCTCCGCCGCAACGCGCAGCGACCAGCCGCGCTCCTTGCGCACCGCGCGAACCCGATCGCCGATTTGCGAGATGCTGTTCTCAGTCAGCCGCATGGCGCCAGTGTACTACGAACGTAAACCATTGCGATACTATCAGGACACATCGCTTATCGGGTACTCTCGGCGCTCCCATGAAAGTGCTGCTCGTCGACCCGATTGACCCCTCCGGAGTGGACCTGCTGCGCCAGAAGGTCGAGGTCGTCCTGTGCAAGGAGTCCTCGATCGAAGGCATCCGGCGCGATGCTCGACGTCTACGAGCACTACCGCGTGCAACCCGGCCATCCCCTGCTCTCGCTGGAGAACGCGGTGCTCACGCCGCATCTTTCCGGCATGACGCAGGAATCGCGCAAGCGCATGGGTACTGCCGCCGCGGAAGAGACCTTGCGCATGCTGGCGGGCGAGCGGCCGAAGAATTTCGTCAATCCCGAAGTCTGGAGCAGTTTCCAAGGAAGATTCCATGAGCAAAGACCTGAAAATCGTTGAGATCAAGGCTTACCCCACCTCGTTTGCGGTGCCGCCGGAGAACCGTGTCGCGCTGGGCATCGGTACCGCCATCAAGCGTGACGCCGTGGTGGTCAAGGTCACGACCGCCGGCGGCCTGGTGGGCTGGGGCGAATCGCACCATGGGCGCGCGCACACCGCGGTGGCCAAGCTGATCGAGACCACGCTTACGCAGTTGGTCAAGGGCATGGACGCGGCCGACGTCGTCGGCGTCTGGAAAAAGATCTATGACAAGCAGCTCGCCAGCCACGGCATGGGCGCCGGCACCTGCCTCGCGATGAGCGGCATCGACCTCGCGCTGTGGGACATCCGCGGCCAGGCGGCCGGCATGCCCCTGTACAAGCTGCTCGGAGGCTCCAGGAAGGCCGTGCCAGCGTATGCGGGTGGAGTGTCCTTGGGCTACCAGGAACCTTCGAAGTTGATTGAAGAACTTAATCACTCCATTTCAAAAGGCTACAAAGCCGTCAAGCTGCGCGTCGGGGATACCCCGAAAAGGGACCTGGAGCGCATTCGCGCCGTGCGCAAGGCCTGCGGCGACGACCTGGTGATCCTGACCGATGCGAATATCGGCTACAGCGTCGAAGATGTGCGCCAGGTAATGCCCGCCATGGACGAACTAAACATCGCATGGCTGGAGGAACCGTTTCCGGCGCACGACTATCATAGCTACCAATTGGCAGCGGGCTTCGGCAATACGCCGCTCGCCGCGGGGGAGAATCACTACACCCGCTTCGAATTCAATCGCCTGATCGAAGACGGCTCGATCACCATCCTGCAGCCGGATTTGTCCAAGACGGGCGGCATCACGGAAGCGCTGCGCATCGCGGCAATGGCCTCGGCCTACAAGCTGCCGATCCATCCGCACAGCTCGATGACCGGTCTGAATCACGCCGCATCGATCCACTTCCTCGCCGCTATCGACAACGGCGGTTACTTCGAGGGCGACGTCTCGAAGGCCAACAAATTCCGCGATGAGCTATGCTCCACCCCCTACCAGGTGGACAAGGACGGCAACGTCTGGCCGCTGGAGAAGCCCGGACTCGGGCTGGAAGTTAACGAGGATTTCCTGTTGAAACACCCCGCCATCGAAGGTCCTGGATACATATAACCCATGAAAAAAATTCTGCTTGCCGCGCTGTTTGCATTTCCTGTCATCGTTTACGCGCAGAATTATCCTAACAAGCCCATCCGCTGGGTCGTGCCCTATACCCCGGGCGGCATCACGGACAACGTGACGCGGATGGTCGCGCAGAAGCTGCAGGAGTCGCTCGGCCAGCCGATCGTGATTGAAAACAAACCCGGCGCCAACTCCATCATCGGCGCCGACCTGGTGGCGAAGGCCGCGCCGGACGGCTACAGCATCCTCACCGTGATCGCGGCGCATGCGGCCAATGCCACCCTGTACCAGGGCAAGCTGCCTTTCGATCCGGTGAAGAGTTTTGCGCCGGTGTCGCTGGCGGTGGTGGCGCCGCTCATCCTGACCACCAACAACAACTTCCCGGCCAAAGACGTCCGCGAACTCATCGCCTATGCCAAAGCAAATCCAGGCAAGGTGAATTTCGGCTCCTCGGGCATCGGGGCGGCAGCGCACCTCACCACCGAACTGCTGAAGCAGACTGCCGGGATCGACATGGTGCACGTGCCGTTCAAGGGTACCGCGCCCGCGCTGCAGGCGCTGCTGTCGGGCGACATCCAGATGCTGGTGGATGTGCCGAGCACGCTGATGCCGCACGTGCGCGGCGGCAAGATCAAGGCGCTCGCCATGTTTTCCGGCAAGCGGGTTCCAGGCGCTGCGGAGGTGCCGACGATGTCGGAAGCGGGCGGACCCGGCCTGGAGTCCTCGACCTGGCTGCTGTTCCTCGCGCCTGCCGGCACGCCGCGCGACATCGTCAACCGCCTTTCGCAGGAGACCGACAAGGCGCTCAAGTCTGCCGATCTGGCCGCACGCTTCGATCAGCTCGGCATCTTCCCCGGCGGCGGCACCCCCGAACAGGCGGGCAGGTTCCTCGCAGACGAGATTATCAAGTGGTCCAAGGTCATCACCACGGCGGGCGTGAAAGCCGAACAATGAAGTATTTTTTTTCTCTCCTTCTTTTTCTGGCGACAATAACGGCACAAGCACAATCGTGGCCTTCGAGGCCGCTGCGCTACATCGTGCCGTTTCCGCCCGGCGCCTTCAACGACACGCTCGGGCGCACCATCTCCGCCGAACTCTCCAAGACCCTCGGCCAGCCGATGGTGGTGGACAACCGGCCGGGCGGCAACAGCATCATCGGCACCGAAGCGGCCGCGAAGTCGGCGCCCGACGGCTATACCCTGTTCGGTGCTGCGCTGCCGTTCTCGGTCATTCAGAGCCTGTACAAAACTTCCTTCGACGTGACCAAGGATTTCGCGCCGATCACGCTTGCGGGCATTTCCGCGAACCTGCTGGTCGCACATCCGGCATTTCCGGTGAGTACGGTCAAGGAACTGATCGAGCACGCGCGCCGCAATCCGGGCCGGATCAACTACGGCTCCTCGGGCAATGGCACCTCCGTGCACCTGTCCATGGAGCTGTTCAAGTCCATGACGAAGACCTTCGTGCTGCACATCCCATACAAGGGCAGCGCGCCGGTGGTGACCGACCTGCTCGCGGGCCAGATCGACGTCATGTTCGACAACGTGCCCAACGTCATCGGCCACGTGCGTGCCGGAAAAATGAAAGCGATCGCGGTCTCCACACCACAGCGCTCGGCGCTCGCACCCGATGTGCCGACGGTGGCCGAAGCAGGCGTCCCAGGCTACGAACTTTCGGTCTGGTTCGGCGTCCTCGCTCCCGCCGGCACACCACGCGACATCATCGCTCGCCTCAACACCGAGATCGTGAAGGTGCTTAACGCTCCAGAGGTCAAGGACCGTTTCGCCAAGCAGGGCGTGGAAGTCCGGACGTCGACGCCTGAGCAGTTCGGTGAATTCCTGCGCGCCGAGGTCTCCCGCTGGGCCAAGGTCGTGCAGGACGCCAACATCAAGGCCGACTGAATGAAAGCCGACGAGTCACACGCAGAATTACGCGACGCTGTCCGCGCGCTCTGCAGCACCTTCGATTCTCCGTATTGGCAGAAGATCGACGAGGCGCGCGCCTATCCCGAGGCCTTCGTTGACGCATTGACCAAGGCGGGCTGGATGTCCGCGCTGATCCCGGAGGAATACGGCGGCTCGGGCCTGTCCCTTACCGAGGCCACGGTGATCATGGAAGAGATCACCCGCACCGGCGGCAACGCCGGCTGTTGCCACGGCCAGATGTACAACATGAACACCCTGCTGCGGCACGGGTCGGCGGAGCAGAAGAACAAGTACCTGCCGAAGATCGCCACCGGCGAGCTGCGCCTACAATCCATGGGTGTCACTGAACCCACTGCCGGCACCGACACCACCAGCATCAAGACCGTGGCGGTGCGCAAGGGCGATCGCTACGTGGTCAACGGCCAGAAGGTCTGGACCTCGCGCCTACAGCACTCCGAGTTGATGATCCTGCTCGCGCGCACCACGCCGATCGACAAGGTGAAGAAGAAATCCGACGGGATGTCCATTTTTCTCGTGGACACCAAAAGCAAGGGCCTGACGGTCAAACCGATCCGCAACATGGTGAACCATGAGACCAACGAGGTGTTCATCGACAACCTCGAGGTGCCCGTCGAGAACCTGATCGGCGAGGAAGGCAAGGGCTTCAAGTACATCCTCGACGGCCTGAACGCCGAGCGCATCCTGATCGCCTCCGAATGCATCGGCGACGGCTACTGGTTCGTCGAAAAAGCGACGAAGTACTCGAAGGACCGCGTGGTGTTCGGCCGGCCGATCGGCCAGAACCAGGGCATCCAGTTCCCGATCGCCGAGTCCTACATGGAGATCGAAGCGGCCAACCTCATGCGCTACAAGGCAGCGGCGCTATTCGACCAGAAGCAGCATTGCGGCGCGGAAGCCAACATGGCGAAGCATCTCTGCGCCAA
>CAMDRF010000103.1 GCA_945906765.1 Nitrosovibrio sp. Nv4 | reverse complement strand
TGCTTCTTGATCCCGTCCAGAAGATCGGCGTGCGCCTTGGCATCCACCTCGCGGCGCAGGATTTTCTCCGCGCCGGCAACAGCGAGCGCGGCCACCTGCTCGCGCAGCTGCTCGCGCGCACGCGACGCTGCCTGCTGGATGTCGGCCTTGGCGGCGGCCTTTTCGCGATCGCCTTCCGCCTTGGCCGCGACTTTCGCCGCCTCGACCATCTGCGCATCGCGTTTCTCGGCCTGGGCAATGATTTCGGTAGCGCGCACTCGCGCTTCCTGGATCGCCTGCTCGGCCTGCTTGCTCGACACCTCGAGCGACTTTTTGCCCTGTTCGGCGGCGGCAAGTCCGTCGGCAATCTGCTTCTGGCGCGCTTCGATGGCACGCAGCAGCGGCGGCCAGACGAACTTGACCGTGAACCAGATGAAGGCCGCGAAGGTGAGCGCCTGCGCGAACAGCGTCAGATTGATGTTCATGCTGCGCTCCGCGGAAAGCTGTTAGCGGAACGCCGTGGCGAGCGGGTTGGCAAACGCGAGGAACATGGCGATGCCGACACCGATAATAAACGACGCGTCGATCAGGCCGAGCAGCAGGAACACGCGGCCCTGAAGATCGTTGGTTAGCTCGGGCTGCCGGGCGGCGGCCTCGAGGAAGCGGCTGCACATGAGGCCCACTCCGATACAGGCGCCGAGCGCGCCCAGCCCAACCATGAGGCCGATGCCGAGCCCGGTGTAGGCCTGGACCATCGCCAGTGCTTGTAGTTTTTCCATTAATATTTCCCCTTTCTTAGTGGTGTTCGTGCGCCATTGAGATGTAGACGATCGTGAGCATCATGAAGATGTAGGCTTGCAGCAGGACGATCAGGATGTGGAAGATCGCCCAGCCCAGGCCCAGGAGCGAGCCGAAGATGGTACCGGCAAGGCCGGTTCCGGCCCACATCCACAGCAGCAGGAACAGGATCTCGCCCGCGTAAATGTTACCGAAGAGCCGCAGCGAATGCGAGAGCGGCTTGGACACGTACTCGACCAGGTTGAACAGGATGTTGGCCGGCCACAGCAGCGGATTGGGCCCGAACGGGGCGCAGAACAGTTCGTGGATCCAGCCGCCGAACCCCTTCGCCGCAATCGAGAAGTAGATCATCATCAGCCAGACCGAGAGCGAGAGCGCGAACGTGGTATTGATGTCGGCCGTCGGCACAATGCGAAAGCCCTCCGGGGCGAACAAGTAAGTGACGAGCGCCACCCAGTCGACCGGCAGGAAGTCCATCGAGTTCATCAGCACGACCCAGACGAACACGGTGAGCGCGGCCGGCGCGACGAACTTGTTGCGGTCGCCGTGCCGGAAGATGCCCTTCGCCTGATCGTCGACGAAGCCGAACAGCAGTTCGATGAATGCCTGGCGCTTGGCCGGCACGCCCGCGGTCGCGCCGCGCACCACCCACCAGATCAGCCCGATGCCGGCGAAGCCGAGCACAATCGCCACCGCGACGGAATCCAGGTGCACGGTCCAGAAGCCGCCGTCGCCGAGAAACGGCCGGGCGTCATGGGTCAGGTGGTGACCGATGTACTCGGTGGGATTGAGTTCTTTGCCGGCGGCCATCAGGTTCTGGGCTGGTTGTGTTCGCGAACGAAAAAAGCCATCGAAAAAATCAGGGCCGTCACAATGAACGCTCCCAGAAATACAGACACTACGAGCTCCGCGTAGACAACCAGCACGATCCCCAGCAGGCACGCCATCACGCCCAGTTTGACTCCCTCGGCCATGAGCGCGGCCAGCAGAACCCCCCCTGCAGACTCACCCCTGCCAGTCGCTGCGGCCAAACCAGACACCCATCCCGCACTTAAGCTGACCGCGCCACCCAGGCTCGCGGACAACGCTCCGTGCGCACCGCCCAGTACCCCGGCCAGCAGCGTCAAGACAACGGTAGCCAGCAACTGCCACCGGAGAACGGTGCGGATCGGCTTGCTCAGGACGCGGGGGCCTGCATTCACGTTCCCCGCCTCCTGCGAAGCGCCGAAATTATATTGGCATCGTGCACTATGGGTCAACGTGTTGCGATGCAAAATTCTCTCATTTCCCGTCGGCGCGGCTGGTGCAAAATCAACGAAGCTTCTTCAGCAACCGGTCCAGGTGGTCGAGTCCCGAGTAACTGACGACGATCGTGCCGCTGCCCTTGCGTCCCGGCCGGATATGCACGGTCGTACCCAGCCGCTGCGAGACTTCTTCCTCCAGCCGCGCGAGGTCACGATCGGTCTTGCGAACGCGGCGAGCGGCAGACCCGCGCGCCAGGCGAGCGGCCAAGGCCTCGCTTTCCCGCGCCGACAAGCCCTGCGCGACGATGCGATTTGCCGCCTCGATCTGGCGTGCGCCCTCAAGGGCCAGCAGCGCGCGCGCATGCCCCATCTCGAGCGCCCCCTGCATCAACATAGCCTGCACCGGTTTGGCGAGTTTCAACAGGCGCAGCAAGTTCGTTGTCGCGCTACGCGAGCGGCCGACGGCATCGGCGGCCTGCTCATGCGTCATGCGGAACTCCTCGATCAAGCGCTGCAGGCCCGCGGCTTCCTCGATCGGGTTCAGATCCTCGCGCTGGATGTTTTCGATCAGCGCCATCGCCAGCGCCGCGCTGTCCGGCACGTCGCGCACCAGCGCCGGCACTTCGGTGAGCCCTGCAAGCTGCGCCGCCCGCCAACGGCGCTCACCCGCAATCAGCTCGTATTGGTCTCGCCCGACTGGCCGGACAAGCAGGGGCTGCATCAGGCCTTGAGCCCGTATTGAGGCCGCGAGTTCGGCAAGAGCCTGCTGGTCCATCCGGGTGCGTGGCTGGTATTTGCCGGGCCGGATTGACCCGACCGGCAAGGACGCCATCGCGTCCTTGCGCGGCGCGGTGTCGTCGCTGCCGAGCAGGGCATCCAGGCCGCGCCCAAGACCCCTGGGCTTGTTCATGGATACCCTCGCAGAATCTCCTCTGTAAGCGCGACGTAGGCTTGCGCCCCCTTGGAGGTCTTGTCCCAGACCACAGCAGGGGCGCCGTAGCTCGGGGCTTCGGCGAGACGTACGTTGCGCGGCACCAGTGTGCGGTAGACCTTGTCCCCGAAGTGCTGTTCCAGCTGCTGGGAAACATGGTTCGCGAGCGTGTTGCGCGGATCGAACATAGTGCGCAGCAGGCCGGCGATCTCGAGCCGCGGGTTGAGGTTCGAGCGCACCCGCTTGATGGTGCCGACAAGGTCGGATAGCCCCTCCAGCGCGTAGTACTCGCACTGCATCGGGATCAGCACCTGCTCGGCGGCCGTAAAGGCGTTGACCGTGAGCAGGCTGAGCGAGGGCGGGCAATCGATGAGGATGAAGTCGTAGTCGCCTGCGATGCGCTCCAGCGCGGCGCGCAGCCGGCCTTCGCGATTCGGCAACGCCACCAGCTCCACCTCCGCGCCCGCCAGTTCGCGGTTGGCAGGAATAAGGTCGTAGCCGCTGTCGACGCGCACGCGGATGTTCGATGCATCTCCGAGCCCGAGCAGGACGTGATAGATCGTGCGCTCGAGCTTGCTCTTGTTGACGCCGCTGCCGGTGGTCGCGTTGCCCTGCGGATCGAGGTCCACGAGCAGTACGCGACGGCCGGATTGCGCCATACCGGCGGCGAGATTGACGCTGGTGGTTGTCTTGCCGACGCCGCCCTTCTGATTCGCCACCGCGAGTATGCGCGCCATGTTCAGGGGCCGATCCGGCACAGGACGAGGTGCCGCTCGGCGTCGAGTAGCGGCACCTTGAGACGCCTCACCTCGTGGCAATCGCAATCCGCCGGTATCTGGGCCAGTTCGTCGCCAGGGTAGGTGCCTTTCATTGCGGCAAGAACACCGCAAGGCGCCGCAAGATGGCGGCAACTGGCAATGAAATCCACCAAACTGGCGAAGCCGCGGGAAATCACCACCGCGAATCCCTCAGCGGGACGCCAGTCCTCTACGCGACCGACATGCACAGTTGCGTTGCTCAGGCCGAGTTCGATCACCGCCTGGCGCAGGAACGCGCCCTTTTTTTCACTGGCGTCGTTCAAGGTGACGCGCCGCTCAGGCTCGGCGATGGCAATCGGTATCCCCGGCAAGCCTGCGCCCGAGCCAACGTCCGCAAGCGTTCCCGCGCATTCGGACAAATCACGAATCACAGCGAGTGAATCCAGCAAGTGATGACTCACCCCCTGCAGCGGATCACGGATCGCGGTGAGGTTGTAAGTCTTGTTCCACTTCGCAAGCAGTCCGAGGTACGCCATCAGCTTTCCCGGGGCACCGGAGGGCAGCGACAGCGCGAGTTCACCCAGTCCGCGGTCGAGCGCGGCGTGCGGCGTCATGCCGTCTTCTTGTGACGTGAATCCTGCTTGCCGGGCTTTGCGCCGACGCGTTTCAGGTGCACCAGCAGGAGCGAGATCGCAGCCGGAGTGACGCCGGAGATACGCGCGGCCTGCCCGATAGTTTCCGGCTGCTGGCGCGAAAGCGTCTGACGGACTTCGATCGACAACCCGTGGACTTCGGCATAGTCCAGATCCGCCGGCAAGGGCCTGGATTCCTGACCCTCACGGCGTTCGACCTCGTCCTGCTGGCGCGCAATGTAGCCTTGATACTTGGCCTGAATCTCCACCTGCTCCGCGACAACGGGATCTTCGACGCTATTACCAGGAGCCATGATTATAGAAAGTGAGTGATAGCTTACATTTGGCCGGCGCAGCAACTCGTGCAGCGTGTACTCGCGTTCGATGGGCTGGCCCAGCACCGGCATCGCTGCCTCCGGGGGCAAGGTCCTGGGATTGACCCAAGTGGATTTCAGGCGCTCGGTTTCGCGCGCGACGGCGTCGCGCTTGCGGCTGAACGCCGTCCACCGAGCGTCGTCGATCAAGCCCAGCTTGCGGCCGGTGTCGGTGAGCCGGAGGTCGGCATTGTCCTCACGCAGCATCAGACGATACTCGGCGCGGCTGGTGAACATGCGGTAAGGCTCGCTCACGCCTCGCGTGATGAGGTCATCCACCAGGACGCCAAGATAGGCCTCGTCCCGTCGCGGACACCAGCTCGGCTTGCCCTGCGCCTGCAGCCCCGCATTCAATCCAGCCAGCAGCCCCTGTGCGGCCGCCTCCTCATAACCGGTAGTGCCATTGATCTGGCCAGCAAAGAACAACCCGGCGATCGTCTTGGTCTCCAGCGAAGACTGAAGATTGCGCGGGTCGAAGTAGTCGTACTCGATGGCATACCCGGGACGCAGAAGGTGGGCATTCTCGAGACCGCGGATGGTACGCACCAGCGCCAGCTGAATGTCGAAAGGCAAGCTCGTGGAAATACCGTTCGGGTAGATCTCGTGCGTGGTCAATCCCTCGGGTTCGAGGAATATCTGGTGCCCGGTCTTGCCGGCGAATCGATGGACCTTGTCCTCGATGGACGGGCAATAGCGTGGGCCGACCCCCTGGATGACCCCCGTGAACATCGGCGAGCGGTCCAGACCGCCACGAATGATCTCGTGCGTGCGCTCGTTGGTGTGCGTCACCCAGCACGGTAGTTGCCGGGGATGCATGTCGCGCCGGCCGAGAAATGAAAACACCGGCTCAGGGACGTCGCCGGGCTGCGTTTCCATCACGGAAAAATCAATCGTCTTGCCGTCGAGCCTAGGCGGTGTGCCGGTCTTCAGGCGTCCGACCGGCAGCTTCATTTCCCGCAACCGCGCAGCAAGCGTGATCGACGCCGGGTCCCCAGCGCGCCCGGCTGGATAGCTCTGCAGGCCGACGTGAACCAGTCCGGATAGGAATGTCCCCGCTGTAAGGACGATCGTGCGGCCCCGAAACCGCAGCCCGATCTGCGTAACAACGCCAACCGCGCGATCACCCTCGAGCAGAATGTCATCCACTGCCTGCTGGAACAGCGTCAGGTTCGGCTGATTCTCGAGCCGGCTGCGAATGGCCTGCTTGTAGAGCAGACGGTCGGCTTGAGCCCGGGTGGCCCGTACCGCCGGACCCTTGGAAGAGTTGAGCGTGCGGAACTGGATTCCCGCTTGGTCGGTCGCAAGGGCCATCGCGCCCCCCAGCGCATCCACTTCCTTTACCAGATGACCTTTACCGATCCCTCCAATGGAGGGGTTGCACGACATCTGGCCCAGGGTCTCGATGCTATGGGTGAGAAGCAAAGTCTTGCAGCCAAGCCTGGCGGCAGCAAGCGCAGCCTCGGTACCAGCATGGCCGCCGCCAATCACAATCACGTCGAATTCAGTGGGAAATTGCATGGGAATAGTCGTGCGCGCCGAATGATACGTCAATGTTTCACGTGAAACTAGGCGAGCTGGACGCAGAGGCGATGTTTCACGTGGAACTGCTTGAACTTGGCGCCATGCTGCGACGCAGCATGGCGCCTCGGTATGAGACAATCCGCCCCTTTCCTGGTGCTTCCGCGGTACGGCTCTCCCATGATCTCTCTTGCCCGCTATTCCGCCCTGCTGGGACAACCTGCGCTGCGCTCCGCGATCGCGGCTTCTGTGCTCGGCCGCCTGCCGATCGGCATCACAGGCCTCGCGATCCTGATGTTGGCGCAAGACACCACGGGCTCTTTTGGCACGGGCGGCGCAGTTGCCGCCAGCTATGTCGGCGGTCTTGCCGTCGTCGCGCCGCTGCTCGGCAGGCTGATCGATCGCTACGGTCCCAGAGTAACCTTGCTCTGCTGCGCATTTGCTTTTCCCTCTGCCTTGGCAGGACTCGTTGCGGCTCTCTCCGAGCCGGCGCCAATGTGGCTGGCGTGCACGCTCGCCGGAGCTGCTGGCGCCTGCTTTCCACCGATCACGGTGTGCATGAGGACCTTCTTCAAGCAGCGATTGCATGAGCAGACGCTGCTCGCCACCGCCTATTCGCTGGAGTCAGTGTTGATCGAACTGATTTTCATCCTTGGCCCGGTGCTGGTAGCGGTGTTTGTGGCGCTCGCGTCTCCCGCAGCCGCAGTATTGTTTGCCGCCGCCTGCGGCTGCGCCGGCACACTGCTCTTCCAGCGCTCGCAGGCGCTGAGGCATTGGCGTATTGAAGCG
The DNA here is from genome assembly GCA_945906765.1 of Nitrosovibrio sp. Nv4. GTDB lineage: Bacteria > Pseudomonadota > Gammaproteobacteria > Burkholderiales > SG8-39 > RBG-16-66-20. The sequence continues at coordinate 2,160 of CAMDRF010000103.1, read as the reverse complement.
CGTGGCCGCGCGAGCCTGTTCGGTCCGCTCGCCGAACCTGGTTTCGTGCCGCTGCTCGCAGTCATCGTCTGCTACGCATCGGCCTTCGGTCTGGTGGAGATCGGCACCATGGCCTATGCGACCGAAGCGGGCGGACCGGCGTTCGCCGGTATTCTTCTCGGCGTCATGAGCATCGGCAGCGCGGCCGGCGGCCTGGTCTACGGCAGCCGTAGCTGGCGCCTGCCGCTGGCGCGGCAGTTTCCGCTCATGCTGGGGCTGATGGGGCTGGGCGTGGCGCCACTTGCTCTGTTATCCCCGTCCTGGGCCTTCGGCCTCTGGTGCCTCGCAGCGGGTGTCGCGATGGCCCCCGCGCTGATCATGCAGTCGATGCTGGTGGCGGGAAACTCGCGGCCCGAATACTCGACTGAGGCGTTTACCTGGTCCTCAACCGGGCTACTCGCCGGCGTCGGGCTGGGACTGACGCTCGGCGGTGGACTGCTCGAGCACTCAAAATCGTCGGCGGTATTCGCGGCGGCCGCTCTATTGTCGGTTGCCGCAGGGCTGCTCGCCCTGCTGCTGGTAAGAACTAGATAGCCATTACGCCGCGAGCTTCTGATGCATGTTGCCGCGGCGCGTTTCGAGCGCCTGCGGCAGATGGCCTGCGAGCTTGCCGAAAAGTTCATCGTGCGATTTGAGTTCTTCGCCCCATCCTTTCTCGTCCACGCGGGCGATTTCCTCGTAGCGGGCCCGATCGAATTTCTCCATCCCTACCCAACTCAGGTCCTCAAACCGAGGAATCACTCCGAGCGGCGTTTCCACGCCCTGCGCGCGGCCAGCACAGCGGTCAACGATCCATTTCAAGACACGCATGTTCTCGGCGAAGCCGGGCCAGATGAACTTGCCGTTCGCATCCTTCCTGAACCAGTTGACGCGAAATATTCTCGGCGGATGCGACACCGCCTTGCCGACCTTGAGCCAATGCGAGAAGTAATCGCCCATGTGATAGCCGCAAAACGCGAGCATCGCCATCGGATCGCGCCGCACCACGCCAACCTTGCCTGTGATGGCGGCAGTGGTCTCCGAACCCAGTGTCGCGCCCATGTAGACGCCGTCCTCCCAGCTCGGCGCCTCGACCACCAATGGCACCGTCGTAGAACGCCGGCCGCCAAAGATAAACGCCGATATCGGCACGCCCTCGGGATCTTCCCAGCGAGCATCCATCGAAGGGCACTGCGAAGCCGCAACCGTAAAGCGCGCATTCGGATGCGCCGCCACGCGGCCGCAACCCGGTACCCAGTCCTTGCCCTGCCAGTCGGTCAGCTGCGCGGGCGGCGCCTTGGTCATCTCCTCCCACCACACGTCGCCCTCGGGAGTCAGCGCCACGTTGGTAAAGATGACGTTCTCGCGCAGCGTCTTCATTGCATTAGGATTGGTTGCTTCCGACGTTCCCGGCGCGACACCGAACAGCCCCGCCTCCGGATTGATGGCGTAGAAGCGCCCATCGGGCCCCGGTTTGATCCAGGCGATGTCCTCGCCGATGGTGGTCACTTTCCAGCCGGCAAAGGCCGCCGGCGGAATCAGCATCGCGAAATTGGTCTTGCCGCAGGCGCTCGGAAACGCCGCTGACACATAGTGCTTCTCGCCCTCCGGGGATTCGAGACCAAGGATCAGCATGTGCTCCGCGAGCCAGCCTTCGTCGCGCGCCATCACCGAAGCAATGCGCAGCGCGAGGCACTTCTTGCCGAGCAGCGCGTTGCCGCCGTAGCCCGAGCCGAACGACCAGATCTCCCGGGTTTCGGGAAATTGGACGATCCATTTTTCCTTTTCGTTGCACGGCCAGATGACGTCCTGCGCCCCGGGCGCAAGCGGCGCACCTACCGAATGCACGCAGGGGACGAATGCGCCATTCTCGCCGAGGTAATCGATCACTGCGCGGCCCATGCGCGTCATCAGCTTCATGTTGACCGCGACGTACGCCGAGTCGGACAGCTCAACGCCAATCTGCGCAATGTGGGACCCGATCGGACCCATGGAGAACGGCACGACGTAAAGCGTACGGCCGCGCATGCAACCGTCGAACAGTCGTCCGAGGGTCGCGCGCATCTCGGCAGGTTCGATCCAGTTGTTGGTTGGCCCGGCGTCGTCCTTGCGGGCCGAACAGATGAAGGTCCGGTCTTCCAT
>CAMDRF010000102.1 GCA_945906765.1 Nitrosovibrio sp. Nv4 | reverse complement strand
CGAAATCCGCGATCTTCACGTCCGTGCCCTGCACGATCATGATGTTGGCGGGCTTGATGTCGCGGTGCACGATGCCCTGGCTGAAGGCGTAGTCGAGCGCGCCGCAGCACTTGAAGCCGATCTGCAGCACATCTTCCACCGGCAGCAGCTTGTCCGGTTTGACGAACTGGGCGAGGTCGCCGCCGCTGACGATCTCCATCGCGATGTAGCCCGAATCGGCCTCGACCACCGCATCGAGGATCGCGACGATGTGCGGATGGCGCAGCTTGCCGGCGAGCGACGCCTCGTTCAGGAATTGTGGAAAAAGCAAGGATACGCCTGCGGTTACATCTTGAAACACTTCATTAGCAAAATGTCCGCCTCTCCCCGCGGGGTGGGGATATGCTCTTGTTCCAAGAGGTACTTATGAAAACATCCAAAGCAGCCAGCGCCATCCTGGCAGTCCTGCTCTGCGGCGTCCTCGCCACCGAATCGGCATTCGCGCACGGGCCGCGCGGTGGGCCGCGCGGTGGGCCGCGCGTCGGCATATACATCGGCGCACCGCTGATCGGATTCGGGTTCGGCTACCACGCCTTCTACCCGCCGCCCTACTATTACCCGCCCTACTACTACTATCCGCCCTATCAGCCGGCGCCGGTGGTGATTCAACAGCAGCCGACCGTCTACCTCGAGCAGAACCCGCAGCCGGCGCCCGCAGTTCAGTCACCCACCACCAACTACTGGTACTACTGCGCCGATACGCGCGCCTACTATCCGTACGTCAAGGAATGCCCGGCGGGATGGCAGCGCGTCGCGCCGCAGCCGGGTTGATGGGATTGAATTGAGGCTGAATCCATGAAAACCCCGATCAAAGTCGCAACCCTCGGCGCCCTGCTGCTGCTGCTCGGCGGCTGCGTCAGCATGCCCAGCGGTCCCGGCGTGATGGTGCTGCCCGGCAGCGGCAAGAATTTCGACCAGTTCCGCGCCGACGATATGGAATGCCGCCAGTTCGCGAGCAATCAGATCGGCGGCGCGACGGCGGAGAACGCGCAAGCCGACAGCGCGGTGAAGAGCGCCGCGGTCGGCACCGCGGTCGGCGCGCTGGCTGGCGCCATCGTCGGCGGGCGCGGGAGCGTGGCCGCGGGCGCGGGCACCGGATTGCTGATCGGCGGCGTGGCGGGCGCGGGCGCCGGCAACAGCTCGGGGCGCAGCCTGCAGCAGCGCTACGACATCGGCTATACGCAGTGCATGTATGCGAAGGGCCACAAGATTCCGACTGCGGGACGCTACGAAAACCGCGCCTCGCGCCCAATTGCCTCCACCTACACGCCGCCTCCACCGACGGCGGGTGCCATTCCGCCTCCTCCTCCAGGCGCGCCACCGCCGCCGCCGCCGGGCGTCAAGTAGTAGCGCTCGCTTTCCACTAGCCGGCCACCGCGGCGAAACGGCGATACCGGTAGCCGCCCATGTAGCCGTAACCCGGCAGGGGCCGGCTCACCCTGGTTTCTTCGACCTGTACCGGCGCGCTATCCGCCCTGGCAAGGTCCGCAACCTGCGTGCTCGCGCAGCCCGAAAGCGCCGCCACTGCAAGAACCGCGACTGCCAGCTTTTTCATCGTGCCCATGACCTCTCCTTGTTTGGCGTACCGATGCCTCTTTGTACGCCCGGTCAAGAACACGAACTGGATTATTTGACGGCCCGTGTGACTTAGTTTCCGCTGCAAAAGCGGGTTTCGGGATCGAGCGGATACAGCGGCCGGCGCACGCGGCTCTTGAGCATCACGTAGCGCTTGCTTGCGGGATCGATGCCGAGCACGCGGAACGCAGCGATGTCGTGCGGCTCGACCTGATAGACGAACTTGTCAGGCGCTTGCCACGCCAATTCGAGCAGTTCGTCGCACAGGGCGCGCGCTTTCGCGGCGTCGCCGTCGGTCACCACCACCGCCGAGGAACCCGCATAGGGAATGTCCGCGTGCGGATAGGTTTGGTAACCCGCGATCACCGTCGCGAGCTGCGCCATCGCCGGGAACAGGTTGGTGTGCATGTCGAGCGCGACGCCGATCGGTACCTGCGGCGCGATCCGGCGAATGCGCGCGAGCAACTCTCCATCGCCATCGTCGTAAGTGCGCGTCACCATCGCGCCATGCAGGTCCAGCAGCACCGCGTCGCAGCCCTTGGCGACGGGGAACACGGCCTCGGCGCCCGCCTTGTCGGCCAGGTCGATGGATGCGCCGATCGCGGCGCCGGCGCCGGCGAAAAGGTGTTGGTCTCGTGCTTCATCTGCGAGATGACGAGCTTCATGCGGGAAAAACCGGGTGGTTACGGCGCACCGATGAAGTCGCCCTTGCCAAGCTCGACGCCGTTGTGGCGCAGGATGTTGTAGGCGGTGGTGGCGTGAAAATAGAAATTCGGCCAGGCGCGACCGAGCAGGTACGTCATGCCCTTGGTCGGCACGTCCTTGCCCTGGAGCTTGAGCACGATTTCCTTGTCCTGCGTGCCGTCGATCTGCGCCACCTTCACAGTAGCGATGAAGGCGAGCGTCCTGGCGATGCGCTCCTTCAGCTCGTCGAAGGTCTTCTCCGTGTCCTCGTGCTTCGGGATTTCGACGCCGGCCAGCCGCGCCACCGCGCCCTTGGCCGTATCGCAGGCGATCTGCACCTGGCGCGGCGCGCTCGCCTGGTACATGGAAATGCTCATCGGGTTTCTTTCTGGAGTGGAATTTTCAGACCCCTTCTACTCTCACAAGGAAGGGAAAAAACCATGGCAATGGCAAACCTCTACAGCCCGGCGGTGGCGCTGGAATTTTTCAAGCTCGCCGGCAAGAGCGTCATCGGCACCATCGCCAGGGGCGGCATCTTCGGCGAGATGGCCTCGATCACCCACGCCCCGCACAGCGCGAGCGCGGTGGCGAAGAGCGCCTGCGGCTGCTGACCGCCCGCCTGAAGTAGCAAAATCGAGGTCAGCGCCCGATTATCCCTTGCCTTCCACCCCGCTGCGGCGCCGCTCGATCGCCTGTTTCGCGTTGCGCGCCACGGACTCGTCGGCGTCCGTGGCGAGGCGCTCGAGCACCGGCATCGGCGTCTTCGGGTTGGCCGCCAGCTCGTGCACCACGCGCTGCGCGTCCGGCTCCGCCGCGAGTTTCGCCAGCGTCGCCGCATCGGTGTTCGGATGGCGCGCGACGAGCCGCATCACCGCGAGGCCCTTGCGGTTCTCGCCCATCACGTCCCACAGCGAGCCCATCGGCTCGTAGAGATCGGCATCGCCCAGTGCAGCGAGGCGCGCGAGCACGCCGAGGAAATATCGGTCCCGCTTGAACGGCGAATCCTCGTAGGCGCGCCCGAGCTGCGCCACGTCCATGTCCCGCAGCTCGCGCACGGCGGCCTCCAGCCGCAGGCCGTGGACGATCTCGACGGCCACCATGGCCGGCAGCGCCGCCGCCACGGCCAGGGCGGCGAGCATCACCAGCGCAGGACTTTGCACCGCGCCGCGCCAGCGCAGCACCACGTGGCCGAGTGCCGCGCCCCAGGCAGCGACCGGGATCGCGCCAAGCGCGGCGATGCAACCCGATCAGGCTGCCGCAGGTCACGAGCGCGAGCGCATGGTGCGCCGTGCCCGCTTGCTCCGCGCTCTCGACCGCCTTGCCCGAGCCGCGCTGAAACGCGCCCAGGTAGGGCTGGTCGCGTGCCGCCATGCCCCAGTGCAGGTCTGCCCGCGGCGTGCCCTGCTTGCCGGTCTCGAGATCCACGGTCCCCGTGGCGCGCAGCGTCGCCGACTGCAGCCCCGCCTCGGGCGCCGGCCGCCAGGGCGCGCGGATGTAGTCGCCGCGGTCCGCCGCATAGCGCAGCATCCCGAGCGTGACCAGCACGGCGAACCACACATACAGGCGAAGCCCGATCCCACCTCCCTGCGACGAAAGGCACCGGGCGCTACACTTTCCCATGCCAGACGCGCTACGCCGCATTATCCACCTCGACATGGATGCGTTCTACGCATCCGTCGAGCAGCGCGACGATCCGTCGCTGCGCGGCAAGCCGGTGGCGGTGGGCGGCTCGCCGACCTCGCGCGGCGTGGTGGCCGCCTCCAGCTACGAGGCGCGCAAGTTCGGCGTGCGCTCGGCGATGCCGATGGCGCGCGCGCTGCGCCTGTGCCCGGAACTGCTCATCGTGCGCCCCGACTTCACGCGCTACCGCGCCGCCTCCCAAAGTGTGATGGCGATCCTGCGCTCCTGCACGCCGCTGGTGGAGCCGCTGTCGCTGGACGAGGCCTACCTCGACGTGACGCAAAACCTCTGGGGCGAGGCGCTCGCCAGCGTGGTTGCCAGGACATTGAAGAATAAAATCCATGAAGCAACCGGTTTGACCGCATCCGCCGGAGTGGCGCCCAACAAGTTCCTCGCCAAAATCGCCTCGGGCTGGCGCAAGCCCGACGGCCTCACCGTGATCGCGCCCGAGCGCGTCGAGAGCTTCCTGCAGGAATTGCCGGTGGAGGCGCTGTGGGGCGTCGGCCCGGTGACCGCAAAAAAACTGCGCGCGCTGGGCATCCAGCGGCTGGTGGATGTGCGTGATTTCGATGAAATTTCATTGCAGCAAACGGTCGGCAGCCTGGCGGCGTGGTTGAAGCGCCTCTCGCACGGCGACGATCCGCGCGAGGTCAAGCCCGACCGGCCGTGGAAATCGATTTCCGCCGAGACCACCTACGCCATCGATCTGGGGAACCTGGATCAGATGAAGCTCGAATTGGCGGCGCTGGCGAAAAAAGTGGCAAATTCACTGCATAAGAAAAACCTCCTCGCACGCACGCTCACCATCAAGGTGCGCTACGGCGACTTCACCACCGTCACGCGCAGCCACAGCGCCGAACCCACGCGCGCGGCGGATGCCGTCGCGGCGCGCGCCGCCGCGCTGCTCGATCGCACCGACGCGGCGCGCCGGCCGGTGCGCCTGCTGGGCGTCGGCGCCCATGGCCTGGAAGAGGCAGAATCCAGCAGCCCGCAACAGCTGCTACTGGAGTAGCATGATTACCTTCAAACCGAACGAGGCCAGACCATGAGTGGTGGTGGAGAGTCCGCGCCGGCCCCGGCCGCCAAGCCCGTCGCAACCTCGCCGGTCGATCCGGTCGAGGAACTGGCGAAAAAAATCTACATCGAGTTGTCCGCGCTGATCCATTCGCAGATGGACGGCAAGCCCAAGCCCGAGCACAAGAAAGTGGTCGAGCTGACCTTCCGTCTCTCCGAGGCGTTTCAGGCCGGCAACCTGGAGTTCAACACCGCCGCGCGCGCGCGCGCCGACGCCAAGGCCAGGGCGAGCGTGGACGTGAGCAAGATCGAAATCGACTTCGGCGCGATCAGCAGCAAGAAATAGGCGCGTTCTGCACGCCGGCAAGGATCGGGCGGCCGTGCGGCGCGAGGCGCTCGAAGGCCCAAGCCGAGGTATGCACCATCACCCAGGCGCTCGCCACGGCGAGCGCGGCGAGACCCGCCACTGCGAACTGCATCGAACCAGTGCGATCCGCATGTCCGCAGTCTAACCGGCTGCGGTAACCTGCCTGCAGCCATGAAACGCATCTTCCACGGCTGGTGGATGGTCGGCGCGGGCTGCGGCATGCAGTTCGTGCAAGGCACCCTGCTGCTGCAATCCTTTGGCGCCTACTTCGCGGTGCTGCGCGACGACCGCGGCTGGTCCAAGACCGAACTTTCCGGCGCCGCGGCGATGCACCAGCTCGAAGCCGCGATCCTCGGCCCGCTGCTCGGCTGGTTCCTCGACCGCTTCGGGCCGCAGTGGGTGATCCGCACCGGCGTCCTGGTCTTCGGGGCGGGCTTCATTCTTTTGAGCCAGATCCAATCCCTGCTCGGCTTCTACGGCGCGTTCATCCTCACCGCGCTGGGCGCGAGCCTGTGCGGCTTTTTCCCGCTCAATGTCGCGCTGATCCACTGGTTCGAGAAAAAGCGCGCGCGCGCGCTCGCCTCGATGCAGGTCGGCATGGCGGCGGGCGGCCTGTGCGTGCCGCTGATCGCCTGGGCGCTGGCAACCTACGGCTGGCGCGCCACCGCCTTCGCCTCCGGCATCCTGATCGTGGCGCTCTGCCTGCCGCTGTCCTTCGTCATCCGCCGCCGGCCGGAGGACATGGGGCTGAAGATGGACGGCGCCGAATCAGATTCGAAAGAAAACGAAGTGGTGATTAAGAGTGAAGGCAACGGAGTTGCTCGCGACTTCACCGCGCGCGAGGCGCTGCGCACACCCGCGTTCTGGCTGCTCTCGCTCGGCCACGGCTTCGCGCTGTTCGTCGTCATGGGCATCAACACGCACGCCATCACCCACATGAAGGAAGGCCTGGGCTACACGATCGAGGCCGCGGCCTTCGCCATCATGCTGCAGACCGTGGCGCAACTTGGGGGCGTGGGCATCGGCGCGTGGATCGGCGACCGCTACGACAAGCGCAAGCTCTCGGCGCTGTGCATGCTCGGCCACATGCTGGGCCTCCTGTGCCTCACCTACGCGACGAATACGGCGATGATTGTCGCCTACGCCGTGCTGCACGGCACCGCCTGGGGGTTTCGCGGACCGATGATGCAGGCGCTGCGCGCCGACTACTTCGGCCGCAGCGCCATCGGCATGATCCTCGGCCTGTCGTTCATGATCATGGTCATCGGCCAGGCCGGCGGCCCGATGATCGCGGGAATACTCGCCGACATGACCGGCAACTACCGCGCCGGTTTCACCACGCTCGCGCTGCTTGCGGGCCTGGGGTCATTGTTCTTTCTGTTCGCGAAACGGCCGGCTCTGCCCTAAGATCGCGCCATGAACCTCGAACTCGGCAATAAGCGCGCCTTGATCACCGGATCCACGGCGGGCATCGGCTACGCGATCGCGCGCGGCCTCGCCGCGGAGGGCGCGCAGGTGGTGATCACCGGCCGCACCCAGGCCTCGGTGGACGGCGCCCTCGCGCGCCTGCGCGAGGAACTGCCGAATGCCGCGGCCGAAGGCATCGCCGCCGACTGCGCCACGGCCGCGGGCGCGCAAACCGTGTTCGAGCGCGTTGCCGACGTGGAGATCCTCGTCAACAACCTCGGCATCTACGGGCGCATGGCGTTCTTCAACATCACGGACGCCGAGTGGCAGCGTTATTTCGAGGTCAACGTGCTCTCGGGCGTGCGCTTCGCGCGCCGCTATGCGCCGGCGATGGCCAGGCGCGGCTGGGGCAGGATCCTCTTCATCTCCAGCGAGTCCGGACTCAACATCCCGCGCGAGATGATCCACTACGGCATGTCGAAGACCGCGCAGCTTTCGATCTCGCACGGCCTGGCGATGGAGCTCGCGGGCACCGGCGTCACCGTCAACGCGGTCCTGCCCGGACCGACGCGCACCGAGAACACCGATCGCATGCGCGCCGAGCGCGCCAAGGCCGCCGGCAAGACGGTGGCCGAGATCGAAGCGGATTTCTTCGTCAACTTCCGCCCGACGTCGATCCTGAAGCGCTTCACCTCGGCCGAGGAAGTCGCCAACCTCGCCGTCTACCTGTGCGGCGCCGGCGCCTCGGCGACCACCGGCGCCGCGCTGCGCGCCGACGGCGGCGTCGTCAACCAGATCATGTAATGACCCAATTGCGCATCGGCGATGGATTCGTGCCGCGCTTCCAGTCCTGATCGAATCAACCGAGGAGCAATTCTTGAAAAAAACACCCGGGCGCAAACCCTCCGCGCCACGCAGCAAGGCCTACAGCGAAGGCCTCAAAATCCGCCGCCGCTGGCTCGGCAAGGCCTATGTCGACAAGGCGTTCAAGGACGCCGACGACTTCACCATCGACCTGCAGCACTACGTCACCGAGCACGCCTGGGGCGCGAGCTGGGCGCGCGGCGTGCTGCCGCTGAAGACGCGCGCCTTCATGAACCTCGCCATGATCTCGGCGCTCAACCGGCCGCACGAGCTGGAAATCCACCTGCGCGCGGCGATCCGCAACGGCATGACCAAACATGAAATCAAGGAAGCGTTCCTGCATGTCGCCTGCTACTGCGGCGCGCCGGCGGCGCTCGACAGCTTCAGGATCGCGCAGAAGATCTTCGCCGAAAAACCGGTTTGATGGAATTCAAGGACTACTACCAGGCGCTCGGCGTGGCGCGCGACGCGCTGTTAGTGGCGAATTCGTAGTTTAAGCAGCCACCGGGATCTGAAACAGCCCGCGACAATGGTCGCGCCAGCCGTAACGGTCCAATTGCGCACGCGTTGGCGCTGACTCCCCTGCCCACTCCGCCGGCGTTGTGCCGCCAAGCGAACGATGAACACGATGCTCATTGTAGTAATCGCGGAATTCACTCAATTTTCGTGCGAGGTCAAACCGATTCCAGAACAAGGTCTGATCGAGATACTCGCGTCGGATGGTGCCAATCAGGCGCTCGACGAACGGGTGCGAAACCGGCACATGGGGAACAGATTTGATCTCATCAATTTCGAGCACGCGCAGGTTGGCCAGCCACCGATGAAAGCGAAACAGCGGGTCGTTATCCAAGCTGATGTGCTTGGGTAGTTGTTGGCCAGAAACAGCGCAATTGAACATCCGACACACCGAAATGCCATCAATAGTTTCCCCCTCCACGCCAATGCCGACAATCCGGCGCGTGAATACATCCATTACGAGCATCACCCAGTGACTGCGCAGCAGAATCGATTCGCAACGGAACAGGTCGACGCTCCAGAGGCTGTCCTTGGTCTGCGCGATCAGGGTCAGCCACGACGGGCCGTCGCTGCCGCCCGGCTCCGGCCGGTAGTGCCTGACAAGAATTCGGCGCACGACATCCTTATCCAGATCGATACCGAAAGCTCGAGATATCTGCTGGGCGATGCGCACACAGCCGAATTTCGGATTGCGGCGCTTCATCGCAACGATGGCTGCAATGAGTTCGACTGACGGACCTTTGGGACCGGGTTTGCGATGGCAACCTGACGAGGAAAACAGCAACCGATATTTGCGCTGCACCAGTGCCTGGTGAAACCTAAGCAGCGTTGCAGGCCTAACCACTTCACCGAGCTTTAAAATACGTCTCTCGCGCACGAACAGCGTCGCCAATCCGAGTAGGAAGCGATCGCAGGAGGTCAGGTTCGGCGCTCGGCTCCTGGTGCGATTGCTGATGATCAGTTGCTGCTTGAGCGCCAGCGATTCGGCGGCAACCGCTTTTGCGCCGCCCGGCCGCAGAAGCTTTGCCAGCGTGACAACCAGGTGGATCGCGAGAACAAGGAAATCACGCACAGGGCGGACTATTAGACGCGTAATATTTTTGCCGTGCTCGATACATCGTAAGCCTTACTCAAAAATATCGGTATGTGTTCCTGCGCGCACAAACACAATACAGCCGGTTTTTCCGGTGTCATCGAGCTTGTAAGCCAACAGAAAATCACCA
>CAMDRF010000101.1 GCA_945906765.1 Nitrosovibrio sp. Nv4 | reverse complement strand
TCTGCGAGCTCACCTGGGACGCCGTGCGCAAACTCGGCATCGCAGACCGGGTCGCAGGCACGCGCGTATCGAAGGCGGTTGAATCCGTATGGAAGTAGATAGCGCACCCCTATATGCCGGCAGATGGCGCCATCCATCCGTAGATGGTTGCATCTACAGGTAGATGGTTCTACGATGGCCAAGGACACGTTCAATAACTACGTTATGCGGCTCGACGAGCCACCAGAAATCAAGGAGGCGGGGAGATCGCCAACTCTGTATGCCCGTGATTGACGAGATACGGAAGAAGGTTGCTGCCGATGAATTCGAGCTTTCAAAGCATGCGGTTGATCAAAGCATCATCCGCCGTGTCAGAATGTCGGAGATGCGAGAAGCGATTTCCAACGGAGAGGTCATTGAAGACTACCCAGAAGACAAGTACGGACCGAGTTGCTTGATTTATGGTAAGACAGCAGGCGGGAGAGCGATTCACGTCCAATGCAGCTATCCTTCCCGCCAGGTGGTAAAGGTGATCACAGTCTATGAGCCTGATCCTGAACGATGGATCGACTTCAAGGTAAGGAGGTCAACATGAATGAAGGTCACATGGTGGAACGACGCGTGACCTACACGCTGGAACACGAAGGCCATTTTTACGTCGTGGAGAACGTGCCTGCGCGTGTCGATGAAGAGACTGGAGAGCAGTACTTCGCTCCCTCTACTGTAGACCGGCTACAAGAGGTAATCCTCAGCGAGCAGAAGCCAGACCGTGTCGTGGAGACGCCGGTGTACAAGTACAGCGAAAGAGCCGCATAACGAATAGCGTTCAAAAACGGACGCTCGCAAGCGTCGCTTTGCTCCGTTGCTCGCGCCGTTCAACGCGGAGAAATCGCACCAGTCGAGTTGCATCCAAGTACAGCTTTGGGAGGCGATGTGGAAGTATCGAATGCCATTCAAATCGTTCAGGCTCTTGCTGATGGGGTCGATCCGCACACAGGCGAAGCCTTTCCCGACAATAGTCCGTATCAACATCCACAAACCGTTCGCGCCTTGTTTACAGCCGTTAAGGCATTAGAGTTTTACCGGGATGCACAGGTACGGCGTCGGCGCAGTGGCCCTCCTGAGCCTTCGGGTGCCGTCGAGGAAGGAGACCTCGAACTAACCCCACAGCAAGAAACGCTCTACGAAAAGCTTAAGCACTGGCGTAATGGCAAAGCACTGAAGATGGGCTTTCCTCCCTTCACCATTGTCAACAATGCCCAACTGAAGCGAATGGTGACAATGCCAGTGACGTGCACGGCTGACCTGCTGACCATAAAGGGCTTCGGTGAGAAACGAACTCAAACATACGGTGAAGAGATTCTTGCATCATGCGCCGGTTCATCGGATGAGGAAGCGACCTAACCGCGCGATCGACAGCGACGCGTGGTAAGCGCTGCTCGCGCTTGCGGGCGCGCGTCATCGCAAACGTTATGCCCCAAAGAGCCTGGTGCCGGTTAGACTGGCACATTGGAGGTAGCTATGGATGCGCCTTTCATTAGTTGCGATCCCGAAGTCATGAGCGGAGCCCCGTGCTTCAAAGGCACACGAGTGCTCGTCCAGAACCTCTTCGACTACCTTGAAGGAAGTTCATCGCTTGAAGAATTTCTGGACGATTTTCCCTCGGTCTCCCGTGAGGCTGCGGTAGCGGTTCTCGAGGCCGCCAAGGCACGTCTATTCGCAGATGCGCCTTCTGCTTGACGAGTCCGTTCCGCGGCGATTCGCGCGGTCTCTCGCAAACCATGTCGTGCGCACAACGGTCGAGATGGGGTGGAGCGGGATCAAGAACGGCGAACTCCTTGACCGAGCGGCGAGCGAGTTCGATGCCCTCGTCACGGTCGACAAGAATCTTGAGTACCAGCAGAATCTCAAGGCATTGCCGATCGCGGTAGTCGTTCTTTATGCGCGGTCGAACGAGCTTCCCTTCCTGTTGCCCCTCATCCCAAAGCTGGAAGAGGTACTGGCAAATCTTGCGCCACGCACGCTGATCCGAATTGGGGCATAACCCGGCAGCGCAGCGGACGCGCGGGGAGCGCCGCGCCTTGCAAGCGTCTGCGGGCGCGCGCCAGCGGCTGCGGACGTTGAGCCTCCGATTGGCTAGTAGCGCGCGCGCAAACGGGCGAGCAGGAGCGAGAGCAGCGGCCAGAACAGCAGGAACAGCGCGAGGCCGGTCAGCGAGCCGACCAGCGAGTTCGAGAAAAACACCGTCATGTCGCCTTGCGATATCAGCATCGCCTGGCGGAACGACGACTCGGCACGGTCGCCCAGCACGATCGCGAGCACCAGCGGCGCCAGCGGATATTGCAGCTTCTTGAAGACGTAGCCCGCGACGCCGAACACCAGCATCATCCAGACGTCGAATATCGAGTTGTGCACGGTGTAGGCGCCGATCGCGCAGATCACGATGATGATCGGCGCGATCACCGAGAACGGCACCCGCAGGATCGCGGCGAAGAGGGGCACGCAGGTGAGCACCACGATCAGGCCGACGATGTTGCCCAGATACATGCTCGCGATCAGGCCCCAGACGAAGTCCTTCTGCTCGACGAACAGCAGCGGCCCCGGCTGCAGGCCCCAGATCAGCAGGCCGCCGAGCAGCACCGCCGCGGTCGGCGAGCCCGGCACGCCGAGCGTCAGCATCGGCAGCAGCGCGGCGGTGCCCGCCGCGTGCGCCGCGGTTTCCGGCGCCACCACGCCCTCGACCATGCCGGTGCCGAACTTGTCGCCGTCCTTGGAGAACCGTCGCGCCACGCCGTAGCTCATGAAGGAGGCCGGCGTCGCGCCGCCCGGCACGATGCCCATGAAGCAGCCGACCACCGAGGAACGAATCGAGGTCAGCCAGTACTTCGGCAATTCCTTCCAGGTCTCGATCACGACTTTCATGTTCATCTTCGCCTGCGCGCCCTTGAAGGCGAGGCCCTCCTCCAGCGTGAGCAGGATCTCGCCGATGCCGAACAAGCCGATCACCGCGATGAGGAAATCGAACCCGGTCAGCAGGTGCGTCGAACCGAAGGTCAGCCGCAGCGTGCCGGTCACCGGATCGGTGCCGACCGCCGCGAGCGCGAAGCCCAGCATCATCGTGGCGAGCGTCTTGAACGGCGGCTCCTTCGACATGCCGATGAACGCGCAGAAGGTGAGCAGGTAGACCGAGAAGAACTCGGGCGGCCCGAACTCGAGCGCGAAGCCCGCCACAATCGGCGACAGGAAGGTGATGACGATGACGGCGACGAGCGCGCCCACGAACGAAGAAGTAAAGGCCGCGGTCAGCGCCTCGCCGGCGCGGCCTTTCTGCGCCAGCGGATAGCCGTCGAAGGTGGTCGCCACCGACCACGGCTCGCCTGGAATGTTGAATAGAATCGAAGTGATCGCGCCGCCGAACAGCGCGCCCCAGTAGATGCACGACAGCAGGATGATCGCCGAGGTGGTGCCGCCCGGCGCCTGCGCCATCGAAAAGGTGAGCGGCAGCAGGATCGCCACGCCGTTGGCGCCGCCCAGGCCCGGCAGCACGCCGATGATCACCCCGAGGACGATGCCGGTGAACATCAGCGCGACGTTTTTCAACGTCAACACGATGGCGAAACCCTGCAGCAGCGATTGGATCTCGTCCATGCCTCAGTCGAGCGCCATCAGTTGAGCCGGAGCACGGCTTCGAGCGGACCCTTGGGCAGCGGGATCTTGAACCAGACCTCGAAGATCAGGAAAAACACCACGCTGTTGCCGATCGACACCGCGGCGACTTTCCACCAGACGTACTTTCCGAGCCAGCGCATGAAGAACGCGACGAACGCGGCGGAAGCGACGTAGATGCCGATCCAGCCGATCAGGCCGACGTAAACGGCCGAGGGAACGAGCACCGCGAGCACCAGCTTCAGCTGGCCGGCCTCGACGAAGACGCCGTTCTTTTCCCCCGCCACGGCGAGCGCCAGCCCAAAGTTGATCAACGCGGAAACGCAGATGATGGCGCCGATGTAGAAGGGAAAATACCCTGGCTGGGGGCCGTCCTCGCGCCAGCCGAAACCGAGCCGCGCGCTGTCGAAGATCACGATGGCGCCGAGCGCAAAAAAAACGGCTGCCACCACCGCTTCGGCCGCCCGGACGCGAAACGCCGGCTTTCCGCCCCCGCTTTCAGACATCTCTACTGGCCGGCGATGAACTTCGCAGCCTTCATCAACTGGACATGGCGCGCTTCCTCGCGCGCGACCCAGTCCGCGTACTCCTTGCCTTCCAGCGAAGTCTGGTTAAACGCGCCGCGCTCCATCAGGTCCTTCCACTCCGGCGTCGCCTGGACCTTCCTGAACAGCTCAACGTAGTACTTCACCTGGTCTGGTGTGACGCCGCCCGGCATGAAGATGCCGCGCAGCATCAGGTAATCCACATCCAGCCCGCCTTCCTTGCAGGTCGGAATGTCGGCCCAGGACATGGTATCGGTGACCTTGGCCTTGTAGGGCATGCGCTTGGGATCGAACACGCACAGCGGCTTCAACTTGCCGCCGCGCCAGTGCGCGACCGCCTCGATCGGATTGTTGACCGTCGAATCGGCGTGGTTGCCCACCAGCTGTACCGCGACGTCGCCGCCGCCCCGGAACGGGATGTAGATGAACTTGGCGCCGGTCAGCTGCTCGATCGCGGCGGTGATGATCTGGTCTTCCTGTTTCGCGCCCGTGCCGGCCATCTTGAATTTGCCCCCCGCCGCCTTGGCCGCCGCGATGTATTCCTTGGCCGACTTGTACGGCTTGGACGCGTTGGTCCAGAGGACGAACTGGTCGAGCGCCAGCATCTTCACCGGCGTCAGGTCGCGCCAGTTGAACGGCACGCCGGTGGCAAGCGGCGTGGTGAACAGGTTCGACAGCGTGATGATGATCTTGTGCGGGTCGCCCTGCGCGCCCTTCACGTCAAGGAACCCCTCGGCGCCCGCCCCGCCCGCCTTGTT
The DNA here is from genome assembly GCA_945906765.1 of Nitrosovibrio sp. Nv4. GTDB lineage: Bacteria > Pseudomonadota > Gammaproteobacteria > Burkholderiales > SG8-39 > RBG-16-66-20. The sequence continues at coordinate 4,572 of CAMDRF010000101.1, read as the reverse complement.
GACCACCACCATCGACTGCTTCATCAGGCCGTGCTTGGCGATGATCGCCTGGGCGGTGCGCGCCATCTGGTCGGCGCCTCCGCCGGTGCCGGCCGGGATGATGAATTCGACCGTTTTGGTGGGTTCCCACTGCGCGAGTGCCGCCGGCGGCAGCGCCGCAACGCCCGCGATGACCGCCACCGAACCTGCGATACGAACGAATTGGCTTCGCATAGTCACTCCTCCTGTCGGGATTCTGATGACTGCACTACACCTTCGACCTTGACGGCGGTCAAGAATTCCCGCGGTAGACCAGCACCGGGAACTTGGCCCCGGCGAGCACCTTCTGCGTTTCACTGCCCAGCAGCACGTCGCGCATCCCGCGTCGGCCATGCGAGGCCATGAAGATCAGGTCGCATTTGCGCTTCGCCGCGACCTCGAGGATCGTTTCTGCTGGGAAATCGCCCGTGACATGGATGCACTCGCAGGGCACCCCGGCCGCGCGCTCGATCACTTCGAGATAGCGGCCGGCGGCTTTTCCGATCAGTGCCGCGTTTTTCTGTGGCGTGCCGTAGCCGACCGGCAGCAGGCCGCGGTAGACCAGCGGCGTCGCGGCCGGCGCCGCGAACAGGCCCGTGACGCGGGCGCCGACCGAGCGCGCGAGCTTGACTGCCGCGATGATTGCCGCGCGCGACAGCGGCGAGCCGTCGGTTGGAACCAAAATGTGCTTGTACATGGCGTTTTCCTCTTTCATTTGGCGTACGGCAGCACCCAGATCAGCATGCCGAGAACATAGCAGACCGCGGAGCAAACGAGGGTGAACGGCACGCTCCAGGCGAGGAACTCGCGCAACGAGACCTTGCGTCCTTCCTCCTTTTCCCCGAGGGTCAGCGCGACATAGAGGGCCGGCGCGCCCGCGACCGTGAGATTGCTGCCCAGCGTCCCGGACCACAACAGCATCCAGTACAACGGCCAGGGCTCGATTCCGCCCTGGGCCATGTCCTTGATGGTGTAAAGGAAGGTCAGGATGTAGGCGTCGTGCTCGACGATCCCGACGATGGGCACGGTAATCCAGTAGAGCAGCGTCGCCCCGAGCGCATAGTTGTCGATGAAAATCGGCTTCAGGGCAAGCGCGAGCTTGTCGAGGATGTGGCTCTTCTCAAGCCCGCCGACCAGCGCGAAGAGCGCGATATAGAAAAAGATCGCGCGCCAGTCGAGCCCCTGCAGGCACTCCTCGAAGCTAGACGCTTTGACGCGATCGCCCAGCAATGCCAGCACCAGCACCAGGGAAATCGCGCCGGTCATGGCGATGAAGCCGAGCTGCACGCCGATATGCTCGCGCATCGACATGGCAACCACCGTGCCGAGGAACCAGCCCACGACGACGGTGGCGAACAGCGGGTTCTCGATCTTCGCCTCGACGCCCAGGCTGCCCATGTCGGTGACGCGCTTGTGCCCGCGGAAACCGTAGTACCACATCGCGCCAAGCGTGATCAGGAACGTCGTCATCAGGATCGGAAACGACGAAGGCCGGCCCTTGTGCCAGATGAAGTCGAAGAACTCGGCGCCGGCGACGCTGTGCAGCATCTGCGGCGGCAGGTCGCCGATGATGAGCGCGGTGCCCATGAAGTTTGCGCCGAAGCCGATCATCAGGATCACCGGAACTGGCTTCAACTTGAGCGCCTTGGTCAGCGGCAGCGCGACTGGCGCCATCATCAGAATCGTCACCACGTTGTCCACGAACATCGAGATGAAGCCCGCCAGGAACGTCAGGATGATGACCAGCAGGCCCGGCCGCCCGCCGGAGAGCTTGAGCGCCTGGATGGAAAGCCAGCTCGGCACGCCGGTCTTGCCGAAGTAGCCGGCGATGATCCAGACGCCGACCAGGATCGCCATGACGTTCCAGTCGACGTACTTGAACGCATCCGCCTCGGACATGATGCCCAGCCAGCACATGACCGCGACGCCGAGCAGGGCGGCCAGCGTGCTGTCGATGACATTCGTGATGACGGCGAGGATCGTGAGTCCGAACACGATCAGCGTCAGCCATTGCATCGGTTCCATGAGATTTCCCTTTTGTTATTGCGAATTAATCGGCAACTCAGCGCGGCAGCGCCTTGACCGGCTGCTGCGCCGCCGGCGGGGCGGACGGCGGGTCGCCGCGCTTGGGCGTCGGCTGCCAGCCCATCACCGCCAGCAGTACGAAAAAGCCGATCACGTAAGCTACCGTCACGTGCCAACCGTGATACAGCCAGCGGCCCACGTTCTTCGCTTCCGGATACATGTTGGACAGCGCCACCCCGGCAGAGGAGCCGAACCAGATCATCGAGCCGCCGAACCCTACTGTGTAGGCGAGCATACCCCAGTCGTAGCCGCTTTGTTTCAGGGCGAGGGCGGTGAGCGGAATATTGTCGAACACCGCGGAGATGAAGCCGAGTCCGAAGGCCGTCTGCCAGGACGCGACAGGCAGCTTCTCCACCGGCATCATCGAGGCGCAGGTTACCAGCGCAAGCAGGAAAATCGTGCCCTTGGTGGCCTCGGGTAACAGGCTCCACTCGGGCTTGCGCAACGGCGTCGAGAGCAGGATCGCCAGCACCACGGCGACGCCAATGAAGGGAAAGCGGTCGGCAATGTCGTTGTGCAACACGTTCACATAAACGTTGACGCCAATCGCCGTGATCAGAATGAACGCCACGATGCCGACCCGGGCCCAGTCCACCTGCGCGCTGCCGGGCTCGTACTGCATGATCGGGGAGTGCTTGTGCTGCTGCAAGGCGGCGGGAATGCCGCACAGCACCAGCGCGACCGCGGCGGCGACATAGGCGTGCAGCACCGCGAGCGGGCTCACGCCGTCGATCCACATCATGGTGGTGGTGGTGTCGCCCACCACGCTGCCCGAACCCCCGGCGTTGGAGGCGGCGACGATTGCCGCGAGATACCCGATATGGACCTTGCCGCGGAACACTGTGTGCGCCATCGCCCCGCCGATCAGCGCCGCGGCGATGTTGTCGAGAAACGCGGACAGCACGAACACCATCGCGAGCAGCACGAACGCGCCCTTCCATTCCCCCGGCAGGAACTTGGGCAGCACCGCCGGCACCTTGCTGTCCTCGAAATGCTTCGACAGCAGCGCGAAACCGAGCAGCAGGCACAGCAGGTTGGTAAGGATGACCCATTCGTGCTGCATGTGCCCGATGAGGCCCGGGATGCCGGGGCCAGTCTTAAAACCGGTGAACGCAAGCTTGTAGACGGTGATGGTCGCCAGCCCGATCAGCGCAACCCGAAGCGTGTGGTGGTGGAACAGCGCCACGCCGAGCAGGGTCAACGCAAACAGGATGAAATCGACCGGGATCCCGAGCACGGCAGGCGGCTCGCTGGCGGCCGCGGCAAGGGCGAGAGGAGCGGCCAGCCATAGTGCAGCGGCGACGGCTCCGCGCACAAATAGGCCCGGCTGCTGCGCGCGGTCCCCGTTCCCGTCATGGTACATGCGCCTGTTCAAGCGGGTGTGTGCTTGCGCAGCTTGACCGCGTCCCGGCGGCGCGCGCGCATGCGGATGTTGAGCATCTCGACGGCGACCGAGAACGCCATCGCGAAATAGATGTAGCCCTTCGGTATCGGGTAGCCCCAGCCTTCGGCGACCAGCGCCATGCCCACCAGGATCAGAAAGCTCAGCGCCAGCATTTTCACCGTGGGGTGGCGGTCGACGAACTCGCCGATCGGTCCGGCCGCGAACATCATGACGACGACGGCCGCCACGATGGCGATCACCATGATCGAGACCTGCTCGACCATGCCGACGGCGGTGATCACCGAGTCGAGCGAGAACACGATGTCGATGATCGCGATCTGCAGGATCACGGCGGCGAAGCCCGCGCGCACCGCGGCCGCCGCGTGTTCGTCCGCCTCTCCTTCGAGGGAGTTGTGGATCTCATGCACGCTCTTCCACAGCAGGAACAGGCCGCCGCCGATGAGGATCAGATCGCGCCCCGAGATTTCCTTGCCGATAAAAAAGAACAGCGGCGCGGTGAGGGTCATCACCCACGCGAGCGAGAGCAGCAGCGCGATGCGCGTGAACATGGCGAACGCGAGCCCGAGCGTCCGCGCGCGCGCGCGCTGCGCTTCCGGCAGCCGGCCGACCAGTATCGAGATGAAGATGATGTTGTCGACGCCGAGGACGATTTCCAGCGCCGTGAGCGTGAAGAGCGCAATCCATGCCTGCGGATCCGACAGCCATTCCATGGGTAATCTCCCGGCCTTCCGAGTTGCCGAATCAAGCGTTCAGAACAGCCCAACGACCTTGCCGTCGACCAGGTCGATTTTCTCCGCCGAGGGCACCTTGGGCAGCCCCGGCATGGTCATGATGTCGCCGCAGACCATGACCACGAATTCGGCGCCGGCGGCGAGCCGCACTTCGCGCACGTTGACCACGTGGTTCGACGGCGCGCCGCGCACCGAGGCGTCGGTCGAAAACGAGGACTGGGTTTTCGCCACGCATACCGGGTAGTGGCCGTAGCCTTCGTCCTGCAGCCGTTTGATCTGCGCGCGCACCTTGGTGTCGGCGGTGACGTCGGTGGCGCGGTACACCTTCTTCGC
>CAMDRF010000100.1 GCA_945906765.1 Nitrosovibrio sp. Nv4 | reverse complement strand
TAAATCCACGGCCGCCGCGCGCGGTCGGCGGTTTCGAAGGCGGCGATCTTCGGTTCCATGGCGAGCGTCAAGTCGATTTCGTCCAGTCCTTCGAGCAGCATCTTCCTGCGGCGCGGTTCGATATCGAAGTGCACCGTACCGTTGATGGTTTGCCGTTCGAGGTCGACGGCGAAGGGCTTTGCCGCGGGATCCGCTGCCGCTTGCGCCAGCGCTTCGACGATCGTCGGCGGCAGGACGATCGGCAGCAGGCCGTTCTGGAAACAGTTGCCGTAGAAGATCTGGCCGAAGGAGGGCGCGATCACGCAGCGGATGCCGAAGCTGGCGAGCGCCCAGACCGCCACTTCGCGCGAGCTGCCGGTGCCGAAGAATTCGCCGCAGACCAGGACCTGCGCGCCGCGGTAGCGCGGCTGGTTGAGGACGAACTCCGGATTCTCGGCGCCGCCGGGGAGGAAGCGCACCATTTCGAAGGCGTACGCGCCGAGTTCCTCTTTTGGCATGCCGGTGCAGCGCTCGACGCGGATGATCAGGTCGGTGTCGACATTTTTTTGCAGAAAGGGTGCTGCAATCGCCGAAAGTCTTGTGAATTTGTCCATTCAAAATCCCCTGACATCCACAATTTCCCCTGCGATCGCCGCGGCGGCGGCCATCGCGGGGCTGGCGAGGTGGGTGCGCGCCTGCGGGCCCTGGCGGCCGACGAAGTTGCGGTTCGAAGTGGATACGCAGCGCGCCAGCGGTTCGACCTGCTCGCCGTTCACGCCCACGCACATCGAGCAGCCCGCTTCGCGCCATTCGAAACCGGCGGCGAGGAAGATATCGTGCAGTCCCTCTTTCTCGGCGTCCTGCTTGATGCGCCAGGAGCCGGGCACCACCCAGGCTTTCACGTGCTTCGCGGCCTTGCGCCCGCGAATTAACTCGGCGGCGGCGCGCAGGTCGGGCAGGCGCGAATTGGTGCAGGAGCCGATGAACACGCGGTCCACTTGCGTGCCCGCGATCGGCTTGCCCTCGGTGAGCCCCATGTAGGCGAGTGCCTCTGGCTTGTTGCCCGGGATCGTGCCATCGACGCCGATCACGTCCTCGGGGCTGGTGCCCCAGGTGATCTGCGGCGCGAGCGACGCGCAGTCGATGGCGTGTTCCTTGTCGAATGTCGCCCCCGTATCGCTCGGCAGCGTCTTCCAGTGCGCGAGCGCCTGCTCCCAGCGCTCGCCCGAGGGCGCGTGGCGCCGGCCTTTCAGGTAGGCAAAGGTCTTCTCGTCGGGCGCGATCATGCCAATCTTGGCGCCCAGTTCGATGGACAGGTTGCACACCGTCATGCGGCCTTCCATTTCCAGGCCGCGGATCGCCTCGCCCGCGTATTCCACCGCGTAGCCCATGCCGCCGGCGGTGCCGATCTTGCCGATCAGCGCCAGGATCAGGTCCTTGGCGGTGATACCGCGCGCCGGCGTGCCGCGGAAATCCACGCGCATCGCCTTCGGCTTTTGCTGCACGATGGTCTGCGTGGCGAGCACATGCGTGAGTTCGCTGGTGCCGATGCCCCAGGCGAGCGACCCCAGCGCACCATGCGTGCAGGTGTGGCTGTCGCCGCAGACCAGCAGCGTGCCGGGCAGGGTGAAGCCGAGTTCGGGCCCGACCACGTGGACGATGCCCTGGCCGTCCTGGCCGATGTCGTAGATCTTGATGCCCGCCTTTTTGCTCTCGACGCGGAAGGAATCGATCAGCTTGTCGGCCCAGGGCGCGTTGCCGCCCTTGGCGCCGGGCACGGTCGAAACCACGTGGTCCATCGAACCGATGGTGAGAGCGGGGCTGCGCGTGCGGATGCCGCGCTCCTTCAGTTCCAGCTGGCCGCGCTGGCCGGAAAGTTCGTGCATCAGGTGCCGGTCGACGAACATCAGTTGCATGCCGTCGCCCAGGTCGTCGATCGCGTGCAGGTTCCAGACCTTGTCGAACAGCGTTTGGCTCATTTGATCTCCACGTGGCGCTTCTCGAAGTCCCAGACGTCCTGGAAGCCGACCAGTTCGTGCAACTGCTTCATGTCGTAGGCGGGCACGGGGCAATTTTCAAGTGTTTGTTTTTCTTTTAGATATGAAAAAGATTTTTCAATGGCATAGCATGCCGCACCCATTCCGGCGCTCGGATAAATCGCGATGGAAAAGCCGAACGCTTTCAGTTTTTCGGCGAACACCACGGGCGATTTTCCGGTCGGCACCATGTTGGCGAGCAGCTTCGCGCTGCCGGCCAGTTCGGCGCCGACGCGCTTGAACTCTTCCTCCGATTCCGGCGCCTCGACGAACAGGATGTCGGCGCCTGCCTTGGCAAAGGCCTTCGCGCGCTTGAGGGCCTCGTCCATGCCGAGGCCGGTGCGCGCATCGGTGCGCGCGATGATGAGGAAATCGTTGCTGCGTCGCGCTTCCACCGCTACCTCGATGCGCTTGACCGCATCCTCGAGCGGCACCACGCGCCGGTTCGGCGTGTGGCCGCATTTCTTCGGCGTTTCCTGGTCTTCGATCTGGATCGCCTGCACGCCCGCGGCCTCGTAGCCGCGCACCGTCTCGCGCACGTTGAGCAGGCCGCCGAAGCCGTTGTCGGCGTCTGCGATCAGCGGCGTCCGTGTTCCTTGAGCGATGGTGCGCGCGCGCTCGACCATGTCGCGGTAGGTGACCAGGCCCGCGTCCGCCAGGCCCAGGTGCGAGGCCGAAATGCCGTAGCCCGTCATGTACAGGGCCTTGAAGCCCATGCGGTCGGCGATTTTCGCCGAGAACATCTCGAACACGCCCGGCGCGACAATGAACTTGCCCTTCGCCAGCAGGGACTTCAGTTCGCCGGCCATCGTTTACTCGATCCTGATGCCGGCGCGTTTCACGATCACCCCCCACTGCGCGAGGTCGGTCTTGATCTGCGCGGCGTATTCGTCCGGCGTATTTCCGACCGGCTCGTTGCCGAGGACCGCGTAGCGGGCCTGCACGTCGGGGTCCTTCAGCACTGCGGCGATGTCGCGCTGCAGGCGCTCGACGATCGGGCGCGGTGTCTTCGCGGGCGCGAGGATACCGATCCAGGAATTCACCACGAAGTCCGGCAGGCCGGACTCGATGAAGGTGGGCACGTCGGGCAGCGCCGCGACGCGCGCCGTGCTGGTGACGCCCAGAGCCTTCAGCTTGCCGGCGCGCAGGAACCCTTGGGCGCTTGCGATCGCCGTGAATACCAGCGGAATCTGTCCGCCCACCGCGTCGGCGATCGCCTGCGCCCCGCCCTTGTAAGGGATGTGCTGGAAATCGGTGCCGGCCCGCAGGTTGAGCATCTCGCCCACCAAGTGCGGCGTATTGCCGGTGCCGGAGGTGCCGTACGAAAGGCTGCCCGGCTTCGCCTTGGCGAGCGCGATCAGTTCGCGCAGATCATTCGCCGGCACCGAGGGGTGCGCGACGACGAGCGAGGGCGCGTCGCCCAGCTTGGTGACCGGCGCGAAGTCGCGCAGCGTGTCGAAGGGAATCTTCGCGAACACGTGCGGGTTGATCACCATGGTGCCGTCGAAGCCCAGCAGCAGCGTGTAGCCGTCGGGGGCGCTCTTGGCCACCGCCTCGGCGCCGATGTTACCGCTCGCGCCGACGCGGTTCTCGATCACCACCGACTGGCCCAGGCGCGCCGCGAGTTTGTCGCTGATCGCGCGCGCGCCGCTGTCGGCGAAGCCGCCGGGCGAGAACGGCACCACAATCTTGACCGGCTTCACCGGCCATGTTTGCGCGGTGGCATTGGTGGCGAGGAATAATGCAAACAGCACGAAGCGCAACATGGCAAATCTCCCTTATCTTGGATACGAACCGTTGTTTACGTCGAGCGTAGTCCCGTTCATGTACTCGGGGCAAGAGGTTCCGAGCCACAGGATCGCAGCAGCGACCTCTTCGGGCGTGCAGACGCGGCCCGAGTAGACCGCTTTCATCACCCCGTCCTTGCGCGACTGCGGCAACTGGTCGTACATCGCGGTCTGCGTGGGACCCGGCGCCACCGCGTTGACCAGCACGCCGTGCGGCCCGAGTTCCTTCGCCCAGGCCTTGGTGAGGTTGAGGATCCCCGCCTTGGTGATGCCGTACCAGAGGTCCGGATGCCCCGTAAAAGCCGCCACCGAGCCGACGTTGACGATGCGGCCTGACTTTCTGGCCTTCATCTGCGGCGCAAGAGCGGTAATCAACGCCGCGGGCGCTTCGATGTTCACAGCCAGGACTTCGCGCTTGTTTCGTTCCGGAATGGCGTCGTACGGGTCGCAGAAGAGAACCCCCGCGTTGTTCACGAGGGTGTGGATCTCATGTCTTGCGAGCTCTTTGATCTCCGCAAGATTTCGAAGGTCGAACTCGATGCGTTCGGCATCCTTGAGGTCAAAGCCGGAAAAGTCCTTGTCCAGCGCAAGCACCTTCCAGCCCGCCTTGTGGAATTCGCGCGCAGTGGCCAGGCCGATCCCTCGGCCGGCGCCGGTGATGAGGACGGTGCTCATGGGCCGATTCTAGGGCTAGAATCGGCGCTGCTGCGATCCTGGGAGCGGTAATGCACTTCGACGCAATCGTCATCGGCGCGGGCTTCGCGGGGCTGTACCAGCTCCACGGCCTGCGCGACCGCTTGGGGCTGCGCGTCAGGGTACTGGAGGCGGGCGGCGACCTCGGCGGCACCTGGTACTGGAACCGGTATCCGGGCGCGCGCTGCGACTCCGAAAGCCACGCCTACCGGTACTTCTTCTCCCGCGAGCTGAACGACGAGTGGCAATCCACCGAGCGCTACCCCGGCCCGCCGGAGATCCGCGCCTATCTCGACTACGTGGCGAAGAAGTTCGACTTGCGGCGCGACATGAAGTTCGGCGTGCGCGTCACCGCCGCCAGCTTCGACGAGGGTACGAACCGCTGGCGCGTCGAGACCGAATCCGGCGAGCAGTGCACGGCGACTTACCTTGTCGCCGCGGTCGGCTGCCTGTCGGCGGCGAACGTCCCCGACATTCCGGGCCTGAAGGATTTCCGCGGCAATTGGTACCACACCGGCCAGTGGCCGCAAGAAGGCGTGGACTTCACCGGCAAGCGGGTCGGCCAGATCGGCACCGGCTCCACCGGCATCCAGGCTGCGCCGGTGATTGCGCAGAGCGCCGCGCACCTCACGGTGTTCCAGCGTACCGCGAACTACAGTGTGCCGGCACGCAACGCGCCGCTGACACCGGAATTCAAGCGTTGGGTGCGTGACAATTTCGACGAGATCCGCGGCATCGCTCGCTCCACCGTGAACGGCCACGCGTTCCGTATCTCGGAGCGCAACGTGGCGGACGTTACGCCCGAGGAACGCGAGGCGGTCTACCAGGCCGCGTGGGAGACGGGCGGATTGCAGTTCCGTGCCACGTTCCGCGACCTGGTCACCGACCGGGCGGCGAACGCGACTGCGGCGGAGTTCCTCAAGGCGCGGATTCGCGCCGCCGTCAAGGATCCGGCGACTGCGGAATCGCTCGCGAACATCGACCATCCTTACGCGGCCAAGCGGCCGCCGATCGATACCGACTACTTCGAGACCTTCAACCGCGCCAACGTCTCGCTCGTAGACCTGCGCGCCGATCCGATCGAGCGCATCACCGCCGATGGCATTCGCACCGAGGGGAAAAGCGGTCGCCGCGAGCACGCGCTCGACATCATCGTCTTCGCCACCGGCTTCGACGCCATGACGGGCCCGCTGCTGAAGATGGACATCCGCGGCCGTGCCGGGAGGTCGCTACGCGAGGACTGGAAAACCGGGCCGGAGACCTACCTCGGCTTGCAGATGCCCGGCTTCCCGAACCTGTTTACAATCACCGGGCCGGGCAGCCCTTCAGTGCTCACCAATATGCCGGTCGCGATCGAGCAGCACGTGGATTGGATCACCGAGTGCATCGGTCACCTGCGCCGCAACGGTATCGAAACGATTGAGCCCTCGGCGCAAGCCACGCGCGAATGGACCGCGACGGTCCAGGAAGCCGCACAGGCGACGGTGCTATGGGATGCGAAGCACTCCTGGTACTTCGGCGCCAACGTCGCCGGCAAGCCGCAGGTGTTCATGCCCTACGCGGGCGGGCTCGCGCGCTATGCCAAGCTCTGCGAGGGCGTTGCGGAGCGAGGGTACGAGGGATTCGTGCTCGGCCGGGCTAAAGCCCCGGCATAGAGAAGCCGGCGGCCTTCAGTTCGGTGATGACCTGCTTTTCCTGCTCGGGCGTGAGCTCGACCAGCGGCGGGCGCACGGTGCGCCATTGCGGGTCGTTGCCGAAATGCGCGGTGACGGCCTTGAGCGCCGGGATCATCGGCACCTTCTGCATGATCATGCGCGTCGCGGTGATGCCGGCCTGCAGCTTGTCGGCTTCCGTCGAGCGCCAGTTCTTGAACACTTCCGCGATCGGCCCCGGGTTGACGTTGCCGGTGGCGGTGATGCAGCCCTTGCCCCCGGTGCGCAGGCCATCGAGCAGGAACACTTCGCTGCCGGGAAACACGTCGAAGCCGCGCTCCTTGAAGCGCTCCAGCATCGCCTTGGTGTTGTTCCAGTCGCCAGAGGAATCCTTCGCGCCCGCGACGATGCCCGGATAGCGGCTGAGCAGGCGGTCGATGAGATCGAGCGAGATCGCCACATTGGACACCGGCGGGATGTGATACAGGTACAGGCGCAGCCGGTCGTCGCCGACGCGCTCGATGATTTCCGAGAAATTGCGGAACAGACCTTCGTCCGAGACGCCCTTGTAGTAGAACGGCGGCAGCATCAGCACGCCGCCGCAGCCGATCCGCACCGCCTCGCGGGTCATTTTCACCGAATCGCTGAGCGCGCAATGGCCGGTGCCGGGCATCAGCGCCGCGGCCGGCACGCCGCCTTTCACCAGCGCATCGAGGAGTTCCAGTTTTTCCTCCACCGACATCGAGTTCGCCTCGCTGTTGGTGCCGAATACGGCGAGTCCCGCGCAGCCGCTCTGCATCAGCCAGCGGCAGTGCTTGACGAAGCGGTCGGCGTCCGGCGAGAGGTCGCGCTTGAACGGCGTGACGACGGGAGAGAGGATGCCTTCGATGCGAGCGGGTTTCATGTCAATCGACTTTCGCGCCTGAGGCCTTGACGATCGGGGTCCAGCGCGCGATTTCCAGCTTGATCAGATCGGCCATGGTTTCGGCCGAACCGGGAATCAGGTTGTAACCGAGATCGGTCATGCGTTTCACGAACTCGGGCGACTTCGCGCCCTTTACCGCTTCCGCGTTGAGGCGCGCGATCACATCTTTCGGCGTGCCGGCGGGCACCATCAGGCCGAACCACACGCCCGATTCGTAGCCCGGCACGCCCGCTTCGGCGATCGTCGGCAGGTCGGGCAGCGCGGGATCGCGTTTCGCGCCGGTGGTTGCGAGCGCCTTCAGCTTGCCCGACTTGATGTGCGGCAGTGCCGAGGGAATGTTGTCGAACATCATGCTGACCGTGCCGCCCAGCAGGTCCGTCACCGCCGGGCCGCTGCCCTTGTAGGGGATGTGGATCATCTCGATGCCGGTCATCTGCGTGAACATCGCGCCCGACATGTGGATGCTGGTGCCGTTGCCGCTCGAGGCGTAGGGGATCTTGCCCGGTTGCGCCTTGGCCAGCGCGATGACTTCCTTAACCGAGTTCGCTTTCACGCTGGGATGCAGCACCAGCACATTGCTGAGCGACACCAGCGGCGCCACCGGCGCCAGGTCCTTGTTCGGGTCGAAGGTCATTTTCGCGTACAGCGCCGGGTTGATCGCCTGGATGCCGCTCGTCGACATGAATAGCGTATAGCCGTCGGGCGCCGACTTGGCCGCCGCCTCGCCGCCGAGGTTGCCGCCGGCGCCGGGGCGGTTCTCCGCCGTTACCGGCTGCCCGAGCCCTTTGCTCAACTCGTTGGCGATCGCACGCGATGCGATGTCCACCGCGCCCGCGGGCGGGAACGGAACGATGAGGCGGATCGGCTTGGAGGGATAGTTTTGCGCTGCAACAGGCGCGGCAACGGCGAGTGCGAACAGCAATGCGACAAGGCTTCGGCAGGCGTGCATCATGGGTCCCGGGAAATGTGCTGATGTGCTGAGGAAAAGAATCATTATATGAGAGTCGCTACCCTGGAGACAGATCATGGAAATGCTTAAAGGCAAGGTCGCCATCATCACGGGTGCGACCAGCGGCATCGGCCGGCGCTCGGTCGAGCGCTTCGTGGAGGAGGGCGCGCGGGTGCTGTTCTGTGGCCGGCGCGCGGAACTTGGCGCATCGCTGGAGGCCGCGCTCGGGCCGGAGCGCTGCCGTTTCATGCGGGCCGACGTCACGCAGGAAGCCGATGTCGAGCGGCTGATTGCGGAGTGCGTCAAGCTCTGGGGCCGGATCGATTGCCTGTTCAACAACGCCGGCGGCCCGGCGCCGCAGGGCGGTATCGAGGCAACCCCGGTCGCCGGATTCGATGCGGCGATGGCCACGCTGGTGCGCAGCGTCATGCTCGGCATGAAGCACGCCGCGCCGGTCATGATCAAGCAGCGCTCCGGCAGCATCATCAACAACGGCAGCGTGGCGGCGGTGCGCGCCGGACTGTCGACCTCCATGACCTACAGCGCGGCGAAAGCGGCGGTGGTGCACCTGTCGAATTGCGTGGCGATGCAGCTCGGCGAGCAGAACGTGCGCGTCAACTGCATCTCGCCCGGCGGCATCGCCACCGGCATTTTCGGCAAGGCATTCGGATTACCGAGCGAGGCGGCGGAAAAGACGGCCGAGGCGGTGAAGGCGGGGCTCGCCAAGCTGCAGCCGATCCCCCGCGCCGGAATCACCGACGATATCGCCAACGCGGCTGTATTCTTCGCCTCGGATCAGTCGACCTTCATCAACGGCCACAACCTCGTGGTGGATGGCGGCCTGGTGGGCGGGCGCATGTGGTCGGCGCAGCAGGCCGGGATTGCAGGAATGAAGCAGGCGTTCGGAATCGATGCGTGATGACTATTGGATTGCATCCGTTCCTTGTCTGGGAGCCGTTCGACGGGCCCGGGGAGACGATCGCCTATGGGCAGTTCCATGCGCGCATCGGCCGGTTGGCAGGTGGCCTGCGGCATCGCGGCTGCTTGCGCCGCGCAACTCGCCGATCCGAATTGCGGCGACGCCTCGAGGCGGAACTCACTCCGCCTTGATATTAGCGTCCTTGACCACGCGTCCCCATTTGGCGTAATCGCCTTTGATCCGCTCGAGCGTTTGCGCGGGCGAAAGGATGGCTGCGTCGCAGCCGGTGGCGTTGATCGCATCCATGCCGGCCTTGTCGGTACCCGCCTTGGCAAGCGCCTGCGTCCAGCGTGCCACCACCTCTGACGGCAGCCCGGCGGGGCCGAGCAGGCCGTACCAGGCCGTCGAGTCGAAGCCCTTCAGGCCCAGCTCGTCCATGGTTGGTACGTCGGGGAATGCGGCAGCTCGGGTGAGGGAAGTCACCGCCAGCGCGCGGATCTTGCCGCTCTTGACCGCGCCCACCGCCGGTCCAAGAGACGTGAACAGCATCGGCAACTGGCCGCCCATCAGGTCGGTCATCGCCGGCCCGCCGCCCTTGTAGGGGATGTGCAGCAGGTTCGCGCCGGTGACGCTCTTGAAGTACTCGCCCGACAGATGATGCGGCCCGCCGACACCGGAGGTGCCGTAACTCCACTTGTTCGGCTCCCGCTTGGAGGCCGCGATCACATCGTCCATGCTCTTGAACGGTGTTGAGGGATGGACCGCCAGCATGCTGCCGCTGCCGCAGACGTGGCCGAGCTGGGTAAACGACGTGAAGCTGTGGTAGCCGACCTTGGCCAGGTGCGGCGCGACCGTCAGCGGCCCGCTGTCGAAGTAGTAGAGCGTGTAGCCGTCCGCCGGTGCTTTGGCGATGAACTCCATCGCCACGCCGCCGGCGTTGCC